>QHYQ01000616.1 GCA_003224175.1 Acidobacteriota bacterium
CGAGCGGGCCAGTTTCCCGAACGCAAGCCGCCGCGGCAGCGTCCTCCCCAGGTCCATCGATTCGCCGAATACCTCCAGCAGCGATGGGAGGAAGGCTGTCACAACGCCACGCGGCTCTTCCAGGAAATCCGCCTTCAGGGCTATCGAGGAGGCCGCGGCATGGTGGCCCGGCATGTGGCGGGATGGAAGGCGTTGCGTCGGTGCTAAAAAAATTGTGAGGTTGCATCGATTTTTCCTTCACCAGATTAGTTTGGAATCGAAACTAAACGGGCGGCATAAAGTGAAGGGCGGCAATGGGTCGATCAGTTGCCTCAATCTCTACGTCGCTCATTGCCTCGCTCATCACCCTGAACCTCGGAGTGGGCTGTGCCCCGAGTTGCTGGCCGATTTTCGGATTCCGAAACCTCCTGGGTGCTCGCAGGGGGCGCAGAGGGCAGTTTTTTGTGCAGTCTGAGTAGCAGATTTTCTGGCAGAGGGGGCGGGGTGGGGAGCCTCCCCAGGGCGTGCGGGCGAGTTGGGGTGCCTGAGGACGTTCGGTAAATGCGACTGCTGATACAGACTGGCGAGGAGAAAGGAGCGGGAGGTTCAGTCGTGTGGCTTCCCAGCAAAACGGTTGGAACCAACCAGCAGCAGATGGAGTGTCTCCAGGACGCTCTTGTCCATCAATCACTTAATTGCAATGAGCCAAGCAGATTCTTGGCCTCATGATCACCAGCATTGGCGCGTGCACGCACAAATTCATAGAGTGAAGGGCTGGCCGCAATGAGCAGGGCATTCGCTTTCGCTTCTTCGTCTCTGGCGTAATTGGGTGTATGGAACAACGGCGCAACATAAGCTATATAGCCATGTTCGATGGGTGCGCACACCACAAGCTGATTCTCCCAGTGTGGATGGTTCAGAGCATGCCAGGGCCCCGGTGTCGTCTTGGCGTTTGGCACAGTTATCCCTCGAATGAGTCGAGATCAGAGTTCCTATTCGCGCAGAGATCGAGCATGCGGTCGAAAATCACGCGAGTCCTGCCACAAGCTTTGTCGATGATTTGCCCAATACAGATTCCTAGGCCTAGGAGTAGATCGCATGGCTTACCTCACAGCAAGTTGAGCAGAAGCGTCCGCGACGCTAATCAGGGCGCGCAGACGTGTCAATCCTCCATTGGACTAACCGTCGCCCAATAGGAACGCGCGGAGACTACGGAGGTAGTGAGTAGGTGCGGCGCGTATGGCTTGATGGATGGCATAATGCGAGCCAACGGCCCAGATGATTGCCCACGTCTTAGGAAACTTTAGGCCCCTCACCCACCGCATGCGCGAGGATTTTCCCCACAACGCCGGAGCGGCTGGTCACCCCCATTTTGAACATGACAAGCCGCAGGAAGGCCTTCACCGTATTGGGACTAATGCTCATCCGGCTCGCGATCTCCTTGCTGGAGAGGCCCAGCATGAGTAGCTCCGTTGTTTCCTGCTCCCGTGGTGTCAGGCCGAACTGCTGGGCTATCTCCGAAGGATGGAGGCCCCCGACGAATCGTCCCCCGGTTTTGCTGGATACAGCAGGATTCGAGCTGCCTCGGTGTTAGCGTAGATTGTCCTCTCCAAGGAATCGATCAGCAGGAAACCCACCGCCGTCCGCTGGGCAACCGCCTTGCCTGGTAGTGAGGCTCTAGCTCTCACGGGCGCTCCGCGTGAACCGTTCCCGCGCTATTCCATCGGCGGCGCTGAGAAGCAGACCTTGACCCGGGCCTGAGCGTTATCGCGTCCTCTGCGTGCGCACGAGCAGGGCAGACACGCTCAGCAGCATTTGCTATACTGGCGTTCAATAATTTGTCCGAAGCCTTTTCCTGGCGCGAGGGTACCTTGCCCCGAGGGTTCGCGAGCAGGCCACTCACTACAAGCCTTCCTTGGGGGCTGGGTATCCCAAGCGTAGGTCTTCCTACTCGGCTGCTGTCATTAAGTCAATCGCCGTACAGGATTAGCCAGCGAGACTACTCCCTGAGTATGAGAAGCGATCCAGGGCCCATCCTTGGGCTCACTCCTCGTCGAGAAACATTAGCCAAAAAGAACTAGCCCCGACGGGGACTTGACGCATCCAGCTGAATGCGATTAGCGTCGCGCACGATTTCTACCCAACTCGCTACGAGCGCGAAGGTCCAGGCGTGGTCAGGATCAAGTCGAGCCAGAAATTCTTTACCGACGAAGAAGTCTCCGGCCTGACCGGAGTCTGCCTGGAGCACCTGCACGCCCTTGCGCGCACAAAGCACTTGGGCTTTATCGTTATCCCTAGGGCTGCGAAAGCGGCCGGTAAGCAGGTCGAGAAGTGGTTGTTCACCTACTCCGACTTGGTGGTCCTGACGGTGCTGGGTGAGCGCTGCCAGTACCAAGGCAAGAGCACAGTGGGCGGTTGCTCGGCGGTACTGAAAATATAGGCGCGCAGAAACCGTCTACCTCTTGTCGGTAGGGACACGCCGAATGAAAAATGCCCATTCGAATCCTTCTCGCGGATGACCATCAGCTTGTTCGCCAGGGCCTGAAACTCCTTCTCGAGCGGAAGGGCTTCAAGGTGACGGCGGAGGCAGAGAACGGGCATGAGGCGGTGAAACTGGCGAAAGAGTTGCGCCCCGATGTGGCGCTGATCGACATAGCTATGCCGCTTTTGAATGGCCTCGACGCCCAGCGAGAGATCCAAAGGCTCTCGCCGAAGACCAAAACGATCCTTCTCACCATGCATACGGAGAGCCACTACCTTTTAGAGGCCGTCCGGGCCGGCGCCAAAGGAGTCGTTTTGAAAACCCATGCGTCTGAGGATTTGGTGCGAGCGATTCGTGAAGCTTCGCGCGGGGGGACCTACATGAGTCCGGAAGTTTCGCGCGCCCTGGTCCAAATCCTCAGACGCATGGGTTTTCAAAACGACTCCTTTGGCGCCGGCCCGGACGGCCTCTAAA
>QHYQ01000158.1 GCA_003224175.1 Acidobacteriota bacterium
TATCGGCCGCAATTTTATTTTCGGACCACGGACGTGACCGGAGACGTGAAGCTGCCGACGGGAGTGGAGATGGTCATGCCGGGAGACAACGTGTCGGCGGAGATATCGCTGATCACGCCGGTGGCGCTGGAGCGCGGGCTGCGCTTCGCCATACGCGAAGGCGGCCACACCGTAGGCGCCGGCGCCGTCACCGAAATTATCGAGTAACTCTCAAGAGGCCGGCTGATGCGCGAAATCATCACGTTGCAATGCAATGACTGTAAGAACCGGAATTACACGACCACCAAAAACAAAAAGAAGCATTCCGACCGGATGGAGACAAAGAAATTCTGTAATACGTGTAGAAAACATACCGTCCACCGTGAAGTGAAGTGACGGAATCGAATCAACCTTCCACGCCCGCTAAGGCGGCTATGGAGGGTAAAGGGGAGTAGGTTCAACGGTAGACCGCCGGTCTCCAAAACCGGATGTGGGGGTTCGAATCCCTCCTCCCCTGCCAGACTGAATGGGAAGTGGGGAAACTGAGGAGCAATGGCGCACGCGGAACGATTGAAGGCAATGTCAGGTGAAGCTCCGGAATCGCGCACGGGCGCGCTCTGGGAGCGTATCAAACAGCATCCGAAACAGTGGGGCGAGTTCCTGCATGAGGTGCGGGTGGAGTTGCGCCAAGTCACATGGCCCACGCAGCATGAAGTAGTGGTCACAACCTTTGTGGTGATCGTCGCGGTGGCCTTTTTTGGTGTCTTCTTTTTCGGCGTGGATAGCAGCGTGGGATGGGTGCTCAATCGCGTGTTCAGTATTTTCAAGCGCTGAGGCGTGGCGTGTCGATGACCAAGCAGTGGTACATCATTCACACCTATTCGGGCTTCGAGAAGAAAGTCAAAGAAAGCCTGGAAGGACGCGTCGCCGCCTTTGGTCTGGGTGAGCGCATCGGGCGCGTGATGATTCCCACTGAGGACGTCATGGAGGTGCGCGGCGGCAAGAAGATCGTTTCGCCGCGCATGTTTTATCCCGGCTACGTGCTGGTGGAAATGGAAATGGACGACGACACCTGGCACGTGGTGCGCTCTACACCGCGCGTCACCGGATTTGTCGGTTCGGGACAGACCCCCTCGCCGCTCAGCGAGCAGGAGGTCGAGAATATTCTCCATCGCGTGACCACGTCGGCGGAGAAACCGAAGCCCAAGCTGGTTTTCGAGCGCAACGAGCAAGTGCGCATTGTCGACGGCCCGTTCGCCAATTTCACCGGGCAGATAGAAGAGGTCAACGCAGACCGCAGCACGCTGAAAGTTTCCGTGACTATCTTCGGGCGTTCGACTCCGGTCGAACTGGACTTTGCCCAAGTGGAAAAAATCAGTTAGGGACGATTCTCTGGATCACAGGTAAGGACAAGAGATGGCCAAGAAAGTTCAAGCTGTGGTCAAGCTGCAGTTGCCGGCCGCCAAGGCTACGCCTGCGCCGCCCGTTGGCACCGCGCTTGGTCCTCAAGGCGTCAACATCATGGAGTTTTGCAAGCAGTTTAATGCCAAGACCAATAAAGAGCCCGAGGGAATGATCATCCCCGTCTTGGTTACGATTTTCAGCGATCGCAGCTTCACCTTTATCACCAAGACGCCGCCCGCGTCGGAATTGCTCAAGCGTGCCGCCGGAATCGTCAAAGGCTCGGCCGAACCGAATCGCACTAAGGTCGGCAAGGTAACGCGAAAGCAGGTGGAGGACATCGCACGCACCAAGCTTGTGGACTTGAACACCTCCAACTTGCAAGCCGCCGTTCGGACCGTTATGGGTACGGCGCGCAATATGGGACTCGAAGTGGAAGGCTGAGGACAGATCATGCCGCGAAGAGTCGGAAAGAATATCGTCAATGCGCGAAAGAAGGTCGAGGCTCGGCCCTATAAATTGGGCGAGGCTGCCGAAACCCTTAAGCACGCCCATTTCGCAAAATTCGACGAGACCGTAGAGTTGGTTATCAATCTCGGCGTAGATCCGAAGCACTCTGACCAGATGGTGCGCGGCACGGTCGTATTGCCGCACGGTCTGGGCAAGTCCAAGCGCGTGCTGGTGATTGCCAGCGGCGAAAAGATTCGCGAGGCGCAGGAAGCGGGCGCGGATTTCGTCGGCGGCGATGACATGGTGCAAAAAATTCAGGAGGGCTGGACCGATTTCGAAGCCGTCATAGCCACTCCGGATATGATGAGGTCCGCGGGGCGTCTCGGCAAGGTTCTGGGCCCTCGCGGTCTTATGCCCAATCCAAAGACGGGCACAGTTACGTTTGAAGTCGCCAATGCCGTGAAAGAGATCAAGGCCGGCAAGGTGGAGTTTCGGGTGGATAAGACAGGCATCATTCACTCGCCCATTGGCAAGGTGAGCTTTGACGGCGTAAAGCTTGCGGAAAATGCCCAGGCTTTGCTCGGCGCGGTGGTCAAAGCCAAGCCTGCCGCTGCAAAAGGACGTTACGTCAAGAAAATCACCTTGACCTCCACGATGGGTCCGGGCATTGCCATTGACCTCGCGGAGGCGGAAACGGCCATGGCCACAGCCGCTTGAGTGCGGGAGATATTCGGATGAAAAAACGCAGCGAGAAAAAGGAAGAAGTCGAAAAGCTGAAGAGCGACCTGGCCAAGGTGTCCACGGTGATTCTGACTACTTTCCAAGGCATCACCGTGGCGCAGGACACGCAGCTTCGCCGCGCCGTGCAGGGCGCGGGGGGAAAGTACCGCGTCGTGAAGAATACTCTCGCTGAACAAGCCGGAAAGGGAACGACGGCCGAGGGCCTGCTTAAGGGTCTCTCGGGAACCAACTCCGTTTCTTACAGCACCGATCCGGTGTCGTTGGCGAAGATTCTCACAAAAGTTGCCAAGGACGTACCCGCATTTCGCTTCAAGGCGGGCGTGGTTGAGGGGCGCGTCTTATCTATAGCGGAAATTCAGCAATTGGCTCTTCTGCCATCGAAGGAAGAGCTGATTGGCAAGATCATGTTCTTGCTGCAGGCGCCCGCCCGGCGCAGCGCCAGCGCTCTCGCGGGCCTGAACCGGAATCTGGCTGTCGTCGTGCAAGAAGCAGTGAAAGCAGAGAAGTTCGCACACTAGCGAGGAGGAAAACGAGGCAATGGCTAGCAAAGTGGAGGCAATCCTGGAAGAGATCAAGGGACTTACGTTGCTTGAAGCCGCCGACTTGGTCAAGAAAATGGAGCAGACTTTCGGCGTGTCTGCTGCTGCTGCCGCGCCGATGGTCGTGGCCGGTGGAGGCGCTGCGCCGGGAGCCGCTCCGGCCGAGGAGCAAACGGAGTTCTCGGTCGTGCTTACCGAGGTGGGAGCGAACAAGATTAACGTCATTAAGGCCGTCCGCGAAGTGACTAGCCTGGGCTTGAAGGAAGCCAAGGACCTCGTGGATGGTGCGCCCAAACCGATCAAGGAAGGCGTGAACAAGGACGAAGCCGCCGCGATCAAGAAGAAGTTTGAGGATGCCGGCGCCAAAGTAGAAGTCAAGTAAGAAACGAGCGACTGGCCGGCGCGCGAGCTTGCGCGCAAAGGAATTCGTACGAAGCTGAACTCTCGGGAATTTGAACTTCAACCGCGTCCAATCCGGACCGCATGCGGCGGAAGTGTAGTTGCCGCCGCGCGTCCCGGCCTGACCCTTTTGGGTATCGTGAGGTAATCGAATGGAGAATGGAAATCATCGCAACGGAAATAACGCCGTTCGGGAGCGCGAGCGCTTGGACTTTTCCAAGATCAAGAGCTCGATCCAGATTCCGAATCTGATCGAAGTCCAGCGGCTCTCTTATCAACGCTTCCTGCAAATGGACCTGCTGCCTTCTGAACGCGAAGATACCGGCTTGCAATCGGTTTTCACATCGGTATTCCCGATTCAGGATTTTCGAGGACTCTCGCAACTGGACTTTGTCGATTACTCCATTGGAAATTGGGAATGTAAGTGCGGAAATCTTAAGGGGCTGCACCATCTGCGCGCCACCTGCCGCAATTGCGGCGCTTCGGTGGTCACGAATCCTTATCAGACCGGCGACGTGATCTGTTCGAAGTGTGGCACCTTCAACAAGAACACGCCGACCTTCTGCAATAAGTGCGGCGATCCCGTGGCCATGCAGCTTAAGTACGATGTAAACGAGTGCCAGGAACGCGGCATGACTTATGCCGCGCCGCTCAAGGTCACCATTCGCTTGACCATCTACGATAAGGACCCCGACACAGGCGCGAAAAACGTCCGCGACATCAAGGAACAGGAAGTTTTCTTCGGCGATATCCCGCTGATGACCGACAACGGTACGTTCATCATCAACGGGACTGAGCGCGTCATTGTCAGCCAGCTGCACCGTTCGCCCGGGGTTTTCTACGAAACCGCCAACAACCGCAGTTATTTCCTGGAGTTACCGAGCCGCTCTACAAGGAGTTGGTAAAAGCCAAGATCGCCCACGCGCGTGTGTCACTCGGCGACTTGGAAGGCGCCTTCACGGTTGCTGATCTGGTGAATCGCCAGACGGGTGAAGTGCTCCTCGAAGCCAATAAGCCGCTTACACCGGAGATCTGGGCCGCTTTGCCCGAAGCTGGCATCACCGGTGTGGACATCTTCTTCCCGGATCGCGACGATACCGGCGTAGTCATCTCGCGCACGCTCGACAAAGACTCCATTCGCTCTTCGCGCGAGGCGCTTATCGAGATCTATCGCAAACTGCGTCCCGGCGATCCGCCCACGCTCGAGACCGCTACGGCACTCTTCAACGGGATGTTCTTTGACCCGCGCAAATACGATTTCAGCAAAGTCGGCCGGCTCAAGTTCAATATCAAACTTGCTTTGGAGACCCCGCTCGAAACGCGCACGCTGGATTCCGCAGACTTTGTGGCCGCTATCCGTTATCTGCTCAAGCTTCGCAAGAATATCGGCACGGTGGACGATATCGATCATTTAGGGAATCGCCGGGTGCGCGCCGTCGGCGAGCTCCTGGAAAACCAGTTCCGCATCGGGCTCGTTCGCATGGAGCGCGCCATCAAAGAGAAGATGTCTGTGTACCAGGAAATGTCCACGGCTATGCCTCATGACCTGGTGAATGCGAAGCCGGTCATGGCTGCGATTCGCGAATTCTTCGGCAGTTCACAACTTTCGCAGTTCATGGACCAGACCAACCCGTTGAGCGAGATCACCCACAAGCGTCGCTTGTCCGCTTTGGGTCCCGGAGGCCTCTCCCGGGAGCGCGCTGGATTCGAAGTCCGCGACGTCCATCCCACCCACTATGGCCGTATCTGTCCCATCGAGACGCCCGAAGGTCCGAATATTGGCTTGATCAGCTCTCTTTCCTGCTACGCGCGCATTAACGAATTCGGATTTATCGAATCGCCTTACCGCAAAGTGAGGGGCGGCCGCGTGGTGGATTACGTGCAAGTGGTCAACGCCGGAGACAGCGAATTCAAAGCCGGTGAAATCGTTGAACGAGACAAAGTGGATGCTGTAAACGAAGAACTCAAGCGGCGCCGCGTCACCGCAGAACCCTACTGCTTTTATCTGTCTGCTTGGGAGGAAGACCGGTACGTGGTGGCCCAGGCGAATGTGCCTCTCGACGAGCGCGGGCGCGTCACGACCGAACTGGTCAATTGCCGTCAGGCTGGTAACTTTGTCCTCAAGCAGCGCGAAGAAGTTGATTACATCGACGTTTCGCCTAAGCAGCTCGTCTCTGTTGCTGCCAGTCTGATTCCCTTCCTGGAAAACGACGACGCCAACCGCGCCTTGATGGGTTCGAACATGCAGCGCCAGGCCGTGCCGCTGATCCGCGGCGAAGCGCCGCTCGTCGGCACCGGCATGGAGCGCGTAACCGCTCGCGATTCCGGGGCCGTAGTGATCTGCCGCCGCGATGGCGTTGTCGATCAGGTGGACTCCGAACGCATCATTGTCCGCGTGGAATCCGATCATTCCGGCGTGCTGAGCCGCGAAGTCGGTGCAGACATTTATTCGCTGATCAAATTCAAGCGTTCGAACCAAAATACCTGCATTAACCAAAAGCCTCTGGTTCGGGTTGGAGATCGCGTCGGCCAGGGACAAGTGCTCGCGGATGGTCCTTGCACGGATCGGGGCGAGCTCGCGCTCGGCCGCAATGTGCTGGTCGCGTTCCTGCCGTGGCGCGGGTATAACTTTGAAGATGCCATTCTGGTTAGCGAAAAGCTGGTCAAAGAGGATTACTACACTTCCATTCACATTGAGGAGTTTGAAATCGAGGCGCGCGATACCAAACTCGGCCCCGAGGAGATCACGCGCGATATCCCCAATATCAGCGAAACATTCCTTCGCAACCTCGACGAAAGTGGCGTGATTCGCATCGGCGCCACGGTTCGTCCCGGCGACATTTTGGTTGGCAAAGTCACCCCCAAGGGTGAAACGACACTGACACCGGAGGAGAAACTGCTCCGCGCCATCTTCGGAGAAAAGGCGGGCGACGTTCGCGATGCTTCGCTTTACTGTCCGCCCGGCATCGAGGGTACCGTGGTCGACGTCAAGATCTTCTGCCGCAAAGGCGCCGAAAAGGACGAACGCCACAAGGCCATCGAGGCACTGCAGGTCTTTCGCCTGGAACGAAACCTGGCGGATGAGATCCGCATCCTCACCGACGAACGGCTCAAGCGCTTGACCAGTTTGCTGAATGATCAGAAACTCGTCGCCGACCTGCACGATGAAAAGACCAACAAGCGGCTGCTCACCAAAGGCACCGCGCTCACCCGCGAAATCATCGAGAAAATTTCCACGCGTAACCTGAAGCGTCTCCGGCTCGCCGATAAAGATCCGCTGCTCATCGAGAAGATCGATGAGATCGAGGAGATGACTTCGCGGCAGATCGATGTGCTGCGCAAGATTACCGACGAGCGCAAGGAAAAGCTTAAGAAGGGCGATGAGCTCCCGCCCGGCGTGATCAAGCTGGTCAAGGTATATATCGCCATGAAGCGCAAGCTCTCTGTCGGCGACAAAATGGCCGGGCGTCATGGCAATAAGGGCGTGATCGCACGAATTGTGCCCGAGGAAGATATGCCCTATCTGCCCGACGGCACTCCGGTCGAGATCGTTCTCAATCCGCTTGGCGTTCCGTCTCGCATGAACGTCGGGCAAATTCTCGAGACGCACCTCGGCTGGGCCGCCAAAGAACTCGGCCGCAGCATCAGCCGCATTTTCAATCAAGCCACAAAAGCCGAAGCGGCCCGTCGTTGGTTCCGCGAGGTCTTCGGCGATACCGCCATCTGGCGTTCGGTTTCCGCTATGGAAGACGAGCATTTGCTCGAACTCGCCGACAGTTTCCGGGATGGCATCTCCATGGCCACGCCTGTTTTTGACGGAGCGCGGGAATCCGAGATCCGCCACCTGCTGGAGGTTGCCGGATTGCCGGAGTCTGGCAAGCTTCCACTCTTCGACGGAATGACCGGGGAGTCTTTTGCCCAAGAAATCACCGTCGGTTACATCTACATGCTGAAGCTTTCGCATCTGGTCGACGATAAGATCCACGCTCGCTCCATTGGGCCATACTCATTGATCACTCAGCAGCCGCTGGGCGGAAAAGCCCAGTTCGGCGGGCAGCGTTTCGGTGAAATGGAGGTCTGGGCGCTCGAAGCGTACGGCGCCGCGCACATCCTGCAAGAGCTGCTCACGGCCAAATCCGACGATGTTTACGGACGGGCGAAAATTTACGAAGCCATCGTCAAGGGCGAGCCCGGAATCGAGCCGGGCGTGCCCGAATCGTTCAACGTCCTGGTGCGCGAACTGCAATCGCTTTGCCTGGACGTCGAGTTGATGAAGAGGCAGAAGCCGCAAGCGGAAGCAGCGGCCGATTAGCCGTAGTCCTGTGGCGGCAAGTTCCATCTCCCGGGCGACCGGGAGCGCCGCGGCCTAAGCCGCGGCAGGGAGGAAGGAAACCTTGTATCGTAGCAGCCCCTATGATCGCGCCAGTCTGATCGCCGATTTCGACTCTATCCGCATCAGCCTGGCAAGTCCTGAAAAGATCCGTTCTTGGTCGCACGGCGAAGTTACCAAGCCCGAGACCATCAATTACCGTACGTTCAAGCCAGAGCGCGACGGTCTGTTTTGCGCCAAGATTTTTGGCCCGGTCACGGACTGGGAGTGCTTGTGCGGGAAATACAAGCGCATGAAGCATCGCGGAGTGATCTGCGACAAGTGCGGCGTCGAAGTTACCCTCAGCAAGGTGCGGCGCGAGCGGCTCGGCCATATCGAACTGGCCTCGCCTTGTTCGCACGTGTGGTTTTTCAAAGGCCTGCCTTCGCGCATTGGCTACCTGCTGGATATCTCCATGCGCGATCTCGAGCGCATTCTCTATTTCGAGGCCTTCGTCGTTGTCGATCCCGGCGAAGTGCCCGGCATCAAGCAACGCGAGCTCTTGCCGGAGGAAAAGTTCCGCGAGCTGCAAACTGAATATGCCGGTCAGTTCCGCGCTTCCATGGGCGCCGAAGCCATTAAAGAGCTCCTTCGTCACGTCGACATCGATAAGCTCAGCGACGAACTGCGCGAGAAGATGAAGAGCGATCCCAGTCTGCAGAAGCGCATCAAGTATGCTAAGCGGCTGCGCGTCGTGGATTCCTTCCGCAAGAGCGGCAATAAGCCCGAGTGGATGATCCTCGACGTGATCCCGGTGCTTCCTCCCGAATTGCGGCCTCTGGTGCCGCTCGATGGCGGCCGGTTTGCCACCTCCGATCTCAATGATCTCTACCGGCGCGTGATCAATCGCAATAACCGCCTTAAGAAGCTCATGGAGCTGCATGCTCCCGACGTCATCGTGCGCAACGAGAAGCGCATGCTTCAGGAAGCCGTGGATGCGCTCTTTGATAATGGCCGCCGCGGTCGCGTCCTGCGGGGTACGAACAACCGGCCTCTTAAATCGCTCTCCGATACGTTGAAAGGCAAGCAGGGCCGCTTCCGGCAGAACCTGCTGGGGAAGCGCGTAGACTATTCCGGACGCTCCGTTATCGTCGTGGGCCCCGAACTCCGGCTCAACCAATGCGGTCTGCCCAAGAAAATGGCTCTGGAGCTTTTCAAGCCCTTCATTTACCACAAGCTGGAGGCCGCGGGCCATTGCACCACGATCAAGCAGGCCAAGGAGATGGTCGAGCAACAGGAGTCCATCGTCTGGGACATTCTCGAGGAAGTCATTCGCGAGCACCCCGTGCTCCTCAATCGCGCGCCTACGCTGCATCGGCTGGGCATTCAGGCATTCGAGCCCACCCTCGTCGAAGGCAAAGCCATCCGCATCCATCCGCTGGTGTGCACGGCGTTCAACGCCGATTTCGACGGCGATCAGATGGCCGTGCACATTCCGCTCTCTCCCGAGGCGCAGATTGAGGCGGCGGTTTTGATGCTCTCTTCACGCAATATTCTCTCGCCCGCCAACGGACTGCCCTTGGCCGTGCCCACACAGGATATGGTGTTGGGCATCTACTATCTGACCAAGGCGAAGCCGGGCGCCAAGGGTGAGGGTCGTGCCTTTGGTTCGGTGGAAGAAGTCTTGCTCGCGTTGGAGGCCGGCGAAGTAGAACTGCTAACGCCCGTCCGTTTGCGCTACACCGGCGAGATGATCGATCTCAGCACGGCCTATGATGATCAGGATGTTACGCACACCGAAGCGGTTAACCTCAAGCGCCAGTTCATTTCAACGACTGCGGGGCGCGTTATTTTCAACGATCACCTGCCCGAGGAAATGCCCTTCATCAATGGTTTGCTGAAGAAAAAAGGAATTCAGCAGTTGGTTTACTACTGCTATCTGCGATTTGGTCTCGAGCGCACTGTTCAGGCTCTCGATCATCTCAAGGAACTCGGGTTCCTCTACGCCACACGTTCGGGCATCTCCATTGGAATCGAGGACATGCTTATTCCGGGTGACAAGGCATCTCTTGTCGAAGCTACCGAACGCGAAATCGTCAAGGTGCAGCAACAGTATCTCGATGGCGCCATCACCAATGGCGAGCGTTACAACAAAGTGATTGCCATTTGGAGCGACGTCACCGAGAAAGTCGCCGAGCAGATGTTCAAGGCTCTCGAGCAACAGGACAAGGAAGGCATCATCAATCCGATTTACGTCATGGCCGATTCCGGCGCTCGCGGTTCGAAACAGCAAATCCGCCAGCTCTCCGGCATGCGCGGCCTCATGGCCAAGCCTTCCGGTGAGGTCATCGAGACGCCCATCACTTCCAACTTCCGCGAAGGCCTGACGGTGTTGCAATACTTCATCTCTACCCACGGGGCGCGCAAAGGTCTCGCCGATACGGCGCTCAAAACCGCTGACTCTGGCTACCTCACGCGCCGCTTGGTCGACGTCGCGCAGGACGTGATCATCAACGAAATCGATTGCGGCACCGCTGACGGCATCTACGTGGAGCCTATTCTGGAGGCGGGTATCGAAGTGGAGCCTTTGCGCGACCGTGTAGTCGGCCGAGTTTCGCTGGAGAAAATTAAAGACTACGAGGGAAACGCCATCCTGGATATAAATCAGGAGATTACCGAAGAGCTGGCCAACGCCATTCAGGCGGCGGGCATTGAGCGCGTAAAGATCCGCTCCGTGCTTACCTGCGAATCTCGCCGCGGTGTCTGCGCCCGCTGCTACGGCCGCAATCTGGCCACCGGCCGCATGGTCGAATTGGGCGAAGCGGTTGGCGTCATCGCCGCGCAGTCGATCGGCGAGCCGGGCACTCAGCTCACCATGCGTACCTTCCACATCGGCGGCACCGCCACGCGCGTGGCCGAGCAATCCAAAGTCGAGGCCCGCAGCAATGGTTTCATTCGCTTCCTCGACCTCAAGGGCGTTCACGGCCGCAACAATGCGCTGATCGCTATGAACCGGGCCGGGTTGATTGTGATCGTGGACGAGAAGGGTCGCGAAAAGGAGCGCCACCACGTCGTTTATGGCGCACGCATGCGCGTCGACGAGGGACAATCGGTCAATGTCGGCCAGATTCTGGCCGAATGGGATCCGTTTACCTTCTCGATCTTGACCGAGGTGGGCGGTACCGTGGAGTTCAAAGATTTGCAACCCGGCATCACGATCGAGGAACAAGTGGACGAGGTCACCGGTCTGGCTCA
>QHYQ01000159.1 GCA_003224175.1 Acidobacteriota bacterium
ATATCGCCTTGCGTTATGTCATAGAAAACACAGGCACTGCTGACACCATTACCATTGCTCGAATTACACGAACTGCCGTTCGACCAGTACTCTGTCGCCGCAAGGTGGTAATACTCTGGATTGGGATTGCCCTGACGCGAGCCTGCCTTCTGGTTTATAAGTGCCTGAACGCCTGCCATGATCGGTGATGCAAATGATGTTCCGCCGGCGCCCGACCAGCCACTGGGGGCACCCGTGCAAGCAGCCCCTCCGTTGGCGGTATCGGACCAACAAAATACGTAGTAGTGACTCCAGAGTCCGTCGGCAGCAAACAAAGATACATCGGGAGTGTCGCGCACACCGTCGTTCGGGTTGCCCAAAACAGACTGCCAGGAGGGTTTCGGCCACCCCGCACAGCTGCCACTCACGACCCCGGTAATCGATGGACTCCCAGTCGCGCAGCCGCTGGGGCCTCCGCCTCCTCCGACCGTCGTCTGCAAGAACGCGCCAACATCGCTATTGCAAAAACCGGCCGTACCATAGGGTGTGGTATAGCCTTCATAGTTCGAGACCAACTGGCCAGCGCAGGAGTCGTTCCAAGGGATCTCTGGAATATAAGAGAGCACCGATGCGAAAGTGGAGGTGTTGGTCGAGTTCCAATAACTGCTGTTTGTACCCGAATACGTGTCGCTGAAGTCTGTACCCCCTACAGCTACGTTATATGGCGTTGAGGCAAAAGCGTTGACGCCGATGCCATGTGTAGCTTCGGAAACGCTGTTGTCGCAGCCGGCGGCGCCGCTATCACCCGCAGCGACAAAGATCGAAACGCCTTCCGTCACCGCCTGCTGATATGCCAGGTTATAGGCCGCGTTGGCTGCTGCGCCGTTTTCCGTCTCGCACTGACCATAGCTGATGCTCATGATGGCGGGTGGTCGGCTGCTGCTGTTGATCAGGTTTTCGATGGCGATCAACCCTCCAAAAGTGCTGGCGGTATCCGAGCAAGATGCTATCTGAAGGGCCGCGCCAGGCGCCGCGGCGCTGGCCCACTCCGCGTCCAATATCGCTTCCGCGTCATTCGTGGCGATCACGCCCGGATTGCTACAGTTGTTCGCGCCGCTTGAAGGTGCCGGATGAATAGTCTTGAAAGAAGCTGACGAATAGCGGGAGAGACCAAACGTTGAGCGGAACTTCGTCCAGTCCGCGGCGCTGTATACGTTTGTGTCTTCGATCAGTACAATCGTCTGCCCCTGGCCCACGTAACCTGAATTAAATACAGGATTTAGGTTGTATATTGTGGCCAGGTCCGCGGGTACCAACGCGTACGTTGCACCAAAAGAATCAAATGTGAAGTTACTCCTCGGCTTGCGCATCTTGTGCAGAGCGACCGGCTTGACGTCATTTAGGGAAACGACGCCGACAACTACCGGAGTCAAGGCAGCGGGGATCTGCGGATCATTCACGTTCGCGATGTGCCGCTCGCCCCTGAATTCAAGATGATGTATGGGCGTGTGAAAGGCCTCGCGCACTTGGCGCACCGTGCCAGAAAAATCGATCACCATCCCGCTTGCATATACCACGTTGATCTGAAACCCGTGAGACTTGAGCCAGCCTGCGACCGTGTCAAGGTCTTGCTGCGCCAAGCCGAACCTTTGTCCAAATTCTTGAGCGCCGATCCATCGGTGGAAGTTTGGCGAGTCCTCTGTATGGAGGTCGTTGATGAACTGCTGAAGTTCACGCTCTTGTTCTGGAGAGCGGCGCAACTGCAAAAGCATGTGCGTCATGGCGAAGTCTTCATCCACGTCGCCGCGATCGTTATCTCGATCGACCTCTCGGCGGGTGTTGCCCCGGAGCGCGACGAGGTTCCTTTCGTCTACTCCCTGCGTGATGCGCGCGGGTACAAATCCGCTTGGTCGATCCTGCCCGTGAGCAGCTGCCCCAAAAACGAAGAGGCATGCCAATGCACCAAAATAGAGGGGAGCCAATTCCAGCTTTCGCGACATGAAGTCTCCTCAGAAAATGAATGTGCCTCCGGCGGAATACAGGGAGACACAAAGGTCAAAAAGGGTCCGTCTAAGATCCTGCTGTTATCTAAGTCTCAGAAAGCAGAGAGGCCGGGTTTCATGGTTGAGCTCTCCTGAGCGAACTTCTTACCGGTGAGCACTACCCACGGCGAGTTAACCGAAAGATACATAACCTGCATTAACACCCGAAACAGCCTGGGAAATCTACCGTACGAAAGAACAGCTTTGGAACACTGGCCATTCGTCCAGACGATCGGCCAGTAGTGGGCCAGGAGCCGACGGCTGGAGCCAAGATCGCCAGTGCTCGAAACGTATGCGCCCGAAGCCAGAGGAACAGCAGAATCGACTTAAACGACGTTAACGCGACCTAGAAAAGAGTTGAGTTGCGAAGACGCGTGCAAGCGGATAATCAAAGCATTGCGGGGCTTTCCCGTTCCAAGTAGAGTACTGCGAGGGGCAATGCGAGAGCACCACACTCGTATTTTGGGAGATGGCTTTCTGAGTCGCGTCGATCAAATTCCAGACGACTGGGCAGCGTTGGGCAGCGTTTTGTCCGGTTTGAAACACGTCTCAGTGCTGGTGGTCGGAGACTTGATGCTGGACGAATATCTCTACGGCGCGATTGACCGCATCTCGCCCGAGGCGCCGGTCGGAATCCTGAACTGGAGGTCGCAAAGGTTCAGTCTCGGTGGCGCCGCCAATGTGGCCAACAATCTTGCCCAACTTGGCTGCGAAGTTTTTCTGGCAGGTGTGGTAGGCCGGGATCACTCTGCCGAGGAACTTTTGCAGCTTGCGAAGCAATCGGGGATTCATACAGAGGGCGTTGTGGTTGAGGATCGGCCTACAACTCTCAAGACTCGCGTGATTGGACACGGCCAGCAAGTACTGCGCATCGATAAAGAGACATGTTCAGAATTGAACGAGCACTCTACACGCAGATTCTTGGAGTTCGTTCAGAAGCGCTTACCTTTGGTTGATGGCGTGGTGCTTTCGGATTATGCCAAAGGCGTATTAGGACCCGGCATATGCAAGTCGCTGGTGCATATGGCCTTGGCCACACGCAGACGCCTCGTGGTCGATCCGAAAGGAGACGACTTTAGTAAGTATCGTGGCGCTTTCCTGCTTACGCCGAACAAGGCTGAACTAGGACGAGCCACGCAATTGCCGGTCCGAAATGAAGACGAGGTTCGCAGGGCTATTGCGCACCTCTTCGCTCAAACAGAATGCGAAGCGATTCTTGTGACGCGAAGCGAAGAGGGAATGTCGCTACACACAAAAGAGGGTAGTGAAACGTACATCCAGACGGAAGCGCGCGACGTCTTCGATATCACGGGAGCCGGCGACACCGTCATCAGCATGATCGCCCGCGTTTTCTTCGCCGGCCATGACTTAGAAACTGCAGCGCGACTGGCGAACGTAGCGGCGGGAATCAAGGTGGGAAAATTCGGAGCCGCCCCAGTTTGCGTCGACGAGATATCCGCGTGGATGCGCCAGCGGGAAAACCAAGGCAGGCGAAAACTCGTCGAGTTGGCCCAAGCGAAACAGCTTGTCAGCCTGGCGCGCTCGCAAGGCCGCAAGATTGTGTTCACAAACGGATGTTTCGATTTACTCCATGCCGGGCACGTGCAGCTCTTGCAGCAGGCAAAGGCGCTCGGGCACATCCTGATCGTGGCGATCAACGATGATGCCTCCGTGCGGCAACTCAAAGGAAATGGCCGTCCCCTGATCTCCGTGTTCGATCGTGCCAGGATCATCGCTGCGCTGGAATCGGTCGATTATGTAATTATCTTTTCCGATCCGACGCCGCTGCGCCTGATCGAAGAGTTGATGCCGGACGTTTTGGTCAAAGGCGGGAACTACAGTTTGGAAGAAGTTATTGGACGAAAAGAAGTGGAAAAATACGGCGGACGCGTCGCCTTGGTTCCCACGATCGATACGCAATCGAGTTCGCAAATCATTAAGGAAATCGTCGCACGCTATCAATTCACCAATGAATCTGCGGGGTAGCGTCAGCTCCGTCGCTATTCTGCCTCAAACAACTCGCGTTCGACCAAATCGCAATACATATGACCGATGAGGCTGTGAGCCTCTTGAATGCGCTGAGTTTCTCCTGAAGGCACTGCAAGTAGAGAATCGATCTTGTTAGCGAGATCGCCTCCCGTCCTGCCCGTAAACGCCGCAGTGTAACACCCGACGGCACGCGCAGACTCCACAGCCCGGAGAATATTGGCAGAGCGGCCGCTGGTAGTGATGGCAATCACGATATCGCCCGCGACCGCCAATGCTTGCACTTGACGCGCGAAACACTCTTCGAAGCCGAAGTCGTTAGAAACGGCGGTAAGAATCGAGGAGTCCGTCGTGAGGGCAATCGCAGCGAGCGCCTTTCGTTTAAGCCGAAATCTTCCCACCAACTCCGCGGCAATATGCTGCGCATCGGCCGCACTGCCGCCATTGCCCATCAAGAGCACTTTGTTCCGGGTCTTGTAGGCTTGCGCGGTCTTCTGGGCCAAGGATAGGATGGCGTTTAGAAGTTCGGCGGAAAAACTTCGTTTGACCTTACAGCTTTCTTCCACTTGCTGGCGTAACAGTTCTAACGCGGCGTCCTTTGATAAAGTCATGCTTCCCCAATACCGACTGGTCCAGCGCGTCCGCCGAAGAGAAGCTTTAGGCGCGAATGGCGCCTTTATCGAGAACCTGCTCTCCCGCGTTCTTCAGGCAACTTCCTCGTCCTCGGCTAGTTCTCCCTGCCGCTCCGCTTTGGCATGAGCGATCACCTTCTCGGCGATCTCATTGGGGACAAAATCGTAATGAGAAAACTCCATGCTATAACTGGCGCGCCCCTGGGTCATCGAGGTGAGGTCCGTGGCATAGCTCAACATCTCCGCAAAGGGCACCAGCGCCTTTACCACCACGTTGGACCCCCGCGCTTCGCTCCCATTGATCCGCCCTCTCCGGGAGCTGAGATCCCCCATGACATCTCCCGAATACTGGTCCGGCGCGTATACCTCCACGTGCATGATCGGCTCGAGCAGCGACGGCCGGGCCTGCTTCATGGCTTCTTTGAAAGCCAGGGAGCCTGCAATCTTGAAAGCCATATCCGAGGAATCCACGTCGTGGTACTTCCCGTCGTAAAGCACGGCGCGGAAATCCACCATCGGATAGCCCGCCAGATACCCTCGGTCGGCCGCGGCACGAATGCCTTTTTCCACCGAGGGGATATAGTTCTTGGGGATGGACCCGCCGAAAATATCATCCACGAACTCGAATCCCGCGCCGCGTGGCAGCGGTTCCATGCGCACGCGGCAGACGCCGAACTGGCCATGCCCCCCGGTTTGCTTCTTGTGTTTTCCTTCCGCGTCGGCCTTGGCGCGTATCGTCTCGCGATAGGGAACTTTGGGGGGCTTGAGCGTCACGTCCACTTTGAAGCGTTTGCGCAACTTGGCCACCACCACCTCGATGTGCTGCTGGCCGGAGCCCGCTAGGAGGAACTCTTTCGTCTGTGGGTCGCGCGAGAACCGCAGCGCCAGGTCCTCTTCCAGAATTTTGTGAATGCCTTGGCCAATGCGGTCTTCGTCGGCGCGTGTCTTGGGTTCAATGGCAAATGTGATGGCCGGCTCGGGAATGCGCGCCGCCGGATAACAGATCAGCGACGCCTTGTCACCCAAACTATCGCCCGTGACCGTCTCTTTCAGCTTTGCGATTGCCCCCAAGTCGCCGGCATGCAGCTCGGCCACTTCCATTCCCGTCTTGCCTTGCATCACCTGTACGTGCTGAAAACGCTCGCTCGCCCCGCGGTTAAAATTAGTAACCGTGGCGTCATTCTTCAGCACGCCCGACATCACCTTGAAATAGTTGATCCGGCCGGCGAAGGGGTCAGAGAGCGTTTTGAATACAAAAATCGAAAGCGGCGCCGAATCGGCGATCTTGCGCTCCAGCGGGTTGCCCTTGCCGCCCGCTTCGCTGAATCCGCTTGCGTTTCCCCGCCCCGCCGGATCAGGGAAGATATCGATGATGAGATTTAAGATGGCGTCGCTGCCGATATTGCGCAGCGCCGAGCTGAGCACCACCGGAAACAACCGCCGTTCCTGAAACGCCAGCCGCAGACCTTTCTTGAGGTCTTCCAGCGGCAGCGTGCCCTTCTCGAAAAACTCCTCCATCAGCTTGTCGTCGCCTTCCGCGACCATCTCCACCAGTTTCTCGTGCGCATCTCGCGCCGCGGAAGCCAGCTCCGCGGGAATCTCCTCTATCTTGGCACGGCCATCTCCATCCGGCGTGTAAACCAGCGCCTTCATGCTCAGCAAATCCACAACGCCTCGGAACTGTTTCTCAGCGCCCATGGGAAGCTGCAGCGGCACCACGGCGCGGCCAAACCCCTCCTGCACTGATTCCAACGCGCGCTCGAAGCTCGCAAGTTCGCGGTCCATCCAATTGATCACGATAGCCCGCGGCTGGCTGTATTCGGTGCAGTAATCCCACACTTTTTCCGTGACCACCTGCACGCCGGCCACGGCATCCACCACCACCAGCGCCGCATCGGCGGCAATCAGCGAGGCCCGGGTTTCATTCACAAACGTGCTGTACCCCGGAGTGTCCAGAAAATTGATCTTCGTCTTTTCGCCCTGCCCGCTCGGCGCCCACTCCGCAAACGCCAATCCGGTTTGAATAGAAATCTTGCGCGCGATCTCTTCCTCATCCCAATCGGTTACAGTATTGCCCTCCGCCACTTTTCCGAGCCGCGGCGTCATCCCAGCGGTATACAGCAACGACGACACCAACTGGGTTTTCCCGGTGTCGCCGTGACCGACAATGCCAACGTTGCGCAGGAACTGCGTGGTATAGGATTTCATGGCTTTCCCCTATTCGGGCCTGGGGCCGATCTCGCGGGGCGAAAGCGGAGGCG
>QHYQ01000160.1 GCA_003224175.1 Acidobacteriota bacterium
AGTACTGGATGCATGTACGTCGCGAACACGACGTACTACAGCACCTCCTGGGTCATTCCCTGGATGCATACCCAGCTCGGGAGCAGCGGCTCGGCAGCCCTTGGCACGGCGATGGGTCTGAAGGCGCTGATGCGTAAGGGCAAGATGAAGAAGGAGCCCATCAACGTTATCGCCTTTTGCGGCGATGGCGGCGGCGCTGACATGGGCCTCGCAGCCATCTCTGCGACGCTCACGCATCCCGATTACAACCTGCTGATCCTGATGTACGACAACGAATCCTACGCCAACACCGATATCCAACTTTCCGGCAGCACGCCCTATGGCGCAAACACCACCTTCAGCCCGCCAGGCAAGGTGAAGCGCATCCTGCACCATCGCTGGAAGAAGAATATGGCCGGCATGCTCGCCGCCGGACATCCCGAATGCAAGTACGTCGCTACCGTGGACATGTCTTACGGTTTGCAAGCCATGAACTGCGTCCGCAAAGCCCTTTCGATCGGCGGTCCCACGTTCATCCATTCTCTCGATCCTTGCCCCAAGGGCTGGGACTACGACCCCATGATCTCGCATGAGTTAGGCGAACTGGCGGTCACCACCGGCGTCTGGCCGCTCTATGAGATCGAAAATGGCGTGCTCAGGCTTTACGGCAAAACGAAGGAAATCGCCGAGGGCCGCTACAAGCGGCTTCCCGTCCGCGATTACCTGCTGAGACAGGGGCGTTTCGCGCACTTTGTCGAAGAGGATTTTGACTACTTCCAGAGCAAGATCGACCAAATGTGGCAGAAGTGGCTGATCCCCGGCGTCATTCCCTTCCGCACGGAATTTCAAAACGAATAGCGCTGGCCGCGACGCTGGCTAAAAGCGGCGATTCCCAGGCGCGCTGCCCAGGAACTCAATCTGCCGGCGCCAATGCGGCGGCTTCTCGCCTTCGCACTTCGCGCAGCCGCATAGGACGCACAATGCCAATCATCAAGAACGCTGCGACGACATCAGCTAAAGCCGCAACCAAAAGCGTCGTGAACCAGCTCCCCGTCCTCAGCGCAATCACGCTGCCCAGAGGCACAAAAAGGGCCGCGCAGCCCTTGGCCGTGTACAGAAGCGCATAGTTCGTGCTCGCGTATTTTTTGCCGAAGTGATCCGAGGTGAGCGCTGGAAAAATGCTATAGATATCGCCCCACACCAAAAATGTAAGCGCCGCCACGATCACGAAGCTCACCGGATTGCTTCCGTATTTGGCCAGCGACAATACCGCAAATCCCTCGACCAGAAAGGTCAAAAAGAGCGTGGATTCGCGCCCGATCAGGTCCGATACCCATCCGAAAAAGGGCCTGCCAACCCCGTTCATCAGGTTATTAAGAGAAAGCGCAAAGGTAAGAGCCGGAATAGTAAACCCGAGCAGCGTGACTGGAACTCTATCGATCTTGAACCCTGTGGCAATCGGCGCAAGTTGCGCCGTCACCATCAATCCGCCCACCGCAACCAGAACAAATGCCGCATACATGATCCAAAAAAGCCCGCTCCGCAGCGTTTGCATCGGCGTGCTATCGACTTGGGTTTGCAGCAGATTTGGATTTGATTGCCGCGCTAGGGTTGTCTTCGGCGGTTTCTTGAGCGCGAGCGCGGCGATGAAGACTACGGCTCCCTGGATCAGCGCAAACTTGAAAAGCGTCGCCTGGTAGCCGCTCGAGCTTAGCGAGCGCGTCAGCGGTACCACGGTCAGCGCCGCGCCCGCGCCAAATCCCGCGGCCGTCAAGCCTGCGGCCAGACCCCGCCGCTTCTCGAACCATTTCACCGCGTTGCCGATACACGTCCCATACACCAAGCCGGTCCCGATGCCACCAATTGCCGCCCCTAGATAGAATGTGTTAAGCGTGGCCGCGCGCGAATAGATAATCCAGCAAAGCGCAATCAGAAATGCTCCCACCATTACAAGGGGGCGCGGACCGAAGCGGTCAGCCAAATATGCCTCGAATGGCACGAGCCAAGTCTCAAACAGAACAAAAAGAGTAAAAGCCCATTGAATCGCGCTGGTTTCCCACTGGTATCGCGCATGGATGGGATTGACAAAGATCGTCCACCCGTACTGGAGGTTGGCCACCATGGCCATGCAGACCACTCCGAAAACAAGCTGCACCCAAGGATTAGAGGGAAAGCCCGAAGAAACTAGAACGTTACTGCCGGCGCTTGAATGGCCAGGCTGGGCGGCTGAGATCTCTGACATCGATGCTACTCCGTCCGGCGGATTGCCATCCGACGATGCCTCCTGGCGCAGAGGCAGGTTGCTGAAGGGAGAAAACCAGGATGGCCCCGAGGTCAAGATAGTGTCTCTATTTAGGTGCTGTAGTCAACGCATTTTGTAGTCCAGGCCGGCGCATCCTTTCGCCGATCCTGCAGCGCCCTCGTCCTCGACGCACCAATCCGCCCGCCCTCTCCGTCATTCACAAGTCTGTAACACGCCTTCAATATGCTTTGAGACGTCGAGCGGCCACCCTTCGGTCGCAGATCCGCGCCCTGGATCAACCTGGGTTAGCATGTAAGATAGCTTCTCCCAGGGGATATGGAGGCAAAAGCTTGAAGCGTATCCTCATCATTGAAGATGACCGGGACATCGTGGAGTTGGTGCGCTACAACCTGGCTAACGAAGGCTTCGAGGTCACCTCCGTCGCGGATGGTTCAGCCGGTCTGGCCGCGTTGCGCAAAAGCACGCCCGACGTTGTGATTCTCGACTTGATGCTGCCGAAAATGCCGGGCCTGGAGGTCTGCAAAGAGATACGGCGCGACCCGGCTCTCAATCGCTTGCCCATCCTGATGCTAACGGCGCGCGGAGAAGAGGCCGATCGCGTCATTGGGCTGGAAATGGGTGCGGATGATTACGTGACCAAGCCCTTCAGCCCGCGCGAACTCGCTGCGCGGGTCAAGGCCCTGCTTCGACGTACCGAACCCGCCGGTGAAGTCGAGCGCGCTATAGAAGTGGGTCGGCTCTCGATCGATCCTTCGTCCTACCGTGTCACCCGAGCGGGCAAGCCGCTCACCCTGAGCACGCTCGAATTTCGTTTGGTCTATTATTTGGCGGCCCGCCCCAACCGCGTGTTTACGCGCGATCAGTTGCTTGATGCTGTATGGGGTACCGACCGCTTCGTTACACCCCGCAGCGTGGACGTGTACATTCGACGATTGCGCGAAAAAATCGAGGCGGATCCCGAAAATCCGGTTCATTTGAAAACGGTGCGTGGCGCTGGTTACCTGTTCGAATTGGCAGCGGGACGGCCGAGTTAGCCTCATAGGCCTCTCGTCGGGGAGCTACTGCGCTTGAATTTCTTTTGGCGATCAAACCTTGCCATTCTCGTGCTGGTCTTCATCGTTCTGGCCGGTGGAGACCTGTACTCCTGGCGCGAAGTGCGAAGGCAGGCGCAGGAGGCGGGATTCGAAGAACTCGCTGCCTTAGCGCGTCTCGCGAGCTCGCAGGAGTTCGATCTCAACAATCCATCGGCACTCCACCATTGGGCTGCAGAGACCGGCACAAAGGGCGTCGAGGCAGCCCTTGTTCGAAGCGATGGCCAAATATTAGCCGACTCCACACCCTCCTCTAAGGTGAGCGTCAGGGACCCTGAAATCCAGCAAGCTCTCTCGAACGGTGAAGGCCGCTCGATACGCCATAGCAATACGCTCGACCGCGACGTTCTCTACTACGCTGTTTCTTATCCTGCGGTTCCAGCTTCACCTGCCTCGGCGGGAACGTCTAGAGCACCCGTTCTCCGTCTGGCCCTCCCCCTCCCCGATGTAGACCAGCAATTCTCCGCCATGCGCCGTCCTGTCTGGACCGCATTTCTGATTTTGTTGGCTTCCGCCGTCACGATTTCGCTATTGGACTTCCGCAGCACCTCACGGCGAATCCGTGGTCTAAAAGAATTTGGCGCTCGCATGGCCTTAGGCGATTTTCGGCCTGTGAACGCCGCGCCCGCTGGCGACGGTCTCGACGACCTCGCCCGCGCGCTGAATGAAACCGCTGCCCGCCTGAACGCCAGCATCAGCGTGTTGACGGACGAACGCAACCGCTCCTCGGCGATCCTGGGCAGCATGATCGAGGGAGTCGCGGTGATCAGTGGAGACGAACGCATTATCTTCTCCAATCGCGCATTTTCCCGAATTCTGGGATTGGAGGACGTTCGCGAGATCGAAGGGCGTCCCCTGCTCGAAGTAGCTCGCCAGTCGGACCTTTTGGCGGCCATCAAAATGGCCCTAAGCGGTCAGGAGCAGGTGACCAGCGAAATCGCCGTGGGCACCGTCCGGCCGCGAAGCTTCGCCGTCACGGCCGCGCCAGTACAGGCCACCGGCCACAAAGGAGCCGTTCTGGTGCTGCATGACATCACCGACCTGCGACGCCTGGAACGCGTCCGCCAGGATTTCGTGGCCAACGTATCGCACGAGTTCCGCACGCCCTTGACCGCCATCCAAGGTTTCGCCGAAACACTTTTGGCCGGCGCACTGGAGGACCCCGCCAACCGCCGCCGCTTCGTCGAGATCATCCGCGAACACGCCACGCGCCTCGCCCGCTTGACGGAAGACCTGCTGAAGCTCTCCCGCATCGAGGCCGGACAGTTGAAGCTCGAATTCCGCCCCGTTTCCGTGACCCAATTGATCGAATCCTGCGTCGAAACGGCCCAGCTGAAAGCCGTTCCCAGACAACTTGCTCTCCAGGTTCGCCTGCCCGAGGGATTGCCCCCGGTGCGCGGAGATGCCAATAGCCTTCAAGAAGTGTTACAAAATCTCCTTGATAACGCGCTGCAATATACGCCCGCTGGAGGCCTTTTCGCAGTCATTCATCTCCTTGTCACCGGCCTGTAACTTATATCGCCCTAGATTGACTGGAGCACGGCGGAGCAACTCCAGCAAGAATCCCGCCGCGTATCCCCTGGTGCCTGGCAGGAGAAAAGCGAATGGCGACACCCGCAATATCAACGAGTAGCATTCATCTTGACATTCTCACGAATTATTTGGTTTCCATGGCCCGAAGTGTAGAACTGAACGTCGACCGCGCCCTGACCGCTCTTCTTCAAACTGGCTCCTCAGATCCTCGACAATCGCCCAGCGAAATATTCCTTTTGGAGCCTCGCGTTAACGAAATGGAGATCGTTATCGACGATCATGCGATCCGCATGCTCCGTGGAGGATACCTGTCATCAGAGGAAATTCGCCAAGTGGTGGCCACCCTCAAAATCACCAACGACCTCGAACGCATGGGGGACTTGGCCGTAAATCTCGCTGAGCGAATCATCTCCCTCACCGAGATGCATCCCGTGGCCGCTCCGCCGGAACTCGAACCGATGGTCGCTGCGGTGAGAGCCATGATCAAAAAGAGTCTCGGAGCGTTGATTTTTAGAAACGTGGTCTTGGCCAGCGAGGTGCTGGAAAGCGATGACTTGGTGGACCGCTATCGTGACGACATTTTTGAGCGGCTCCTGGACGGTATGCGGCTGTGTCCCGGCGACGTCGCCCCAAATCTGCAACTCGTCCTCGCCAGCCGCTATCTGGAACGGTTAGCTGATCACGCTACGAATATTGCAGAAGACATCATCTTTTGGGTACGAGGCCTCGATGTGCGCCACGGTCGCCTCGCGAATCTGAACCCTCAGGCTTCTCCATTTACCGAGAATTCATAGAGCCGTGATGCGGTTGTGACTCGTGCCCGTTACGCTCCCGCCGCTAGCGACACTAGGCCCTGCCCGAGTCCAGCAGGGTCTTAACCCTCAAAGCAAGTACCCCTCGGGCCAGCGCTCCCCTGGTGCTGGCCCTTTGTTTTCCACAGGATCCGCACGCCGCGCGGCTTGTAACCTAGAATTAACATTTCCGTCACAAACCGATTACCTCTGCCGCATAGCTTTGCGGAGGCTAATTTGCGCATGCTGGGCGTTCTGCGCAATCGGGGCCTTCAAGTTAGCTTCCAGGCCGACCTAGCGCTCAAATTTTTAAGGGAGGAACGAATGCGATTATCCTTGGGGTGTATCCTGGCTCTCGCGCTGAGCGTGTTGCCCCCTTCGGCAGCCGCAGGGGGTGGAGCAAATAACAATTCATCGGACGCAAAATCCACGGCCGCGACCGATAGCAAGGCATCAGCTGAAGTAGCCGCCAAGCCGGAAGCCGGCATCCAGCCGGCAAAATCCGGTCTAGATTTAGAAGTCGAGGAGCTCCGCGAGCAATTGCAAGCACAAAGCGAGCTCATTAAACAGCAGCAAGAAAGGGTGCAAGCGCTTGAAGAGCGGTTGAAGACGTCCAGCGCCGGTCGAGAGGCTCTATCCTCGTCGCCGGCGCCCGCGACCGCGGCGAACAGCTCTACTCCGGCTGGCGACGTCAGCGCGATTCCGGTGTCAGCGACGGCAGCCGCTGCCTCGCCCGTGGCTCCGCCGGCAGCTCCTCAGGGAAACGCTCCTCAGGAAAATCCGCTCCAGATCCGTATAGGAACGGCATACATCACGCCTGTGGGCTTCGTGGATTTCACCGGCGTGTGGCGCAACCATACCGGCGGTAGCGGCATTGGAACGAATTTTGCGGGCATCCCTTACGGGACAGTATTTCAGAATAACCTGAGCGAATTCCGCTTCAGCATGCAGAACTCTCGAATTGGTTTCCGCGTTGACGCCCTGGTTAAAGGCGCTCACGTCATCGGCTACATGGAGTCGGATTTTCTGGGGAACAATCCCGGGAATGTGGCGGTAAGCAGCAATAGCAACACTCTGCGCTCCCGGTTGTACTGGGTAGACGTACGCAAGGGCGCCTGGGAAGTACTCGGCGGTCAAACATGGAGCTTGATCACTCCCGGCCGCAGCGGCATTTCACCTCTGCCGGGCGATCTCTTTTATTCTCAGGACATCGACGTAAACTACCAGGCAGGCTTGGTTTGGGGACGTATTCCCGAGCTTCGGCTTGTGTACCACGCTTCGCCTAAAGTGGCGCTTGCAGCTGCTCTAGACGCCCCCGAGCAGTACGTAGGCGGCTCGGCAGGTGGCCCGCAAATTACCCTCCCAGCGGCCTTTGCCAGCGCTTCCCAATTCTCCCTTACCGCGGCGTCAGGTGTTGAATTTAACAACGGCCAGTCCGTCTTGAGTGCTCCAAATGTTGCTCCCGACGTAATCGCCAAGCTCTCCTTTGATCCGGCCAGCAGATTTCATTTTGAGGTAGGTGGACTCGAGAGACAGTTCAAGCTCTGGAATCCCACCAACACGACGAAGTACTCCGCGACCGGTGCCGGAGGTTTCGTCAACCTTGGTATAGGAATATTTAAGGGCCTCCGCTTCCTTACCAACAATTTCTATAGCGATGGCGGCGGCCGTTACATCTTCGGCCAGGTTCCGGATTTGGTCATACGGACCGATGGCAGCCCCTCCGCGATTCACGCCGCTTCCACGGTGAGCGGCTTTGAGTACACCAAGGGAAATAGCTTCTTCTACGCCTATTACGGAGGTATTTACGTTCCTAGGGACGTCGTCACCGATACCACCGGCAAACTTGTGGGCTACGGCTACATCGGAGGGCCCACCACTCAGAACCGGGCCATTCAGGAAGGCACCTTAGGCTTCAATCAAACGATGTGGAAGGATGCCCGGTACGGCGCCCTGACCTTAATGGGACAGTATTCCTATCTCACGCGGAACCCGTGGTCGGTAGCGTCTGGCGCACCGCGAGACGCTCTCTTGAACATGGTCTTCCTCAACCTGCGCTACACGCTGCCGGGTGGTGCTCCCAACCTGGAGCGCTAGGCCTTTCTTTCGAACAAGCAACGATGACCACCGGGCGTCAGCCTTGTGTGTGTAAGGCTTGCGGCCAGCTGGCGAACGTACTGGCGTTATGCAGAATTTACGCGGAATTGAACGTGCATTGACCGCACTCGTCTATTTCTTATCCGTGCGTCAAACCGCAGGCCGAATTCACAGATGCGTAACAGCGGCGTAACAGTCCCGTAACATGGAGTGCGAGAAAACACTTCGGAAAGGATCAGATATGAGCATGCGTAAGATTCTAGGTTTCGCTCTCTTGATGGTGTTGGCTGCGACTCCAGCTTGGGCCCAAAATATTAACGCGGCGGGCGCGACGTTTCCTTACCCGATCTATTCCAAATGGTTCGACGAGTACCATAAGGCGCATCCCAACGTGCAAATCAATTACCAGTCCATCGGATCGGGCGGCGGCATCCGCCAGCTCTTGGATAAAACCGTTGATTTTGGCGCTTCCGACGGCCCCATGACGGACGAGCAACTTCAACAGGCAGGCTTCAAAATCCTGCACTTCCCCACTGTCCTGGGTGGGGCCGTACCCAGCTACAATATCCCGGGCCTCAGCGCTGAGTTGAAATTCACGCCTGAGGAGCTGGCGGCAATATTTCTTGGCAAGGCGACTAAGTGGAATGATCCTGCCATTTCCAGCGCCAATCCGGGCGTAAAACTTCCCGCCGAAGATATCGTGGTGGTACACCGTTCCGATGGCAGCGGTACGACATACATCTGGACAGACTATCTCTCGAAAGTCAGCGACGAATGGCGCACCAAGGTTGGCAAGAATACTTCCGTCAATTGGCCAGTTGGCTTGGGCGGTAAGGGCAACGAGGGAGTCGCCGGTCTGATCAAACAGACGCCGTACTCCATCGGTTATGTTGAGTTGATTTATGCCATTCAGAATGACCTTCCCTACGGTTCGGTTAAGAACGCCGCCGGCGAATTCGTCAAGGCGAGTTTGGCTGGTGTCTCCGCCGCCGCGGCGGGCACGGCCAAGTCCATGCCCGACGATTTTCGAGTCTCCATCACCGACCCGCCCGGAAAAGAAGCCTATCCGATCTCTAGCTTCACTTGGCTGCTCATTCCGGCACAAGTTCAGGACGCTAGGAAGAAGTCTGCTATAAAGGATTTCCTGGGATGGATGCTAACCTCAGGCCAGCAATTCTGTGAACCCTTGGCTTATGCCAAACTGCCGAAGGAAGTCGTGGCCAAGGAGCAAAAGGCTGTCGCCCTGATTCAGTAGCGCCAGCCGCATGAAATGGCAAGCGCGCCCACCATAGCCGGAACCGCGGGCCTCCCCTGGGGCCCGCGCGCGCTCATCCGTCGTGCGCGCAGCGGTGATGAAATCGCCCGGCTGATCACGCTCGTCTTTGCCCTTGTGGTGGTCGTGCTCACCGTAATGCTCGTCGAACAGCTTTGGGTGAATTCCGCTGAGGCCAGGCATCATTTTGGACTGGCCTTTTTGTTTACTAGGACCTGGGATCCCGTATTTAGCCAGTTTGGGGCGCTGCCCTTCGTTTATGGCACGCTCGTTACTTCAGCGCTCGGCCTATTGGTCGCGGTTCCCCTCGGGCTGGGCGCGGCAATCTTTCTAGCGGAACTGGCCCCGCGCCGCCTTTCCGATAATCTCACCTTCTTAATCGACCTGCTCGCCGCCGTGCCCAGCGTGATCTATGGTCTATTGGGGGTCTTCATTCTCGTGCCGCTCATGCGCACGGAAATCCAGCCCGCGCTGAAGCGCACGCTGGGATTTACACCTCTGTTTCAAGGCCCCGCTTATGGCATCGGCTTGCTGACGGCAGGTCTGGTACTGGCCGTTATGATCGTTCCCTTCATCATTTCTGTCTCCCGGGAGGTCTTGCTGGCCGTGCCGGGTGACCAGCGCGAAGCGGCATTGGCGCTCGGCGCTACTCGTTGGGAAGCCACCTGGAAAGCCGTCGTTCCTTACGCGCGTACGGGCATCATGGGTTCCATTTTCCTGGCCCTCGCGCGCGCTCTCGGCGAAACCATGGCTGTGACCATGGTCATCGGGAATAATCCGCGCATCTCCGCATCGCTCTTCGCCCCTGGTTATTCCATCGCCGCTGTGCTGGCGAATGAATTCAGCGAGGCCACCGGCAATCTTTATCTCAGTGCGCTCGTCGAATTGGGATTGGTGCTCTTTCTGCTGACCTTTGTGCTCAATGGTTTGGCGCGCTTGCTGATTCTTCTGACCACCAGCCGTGGCAGCGTGCACACATGAGCCTGCGCATGCTTTGGCGCAAGTCGGTGAACGCGCTGATGCTCAGTTTGACCGGACTCTGCGCGCTGGTGGCCGTGTCGGTACTCTTCTTTATTCTTGGATACCTCCTCTATCACGGCGGTAAAGATGTGAACTGGGATTTTTTCACCAAGCTGCCTAAGCCCGTCGGAGAGACGGGCGGTGGCATGGCCAACGCCATCGTTGGCTCCGGAAAACTTTTGTTGTTGGCGGCACTTTTTGGCGTTCCCGTCGGGTTATTGGGTGGCGTTTATCTGGCCGAATTCGGCGGCCGTACCGTGCCTTTTGTGGTTCGTTATACCGCTGATTTGCTGAACGGCGTGCCTTCCATCGTGATCGGCATCTTTGCTTACGCGGTTGTGGTCATGCCGGTACACCACTTTTCCACCGTAGCCGGAGGCTTTGCACTGGGCGTGATGATGATTCCGATCGTGCTCCGCAGCACGGAGGAATTCCTGCACGCCGTTCCGCCCGCCTTGCGTGAAGGCGCCATGGCTTTGGGTGCCAGCAAATGGCGCACCATCTCCAGCGTCGTTGTGCCGGCCGCTTCGCGCGGTATCCTAACCGCCGCTTTACTGGCCCTTGCCCGTGTCGCCGGTGAGACTGCGCCCTTGCTGTTTACCGCCTTCGGCAACCGTTTTTGGAGCCCGGGCTGGGGCCAACCTATCGCTTCCTTGCCTGTTATGATCTTTACTTACGCCGTCGGACCTTACGAAGACTGGCACCGGCAGGCGTGGGCTGCGGGCCTGGTCTTGCTCGGTCTGGTGCTCATCACCAATATTGTCGTCAGGACGCTGCTGTCGCGCGGAACTTCGCCACAGAGGTCATAGATATGACCCAGACTTCAGCCAAACCTGCTTACAATAAGATGGAGTCCTCAGAGAGTTCGGTAACGGGAGCCATGGAGACTGTTCTCAAACCGCCTGTGCCCAGTGGTTCGCAGACGGTCCTTGAGGCACCGCTGCGGATGCAAGTCCGCAATCTCGATTTTTACTACGGCAAGTTACACGCACTTCACTCCATCAACCTGCAAATCGCCGCCAATCGCGTGACTGCGCTCATTGGCCCTTCCGGCTGCGGCAAGTCCACCCTGATTCGGACTTTCAATCGCATGTACGAGACCGTGCGCGGCACACGCCTCGAGAGCGAGATCCTGCTCGATGGAGAAAACATCTTTGCGCAAGACGTTACCGGTTCGCGCCGCCGCTTTGGCATGGTCTTTCAGAGACCTAACCCCTTTCCCAAATCAATTTTTGAAAACGTCGCCTACGGATTGCGCATCAATGGTCTTCCCGCAGCCCACCGCGGCCGTTTGGCCGATGCCGTGGAACATAGCTTGCGCCGCGCGGCTCTATGGGACGAGGTCAAGGATCAATTGCACAAATCGGCCTACGCCCTCTCCGGGGGACAGCAGC
>QHYQ01000161.1 GCA_003224175.1 Acidobacteriota bacterium
CTCTCGAGTTATGGCTGAATCGCAATGTCCTTTGTGCGGCGGAACTGGCTGGCGTTTGGTCGAACGGGTAGACGCGGATCAGAAGGCCGAGCGCGTTGTCCAGCGCAAAGACGCCACTCCGGGAGCTTCGGTCCGACCCCCCAAGCTTGCCTGGGCGGTGCCCTGCGATTGTTCGGAGGCTGATCGCGCAAGCCGCAGTTTGGCTCGCGCCCGCATCCCGCGCCGGTATGAGCATTGCGATTTCGAAAACTTCGAGACGGACGTCTGGGAAGGCGGGCAGGAAGGGACTGCGTGGGATAGAAGCTTGTCCCAGGCCAAACTTATCGCGCAGGCATTTGCCCAAAATTATCCGGCTGGCGGGGAGACAGGACTTCTGCTGATGGGTCCATGCGGGGTTGGGAAGACACACTTGGCGGTCGCCGCGCTCCGCGAATTGATGGTTCGAGGCCACCAAGCGCGTTTTTACGACTATCGCGAATTGCTGAAAGAGCTTCAAGCCAGCTACGATCCCGACCATCCTGTCAGCGAAATGGGCGTGCTGGAGCCAGTACTCAAAGCAGAAATTCTGTTGCTTGATGATCTCGGCGCAAGCAAGCCTTCTCAGTGGGCGCTCGACACCATTGGACACATTCTGAATAAAAGATATAACGAGAATCGAGTCACGCTGCTGACAACCAATTATCTGGATCGCGCCGAAAACGATCCGGCCATCTCGCCCACGGCTCGAGGCCAAAAAATCACGGCGTCACACGAGGACACGCTCGTCGACCGTTTGGGTCAGCGAGTGCGCTCGCGGCTTTACGAGATGTGTCGCACGGTGGAGATTTTTGCGCCGGATTATCGTCGGGAGATCCGCCACGCCGGTCGCTTCCGTTCCTGATGCGGCTCCCCTAAGAAAGCGCAGCAACCCAGAGCAACCCACTGGTTTCATTGACATAACTTGCAGAAGCCGGTATGATCGCGGTTGATAAGTAGCGGAGTGGTTTTTCCTTCCTTGCTCTAAGCTCCATGAGCGGGATTCCGTAAGGGAGTTCGCCAGACGAGGGGGCAAACTATTCCCTAGGAGGCCCGTAGGATGTTTCCCGATTACGATACGCCAGGCAGCGACCTTTCCGGCGCGCCAGCGTCGGTTGCGGCTGCTCACGCATCGGAGTCGGACGCGCACGCCTCGGTTGAACCGAGCTCCGATAGCGACTCGGAGCCAGTTGGCCAGGAAAATAACGCCACTCCGGCAAGTGATACGTCCTCGGTGGCAAACGGTTCGGCGAATACACTGGATTTCAAGGGGCCCAGAGATTTGGCTTCTGTCTCGCAAAATTCCACTACTGAAATATCTGTGCCGGCGGAAGAGGCGACCTCGCCTTCCAGTGAAGAACTGAATCAATTGATGGACCAGTATGCTGTCCCTCAACAGGCGCCCACCGAAGGGGAGATTGTTGAAGGCAGAGTGGTAGCGATTGCAGACGTTGGCGCCGTTGTGGATATTGGCGGCAAGACCGAGGCGTTGATTCCCGCAGGCGAATTCATGGAAGCCGATCAGCCGATTCGGCTCGACCCGGGACAAAACATTGAAGTTCAGCTTACCGGAGAGCATAAAGACGGTTACCTGGTCGTTTCCTACCAACGCGCCCGCCGGCGTCGAGTGTGGGCCAATCTGGACAAGGCCTATCACGATAAGTCCATGCTGACCGGGCGCATCGTCGACCGTGTTAAGGGAGGCTTGGTCGTTGATGTAGGCGTGCGGGCATTCTTGCCCGCCTCTCAGGTTGACCTCCGCCCCGTGCATGAGCTGGAAGAGTGGAAAGATCGTGACATCCAGATCCGCGTTCTGAAGCTCAATCGAAAGCGCGGCAATGTGGTGGTCAGCCGGCGCGCGGTTTTGGAAGATGAGCAGAAGTTGCAGCGGCAAAAATTGATGGAATCAATCACGGAAGGCCAGATCTTCCACGGAACCGTCAAGAGCATTACCAGTTACGGCGTATTCGTAGATATCGGCTCGGGGTCGCCGATTATGGCGCCTTCGTGGAACTCGATTCGGGCGTTGAGGGTCTTGTGCACGTTTCCGAAATGAGCTGGTCGAAGCGCAAGCAGCACCCGTCGAAATTGGTGCAAGTTGGTGATGCGGCAGAAGTGGTGGTTCTTGAGCTACATCCTGAACAAAGACGCATCTCCCTTGGCATGAAGCAAGCGCAACCTGACCCTTGGGTGGAGCTCGCTCAGAAATATCCGGTAGGCTCCCAAATTACAGGAAAGGTCCGCAATCTCACCGATTTTGGCGCCTTCGTGGAAATCGAGGAGGGCTTCGACGGGCTGATTCATGTCAGCGACATCAGCTGGACCGGAAAGATAAAGGATCCTGCGGAAGCATTGAAGAAGGGCGACACAGTACAAGCGAAGGTCCTGAAGATCGATCCCGTCCACCGGCGCGTTTCTCTGGGTATCAAGCAACTGAACGATATCTGGGCAAACTGGTTTGCGGCTCATAAACTCAACGAGGTCGTTCACGCCAAGGTTTCCCGGTTGACGACATTCGGAGCGTTCGTGGAATTGGCGGATGGAATCGAAGGCCTTTGTCACATCTCGGAAATCGAGGATCGTCGCGGGAGGGAAAAGGAAAAGAAGCCTCAGCAGCAAGGCGCTTCCGTTTCCGTCCTTGCGCCAGGTCGTGAGTACGATTTCAAGATTGTAAAGATCAATCCCGATCAGCACAAGATTGGCCTGAGTTATCGAGCGGCAGTGCGTCACACCGAGCGTCGGGAAATGGAGGAGTATAGGTCATCCAAATCCTCCCCGACGGCGACGATTGGAGATGCGCTTCTGGCCAAGCGCGAGAGTCTCTAGCCCACGGAACGTATGATACTGTCGGCTCCGCGGCTTTTCTTTAGGTTTAATTTACTGCGACAGCCCCGGGGCGGAAACGGCTTATGTTAGGTTCGGTAACGGCCCGGAGGTTGGATTATGGGGGGGGAATTGACTGCGATGAATGAGATGACCATGACCAAGGCCGATCTGGTCGAAGAGGTCATACGAGCCACCGAGTTGCCCCGCAAGGAATCCGAAGCGATTGTCGAAACCATCTTCGATTCCATCATCCAGGCATTGCAAACTGGCGACAAAATTGAAATCCGCGGCTTTGGCAGCTTCCGCACTCGCCAGCGTCGCGGCCGTATTGGTCGCAATCCGAAGACAGGCGCCAAGGTGGAGGTTCCACCTAAGCGCATCCCCTTTTTCAAGCCCAGCAAGGAACTTAAGGATTTTGTGAACGGCGAAGCTGCGGCCGCTGCCGCTGCTGCTCGTCCTCAAGCGCCCTCTCAGTAGTCTCCGCCATTATGGATTATCTCTGGAGTCCCTGGCGGTATCGCTATGTCGCCGCTGGCGTCAAGGACGAGCGCTGCATTTTTTGCGCCGCCGCGGACGCTCGCGATGATTCCCAATCCCTAATTGTCTTGCGCTCCCGAAAAACTTTCGTGATCCTGAACCGCTACCCGTATACCTCGGGCCATCTCATGGTGGTTCCTTACGCTCACCAGGCCACGCTCGCGGCTTCCGAGTTGGAGACTCTCGCCGAAATGATGGCTCTGGCGCAACGGATCGAACAGGCGCTCGAAACCCTGTATCACCCCGACGGATACAACCTCGGGATGAACATCGGACGGGCGGCAGGAGCCGGCATCGCCGGGCACTTGCATCTGCACGTTCTGCCCCGCTGGATCGGCGATACGAATTTCATGACTACGGTAGGTGAAACGCGAGTTCAACCTGAGGAACTCACGACCACCTATCAGCGATTGCGCGCCGCCTTGGGCACGTGAGCTTCGCGCGTGTATGCTGATCCCTGATGGAGTTCGAGCGCGAAATCAAATTTGACCCCGCGCGGGCAGAAGACTTTTTCGAAAGCTTGCCCTCGCGTCCCGCAGTCGTTCGGATCGAGCCGCATGAAGCCCTCGCAGGCGCTCGGCCCGTGCTTCTGCGCACCGCCGACTTGAGGCGGCGCTTACGCCTTTTGCTGTCCGAGCGGGACGCGAGCTCCAAGCGCCTCAACCTAAGGCACTATGCCGAAGCGATTCGTTTTCGAGTCACGGCTTCTCGGTTTGAGCAGGCCCTGGTGCATTGGCAGCAGGCACGAATTCTGTGGCCCACGAACTATCGCCAGCGGCTGCATCTCTATGCGCCCGCTTTTGTGAAGCTGAACCTGACGAACCCTTACCCGCGGGCCTATATCACTCGCCGTTTGGGGGCGGAAGGTCTATGCCTGGGCCCGTTTATCACGCGTCGCGTCGCCGAAGGCTTCCTCGAATCCTGGCTCGACCTATTTCGTATCCGGCGCTGCCAAATCAAAATCCGGCGTGATCCGGAGTTTCCTGGATGCATCTATTCGGAAATGAAGATGTGTCTCGCGCCGTGCTTCGGCGGATGTACCCTCGCGGAGTACAGCGATGAGGTCAGCCGCGCCGCCGCCTTCTTGCGCTCCGGCGGAGGCTCTCTCGCGGATGCGCTGGCCCAAGAGCGCGAATTAGCGAGCGCACAACTCGATTTCGAGCACGCCTCCGCGTTGCACAAACGCCTGGAAAAAGTCCAGCAATTGCGCCGAGATCTGCCGGAGCTGGTTCGTCCTATCGAGCAACTCCATGCGATAGTCCTCGTGCGGGCGGCGCCGGAAAACGCGATTGCGCTCTTCACGGTGCGTGGCGGACAGATCGCAGACCCCTTCGTCCTCCGATTTGGAGAATTGGCTGGCCAGCCCCGATCTGCGGAACAGATCCTTCGCGAATTGCTCGAGCCGGTGCCGACGCCTGATGAAGCGAATCTTAAGCGAGCAGCCTCCGGCACGCTTACAATTCGAGATCTGGAAGATCACCTGGCATTACTCGCCCGCTGGTTTTATGGGAGTCCGCGTGAAGGTGAGATCTTTTTTCAGGAAACTCGCCCCGTCAGCTGGCCTTATCGGCGCATTCTTCGCGCATGCGGAAGGTTACTTGCGCCACTGGGTAGCGAGAAGCACGACTAGCCACCCAACCTCGAAGCAGAGGCATCCTCTCTGCGCAGCCTCGGTCGGGATACGCGTGGAAAGGCGGATCTCGCGCTTTTCCGTTGTGGATTTACTCTTAGATGTTAGCTTTCTGTTGAACTTGGATGCCCTCGCCCCGGGGGAGAAATGGCCGACCCCACTGAACGCCGCGCCTCACGGCGTTTCACTATGGCGCTTCCTCTCACCCTATGCTTGCATAATCCTTCAGGTTCTGTAGAAAAACGGGGAGAAACCCGGGACGTCAGTTTTCGTGGATTGTATTTTTGGACTGAGGAAGAGCTAGAGACCGGTATCCCCATCGAATTCGTGCTCACCTTGCCTAAAGAAATCACCATGACGCGCGACGTTAATATTCATTGCTTCGGCCGGGTCATACGGGTCGAAACGCAGCGGCAAACGCGCGGAGTGGCTGCGCGTATTGAACGTTACGAATTTCTTCCTGTACCCGCGTAACCATCTCATCTTGGTTTCCCGCGAACCGCAGTACAATGCTGTTCGAGAATGCCTTGAAGAGCAAGGCGACTTCATGCGACTAGCGCCCGCAGCCTGCCGGAGGGACTTAGATTTGAGGCAAACGAAAGCAGGATGAGGCCGCCGCAAGATTTCCGCCAATTACAGGTGCGGGCATGCGGCGGCTAACTTTGCTCGTTAATGCGGACAATACTCTTTGGGAGAGTAACGTCTTTTTTGAGCATACGCTGGAGCGGTTTTTCTCGCTGGTCGAGCCTTTCGGTTACGCCCGCGGATACGCACGGCATATCCTGAATGAAACTGAGCGGCACAATATTCAGCAGCATGGATATGGCGTGCGCAGCTTCGCTCGATCGCTCGAGCAAAGCTACATGAAACTGGCCGGCGGTCTGGCCCAGCGGAGCGCGCTCGAGGAAGTGGCTTCTATGGTTGCCGATCTCGAGCACACGCCGCCGCGCGTACTCGATGGCGTGCCGGAAACCCTAGCCTATCTCTCCAGCCGCCACAGGATGATTCTCTTCACCAAAGGAGAACCCGCGGAAGAAGCGGCCAAGGTCGAGCGCTCCGGATTGCAGGGTTTTTTTGATTCTATCGAAATTGTGGCGGATAAAAGCATCCACGTGTACCGGGATTTGATCGATAAACATCATGTGGTCAAGTCGCACGCGTGGTTGATCGGCAGCAGTGCGCTGGAAGAGATCAACCCCGCTTTGCAGGCTGGACTCAATGCTGCCTTTGTTCCCCATCCCTCAACTTGGAATAACGAGAACGCTGAACTGCAGAGCGGCACCGGAAAACTCCTGATCGTTTCCAGTTTTCGCGGACTACGGAATCATTTCTGAGGCAGATTCAAACCAAGGGCCCTGCGCTTCCCCGCAGCTATGAAAGACTTTAGGCCGCGAGTATCGGCTTGTAGAAGCTCAAGGCTGTTTCTCCTTGCTCCACGAGGCGCGTCCGTTCCAGGTGACCCGCGATGTTCGGAAGATCGCTGTTGCGTCGATGTTCCGCGATGACCCGGCCGCTTCGGGCGAGCAGCTCCGATTCCCCAAGGAATGCAAGAATCTCTTTGTAGGCGCGGATTTTCGCATAAGGCGGATCGGCGAAGAGGAAGTCAACGCGCGCTCCGCCTTCGGCCAGGCACTCGAGGGCATCCATCGCGTCCATTCGAAGAATTTCCGCGGCTCCTGCGAATGTCTTACGCTTTGCAACGTGCGCTGCCATGGGAATCCCCAGCGACGCCAAATTCCGAGAGATCAGCGCGGCACTGGCGGCGTGATTCTCCACGAAAACGGCTCCATACGCGCCACGGCTGAGCGCCTCGATGCCCACGGCGCCCGACCCCGCAAAGAGATCCACGAAGATCGCGCCTTCGATGGCCGCGCCTAGGATGTTGAAGAGAGTCTCCCGCAGGCGGTCACTGGAGGGCCTCAGAGCTGTTCCTCGCAGAGTTTGCAGGCGGCGGCTGCGATATTTTCCGGCGATCACTCGCACATGGCCTCCAACTCCGTTCGAAGCCTCTCGCCCTTGGCGCGTTCTAACCCACGGACGCAAGCTGATAGCGCCGTTGCCATTCCGGATCGAGCGTTTGGAAGAGATGCAGACGCTCCTCTTCTTCTTCTGGATTCTCGAGCAACGAAAAAGCTTCATGGCGGGCCAGTTCGAGCAGTTCGCGATCGCGCAGAGGGTTGGCAATATGAAAGCCCAGCGACCCGTGCTGGCGGGTGCCGAAGAATTCGCCCGGCCCGCGCAATCTCAGATCCGCTTCGGCAATAGCGAAACCGTCGCTTGTCGCCACCATGGTCTCCAGGCGTTCGCGGGCATCATCAGGGAGATTTTTGGGGGCAATCAAAAGACACGTGCTCTTTTCCCCGCCGCGGCCGATCCGCCCGCGCAGTTGGTGAAGTTGCGAGAGGCCAAAGCGTTCCGCATGCTCGATCACCATGACAGTGGCGTTGGGGACGTCAACACCAACCTCTATCACCGTTGTGGAAACGAGGATCTGCAGGTCGCCGCGCCGAAAGGCTTCCATCACTCGCTCTTTTTCCTCGCTCTTCATTCGGCCATGCAACAGGCCCACCCGCATTCGAGGAAACACGGACTTCTGCAGGCGTTCGAATTCGACGATCGCCGATTTGAGTGAAAGCTGAGCTTCGTTTGATTTGGATTGCTCGATCACCGGATAAACGACATAAACCTGGCGGCACTTCTTCAGCTCGCGCGCCACAAAATCCCACACGCCCGGCAGATGTTCCGGTGCAGACCAGCGAGTCTCGATGGGCGTCCTCCCGGGAGGCATCTGGTCGATTACAGAAACGTCGAGATCGCCATAAAGCGTGAGTGCCAAAGTTCGCGGAATCGGCGTCGCGGTCATTACCAGTACGTCCGGAGCCACGCCCTTTTCCATTAGGCGCTTACGCTGCATGACTCCAAACCGGTGCTGCTCATCAACAATCACCAGCCCCAGGCGCGCGAATCCGGCCGGCTCCTCGAGCAAGGCATGTGTCCCCACTACAAATTGCGCTTCGCCGGCGCGCATGCGCTCCAGGATTCCCTGCTTCTCTTGCGCCTTCAGGCCGCTGATCAGCAGCTCAACGTCGTAACCCGAAGCCGCGAAGATGCGGCGTGCCGAAAGGAAGTGCTGCACCGCTAAAATTTCCGTGGGCGCCATTAGCGCGGCTTGATAGCCGTTCTCGATGACGATTGTGGCGGCTTCGAGCGCGACGATCGTCTTTCCGCTACCCACATCACCTTGCAGCAGTCGATGCATGGACGTGGGCTTCTCCAAGTCTGCGGCAATCTCAGCGAGAACTCGTTTCTGGGCCCCCGTTGGTTTGAAAGGCAGAATCCGCTTCAGCGCTTCGCGCACGCGTGGCTCGCGAAGACGAAAGGAAATGCCCGGATGTCGCTCCACTTCTTTCTTGCGCAACGCGAGGCTCAGCTGGTAAAGGAAAAGCTCCTCGAAAATCAGGCGGCGATGCGCCGGCGAGCTAAATTGATTAAGGCGCTCCAGGAGCGCATCTGCCGTAGGAAAATGG
>QHYQ01000162.1 GCA_003224175.1 Acidobacteriota bacterium
AGAAGGATATGCGGGCGACTGGCCGAGCGACAAGGCGGTGTGGACCATCGCGGCGTTTTTCGTCGCTCTGCTGAGCGTGGCGGCGATCTGCGCCTATCGCTACGAGCGGGTGTGGACGCCTCTACAACGGCATTACCTGCTGACCTACGCAGGGACACCAACAGCCGGAGCGATGCGAAAGGATGTGCTTTCGGGCAAAGCTAGAATGGTGCAACCAGCCTTACCGGATCAATGATTTTGGGATGGGGCTCTAACAACCCTTTTGGCAAGTACGGCTTGTGGCCGAGCGCTCTTCACCACAAGACTGGCAAGTTCGGGCTATACTGTGCCCCGAAATGTGCCAGCCGAATGCTCTCCCCTAGCTTCATTGGTGGTCTATTGTCTGGACTCGTCTCGGGGTTTGTCTCCGGCTATATTTTGCTCGTCTTGCAAGATCGCCGCAAAGCCCAGAAGGAATTATCTCAGAAAGCATACGGCCCCCTTCACGAACAGCTTTTCAGGACTCTACCTCAGATCCAAAAACGGGAACGACCGTTGGCTTTCGACTTGAACTTCTGGACGAACCTGGAAGCGGCAGGGCAGACGAAGTTCCTGACGCGCTCCGTGCAGAGGGCCGTCTCCCGGCTTTACAAGCAGACCTTGCCATCGTACGACGCCGTCTGGAAGGATGCGCAGAATGAAAAAATGCTGGCAATTCTCCGGAAATGGGACGACGAATTTGGCAGCCCGCTGCCGCAGCCACTGACTCCATTAGTGCGCGACCCAGGCTGGTGGCAGTTCTTGACCTCTGAGACATTTGAACCACCACTGGTTGAATTGCGCAGCGACGAGAGCCTAGCATTTTGGAACATGGTGCTGAAGAATGATCGACTAAAACAACTTGGAATCCACACTGAAGCAATTCCTGGAGCTGCGCTGGGAAGAGGCTCAAAACAACCCAGCAGTGCGACGCTTCCAGAGCCTCCGCGTAGAAGCACTGAAGGAAATCCCGCGCGCTATAGATCTGGTTTTCAAGCAGATCCGATGAAGACCCGAGTAAGAACTAAACTAAAGCAGCCATTGTGGTCCACTGTGATCCACCTGAGGAATGACCACCTGTGCCGAAAGGATTGCGGCGACCGCTTTCCTAATCCGCACATTCTGTGTGGGCAATCGCTTCGGTTCTTCGTGTGCCCAAATCACATCCTTTCGGATCACTTCCGGTAAGTCTTGCCAGGGAGTTGCTGGTGAGATGGGGATTTCTCAACAGCAAGACCTGCCATCCATTGGTCCAGGATCGACCTGAGTCCGAGGCTTATTTTGGGAGCTTTGAGTGGGTGGATAGCCATTCTTGCGCTCGGCGTGACGCATCGGCGATTTGTGTGTCCGACATTTTGGTTTTCAAGAAGTCGAGCCCCTGGCGTGCATTCTTGTCACCGTTCAGTTCGGCAAGAGATAACCACATGTAAGAGGTCACATAATCCATCGCCACGCCAGTTCCGTTGCCATACAGAGAGCCAAGGTTCTGCTGCGCTTGAGCATTCCCCTTCTCTGCTGCTCGCGTGAACCATTCCTTCGCTTGGTTCACGTCCTTGTCGACTCCCAAGCCGGTCAGGTAAAGAATCGCTAGGTGGGTTTCGCCCGCTGCATTGCCTCTCTGCGCGGACCTTCGGAACCACTGGGCCGCCGTCGCAGCGTCTTTTTCTACTCCTAAACCGCCGAGGTACAGTGCCCCTAGCGAATCCTCCGAATCCGCGTTGCCCTGCTCGGCGGATCTACGAAACCACTGCGCCGCTTCCGCACCGTCCTCTGCTGGCTGTCTTCCCGGAGTGGCTTTGCCTGCCAGAACCAGGTGTGCCAATCTGTTCTGCGCTTCCGCATCGCCTTCTTGCGCGGGCTTGAGATACCACTTAGCTGCTTCCTTTCCATCTTTCGGGACGCCCAATCCCTGGTCGTAAATCACTGCCAAATTCTTCTGCGCAACTGTGACCCCCTGTCGCGCCGCTTTTTCAAACCATTCGCGTGCCGCCGTGTAGTCTTGCGGGACTCCTCGGCCGATGTAGTACAGATATCCGAGGTCTTGCTGAGCCTCTTTCAATCCCTGCTGAGCAGCAACCCGATACCACTTGACTGCTTCTGAGTCGTCATGCGGAACGCCCAGTCCGTTCGAGTAGCCTCTACCTAGGGCCCACTCGCCCATTGCGTTTCCCTGCTCGGCTGACTTCCTGAACCACTTCGCCGCTTCCTTGTTGTCCAGCGGAACTCCGCGTCCGTTGGCATACTTCACGCCGAGATTGAACTGTGCGCTCGCATCGCCCGCCTCTGCAGCGACTCGCGTGAGTTCGACCGCCTTCGCTTCGTCTTTGGGTACACCGAGTCCGTACTGATACAGGTTGGCCAAATTGACTTTGGCATCCACGTTCCCCTGCTCGGACGCCTTGGTTAGCCACTTCGCCGCTTCAGCGTAATCGCGGGACACTCCCTCACCGAATAGATAGGCCAGTCCGAGCGTGAACTGCGCTTTCGTATTACCTGCCTCAGCCTTGCGCTTCAGTTCGCTGATTTCTTCCGGACTACGTGTATCGCCTGGTTTTCTTTGGGTTTGTGTTTCCTGGGACCAGGCCCCGAGCGCGAGCCTGAGACAAACGAGAACAGCTACTGCGAAGATCGGTCGCTGAGCCAAGAATCGCTCCTTTCAGACAAGCATGTAGGCCGTGCAGCCCGGGGCGACTAATTATCATCTCGGTACCTCTTGCAGACAAGGCTTCGTGCGTTACGAAAGGGCCGTCGGAAAAGGCCCAAGAATATTAAGCATGCGTCCCGACGCTGAAAGCTTGGCGACAAGAGCGCGATCTCAAGAAGAGTGCTGATAGCAGTGACAACATCCCTTGTGACCAGCTTTCAGCGGTCGGGAACGAAAAGCGCCCTTCCTGGAAGCTATACCGGAGGCGTGTAGAAAGGGTTGCCTTCCGGCGCATCCCGGCCCTTCGGGTCAGATCCCCCTCAATTGATTGGCCCACTAGGTCACGCCAAAAGGGCTCAGCAAAGCTTCGGCACGCTTCTACAACCTGCATTCTAAGAATTAGGAGATGCTCATCTTCTAGCCATCGGCCAACTCTCGACTCGCTGCCCTCCGCCAATAGCTTGCACGCTCTTTACTCGGGGCTTCAAGGCGAAGCAAGAGAATGCCAACGTTACGTACGTACGTTACGTCACGGAATGCCCAAGCGGCGATATGCGGAGCAAGAAAAATCAGTACAGGACATCTGGAAACAGCACAAAAGTTTGTCTGTTCCGCACTCTAAGGCATCTTCTATCGAGTGCGGCTGTTTGTGCGTTTAGTTTTACTCGACGTAGTCATCCTGCCGGATGACAAGCGGTTGGGTTAGCCGGGCGGGGTGCGCGATACTTGCAAACACGAGCAGAAAAAGTAAGGTGAATTATGTCTGGGCGAAACTCCTACTCCAGGTAAACTTAGGGCAGGCTTTCTACAGCGGTGGCGATGGTTCCGAGCAACTCTGAACGGTTGGCACTCGCGACTTGGCTCTCCCGCAGCATTACGCCTTCGCAGTAGCGAGCGCCCAAGCTTGCGCTTTTTGGTTGGCCTCAATTCAGGCTCGGGCTGGACCTACTGAGCCTCGTTTTGCTGAGGGCCGCGATTGCGCTTCTCAACCAAGGCGCGGACCACAAGAAGGGCAGCTAGGGCCGCTGCTATGATCAGAATTGCCCCGACAACAGTGATCCTCATTGCTTCTCCCCCCATGCCACTGTTGCGCCGCAGTCCTCCTGTGGGCACCGGAATCCCTGCAGGCTTCCGTCGAAAATACTTGTCTTTACTAGCTCCGGGTCGATCCAGAAGCGACACCCACACTTCGGGCATTTCAGGTAGTAGCGCCGCTCCATCTCGTGAAGCCTCGTCCAAAGGTCCTCGCCGCTGGCCCGGTCAACCAATCTGTCGAAGGCAGCGATCCCGGCAGGCCCCCGGATGAATACTTGAATCCCGCATGGATCGCACACGACGTAGGGCTTGTTCTTTTTAGTCAGGCGGACCTCACGGGGGGCCGCGCAGACCGGGCAAGGGAACATCCGCTTTCCATTGGCGACGATCATTCTTGGAAGCCCCAGCTCTTCTAAGCGGCAGATTTCGCCCATCTCTCGGCTCAATCGTAACCTTCGTTTTCAGAGTGAAATAGGAGGAATGCGTGGCCGCACGCGCACGCGCCCCAGCGCATTTGGGCAAGAACTGCAGGCTGTCCGCGCTTCCAGTCTCGGCGGTAACTTGCCGTGCTCGCGGGGCCAGCGCCCCACCAATTGCGAATAGTGGCCGGGTCCCTGGTCGCGTCCTTTAGGCCGTGGGCGCTCGTCAGCACCCTTACCGTGCATCTGCAACACGCGCCAGTCCCGCGCGGCGTAGCGGAGGGCGGCGTTCCAGGGATTCACTCTCACTGACCACGCTCGGCCTCCGGCACGATGCGCGGCTGATCTTTCGCTACTAGACGCTCAAGTTCGGCTCGCGGCACGAGCACGCGCTTGCCCAGCCGGCGCACACGGAGTTTACCGGTCGAGATCAAGTAGTCGAGACCCCGAATCGAAATGCCGATGGTGGCAGCGGCCGATTTCCTGTCGAACAGCATTCGCTCGTTTTCCATTGCTGGCAGCATATCGCATAGGTTGACATTGTGTCAAATTCATGCTATTTTTTTAACGAATTCGAGATCATGCCACGGCCCGGCCCTAAATCGACAGACGTAGAACTGCTAAGAATTCACGCCACACAGTGGGCCTGCCTGCTTTACGGACTGCGTGACAGCTATCCTGGACAGCTTCAGCGAGTTGAGTGGGGGCCTACTGAAATAGCGCACGTAGGCGAGCGAGAGGTGCCGATGAGGAAGCCGAAGCCCACTCTAAAGGCAGCCACGACGCTCGTTTACCCTGGAAGCAAAGAGCAAGGGGAGATAGAAGGAATGCTGGGGAAAATAAGCGGCACGCTGAAGCGCGAAGGGTACGTTTATTTCCCTCCCGTGCCGGGTAGGCCCCAAGTTTGGCAGCAACTAAATCAGGCCAAGCATCTTGAGGAAATTGATGATGTCTTTCGGGAAATGAGAACATGGGCAATCGGACTTCGCAGTTCGGCTCGTCGTGTACCTATCCCGACCACGAAAGCGATCTATTTGGGGAACATGAACCAACCTTCGCTTGATACTGCCGCCAAAATAAAAGAGATCACCAAGTCCGGTCATCCTGTGGCATGGTACCTACTTCCGCTCGCAATTTCTTCCTCCTGGGTCGAAGAGGTTTTGAAGGCTAAGCGCTTGTGGAACTACCCACAAACAACCCGCCAGAAAAGCGACGACAAACGGATTGAGTTCTTTTCTAAATCTTTTGCGGCTCTGATGCTCGGTAAAGCTCCGGCGACAGCCACGGCGAGGTGGCTTTCTGGCTGGCACTGGCCGAAGGATTGGTTTAAGAGCGTAAAGGGACTAGATATTTTGGAGGGATAAACTATGTTGCTGTCTAACGTCGAGGTGGAAACGCAGACCCGCCGCGCGCGCGGCGAGGGCCGCATCTGGCGGCGTGGTCGCATTTGGTGGATTCAATTCTTTGCGCATCGACGCCAGATCCGCGAAAGCTCCCATTCGGACCGCAAGCCAGTGGCTGAGCGGCTTCTCCGGCAGCGTCTCAGCGAAGTCGTCGCCGGAATCGCCTTGCCCCCTCACGCGGCTCGCCTCACCTACGAACAGATGCGCGACGCGCTTCTGGCCGACTATGCCGCGAACAAGCGGAAGTGGCTCAGGAAGGACAAGACGGGGAAGCCCTATATCATTGGCATTTCGCACCTGGACAGTTTTTTCAGCGGGTACCGGGCGGCCTACGTCACTACCGATGCGGTGCGCAAATTCATTAGGAAGCGGCAAGAGGAAGGTGCAGCTAATGGCACCATCAACCGTTCGCTCGCCCTCCTGCGCCGCATGTTCAATTTGGCTGTCGAAGATGGGAAGCTGCGCCACGTTCCTCACTTTCCCATGTTGAAGGAAGCCCCGCCGCGCAAGGGCTTCCTCGAACATGCCGACTATCAGAAGCTGCGCCAGGAATTGCCTATGCATCTGCGCCCGATCTTGGCCGTTGCCTACCACAGCGGCATGCGACTCGGCGAAATTCTCGGGTTGCGCTGGGATAACGTCAACTTCCTCGACAGTGAGATCAGGCTTGACCCTGGCACGACCAAGAATGATGATCCCCGCACAGTCCCGCTCACTGGCGAGTTGCTGGAGATGCTCAAAATCGAGCGCGAGAGAGACCCACACGCTGAGTTCATTTTCACGCAGGACGGCCAGCGCGTTCGCAGTTTCTACAAAGCCTGGAAATCGACATGCAGACGGGCAGGCCTGGCCGGGCTACTGTTCCATGATCTACGGCGTACTGGCCTGCGCAACCTCGTGCGTGCCAGCGTCCCTGAGCGTGTGGCGATGGCCATAAGCGGCCACAAGACGCGGGCTGTCTTTGAGCGCTACAACATCGTCTCCGGGCGCGATCTCAAAGAGGCGGCCAGCAAGCTCGAAGTGTACCTGGCTGGGCAGAACGGGGACAAGACGGGGACAATTGCGCATTCAGTGAGTAGTGGAGCGCTCGGCCAAGTTGAAAAAGTGAATTAGACCGAGTAGGATACGAAACAAGGCCGAGGTAGCTCAGCTGGTAGAGCAGACGATTCGTAATCGTCAGGTCGCCGGTTCAATCCCGGCCCTCGGCTCCATCTTATCCGATTGAGAACTAAGGCGTTGCTCATTTTCAGTTCGCGAGCCCTTGCCTGCTCGTTGCAAGTTCGTTGCAAGTTCCGAGTTTTGCGCTCAGCGCATC
>QHYQ01000163.1 GCA_003224175.1 Acidobacteriota bacterium
CCGCGGCGGGTATTACAAACTTCGCCGCCGAGCCGTCCGGAAGGGCCGCTCAGAAAGAATCGTCACGCTTGGAAACCTTCAGCGATTGGATTCAGGCGGATCGGGACGCCCGGAAGCGGGGATTGGAGCAGTGCCTGCAACGCATTCGCGAACTCGAGCCCTCGATTCATGCCTGGGTGCAGGTGCAGCCCGAACGGCCTACGGCGGACGGACCGCTATCGGAAATTCCGTTCGGAGTGAAAGACATTGTCGAGACAAAGGGCATGGCAACCGAATATGGCTCGCCACTCTACAAAGGGCGCGTGGGGACCGAAGACGCTGCCATCATTCGGGAGATGCGTGGCCGCGGGGCCATTCTTCTCGGCAAAACGGTAACCACCGCCTTCGCCTACCGAACCCCAGGACCCACGCGAAACCCCCGCAACCTGAACCACACGCCTGGAGGAAGCTCGAGCGGTTCGGCTGCGGCGGTCGCTGCGGGCATGGTGCCGTTCACGATCGGTGAACAGACGCGAGGTTCGATGCTTCGGCCCGCTTCCTTTTGCGGGGTTACCGGATTCAAGCCGACCCACGACCTTCTGCCCATGGAGGGCGTGCTGCCGCTAGCCAAGAGCCTGGATACACTTGGCCTCTATACGCACACGCCGGCTGACATGATTGCCCTCTGGAAAGCGCTTGGGCACTCTGCGGGCGGCGAAGAGCAATTTACGTTCGCGGCTCCTGACCCCATACCCGAGTGCGATCCCGAGATGGCAAATGCATTTCGACAGGCAATCACGCTTCTAGGCCGCGCGGGCATCACGATCAAGGCGGTTGATATTGCGGACCTGCTTAAAAAGCTCAACGAAGCGGGCGACGTGCTAGAGGCCTATGAAGGCTCCCGATTCCATGAGCCACGCTTGAAGGAGTTTGGGGACCGGCTCGATCAGCCTCTGGCGAATTTGGTTCGCGATGGCCTGAAGATTCCCCCGGAGCGATACAATAAGGCCAGGCGTTTCATCGCCGACAGCAGAGTCCGTTTCGCGGCGATTTTCAAGTCCACCCCGGTAATTCTCACTCCCGCCGCGCCGGGGCCGGCGCCCCTGGGCTTATCCACGACGGGCGATCCCAGGATGAACGCGCCCTGGACGGCCCTGGGAACTCCAGCAGTATCGATTCCAATGCCAATGGCGAGCGGCCTTCCGCTCGGTTTGCAGTTGACCGCCGACCTCGGCCGCGATTCGCGAGTGCTTCGTGCCGCGCTTCTCTTGCATCAGCGTCTCAGTGCCGGACCCAAACTATCGCCCGCCTGAGTCGTAACTATGCGCTCGAGGCCGCGGGCGCGACGCCCGCGGTGTAAACAGCGTGCTATACTTTTGCGCAGGTTGCCCTTCCATGGCTTCGGCTGTCTGCGGAGAGGTGCTGGAGTGGCCGAACAGGGCTGCCTGCTAAGCAGTTTCACCCCAAAAGGGTGACGGGGGTTCGAATCCCCCCCTCTCCGCCATCTTATTTTTACCTAGTAAAGTGGTACTATTTACGGTTTGCTACTGCCGTGCTACTGTTTTCCTCGATTTGTTTGGAGGAAATCGTGGCGAGCGTCTACTTCAGGATCAAGGACGGCGGGACCTGGCGTTACCGGGCCATTGGCCGGGGCCGACCGCCTAAGGGCGCTAAATTCCACGTCCGCTACACTGACGTGCGTAAAAAGCAAACCTGGAGCCAGCCCTACGATACTGTCGAGGAGGCCCAACAAGCCGCCGCTAACATCGGGACCATTCTTAATGCCCAAGCGCGTGGCCTCACCGTAGCCGAGGCTGCGAATGCCGCAAACGTCAATCGGAAAACCGTCAAAACCGCAGTCGAGGAATTCCTCAACTTTAACCGTGGTCTGCGCCCAAAGAGCGTCCAGGCTTATACCACTGGCCTGACGGAATTCCTGAAATACTTGCCGCATTCAGTACGGTTCATCGATGAAGCCGCCACTACCAAAGTCCTCGACGGCTACAAACAGTCCCTGGAAGACGAAGACTACGCGCCAAAGACGATTCACAACCGGCTGCTGATCGTTTGCTTCCTGCTGAAACACTTTGCAAAAGAGACCGGCGTCACGTACCCAACGAAACTCGTCAAGATGCCCCGGCTTCAGAAGGTGACCGCGAAACCGTACTCCTCGGAAGAATTAAAGAAGCTTTTCGGAGAGATGGAGGCCGAGGAATATATCCGCTACCTGTTCTTCGTTCACTCCGGCTGCCGAGAGCAGGAGGTTCAATACGCGGAATGGGACGATATCGATTTTGATGAAGGCACCTACACCGTTAGGCCGAAGAAGGATGTCGGATTCGTGCCAAAGTCCTTCGAAGAGCGGGCAGTGCCGCTGACCAGCGAATTGCTCGATATGCTGAGGGCCCGCAAAAAGAGCGCAACGAGTCGGTGGCTATTCACGAATGAGAACGGAGATCCTGAAGGTCACTTCCTACGGAAGTTCAAAGTTGTCGCGAAGCGGGCGGGACTAAACTGCGGGCAATGCGAGACGGAAATAGCTGAAGGCAAATACCACGAGCGTGGGAAGGTCAAGGTCTCATGCGCGGATCGGCCTGTTTGCGAAAAGCACTACCTCCATCGCCTCCGCAAGACAGCAGCGACCAGGTGGCTGCGGAGCGGAATCAACCTACTCGATATCCAGAACTGGTTGGGGCATAAGAGTTTGGAAACGACCCAAATTTACCTTGGCTATTCCAAGACTTCGAGCAACAGAGCCAAGGTCGATGCCGCTGGAAAGTTCTAGGCGGCATCAAGCTGTGCCATTTAGGGCAGCCCTTTGGGGGCGAGAAAGACAGGTCTATACGAAAAGTACTATCGTGATTCCCGACTGATTGTTGCAGAGTCAAAACATTAAGAACTAAGCGAGACGCGCTGGTGCTGATAACACCAACGCGCCTCTAACCAAAGCATCTACGAAGGAGATGCCATGGCTACACGTAGTCAATCACGTCCACGTCCGCAAGCCAACCCTGAAGTAGATTTCTACTCTGAGAATCACGGCAGCATTTATTTGCTGCGTTCGGTCTCGCCTGTCCACCGGGCAATTGCAGATGGACTCGTGGTGCAAGCATGATCTGCTCACGATCCGAACTGCTGGAAATCATTAAGCGCACAATCGAGCAAGCCACGCCTGAAGAAAAACGGCAACTGCGAGAGGCTCTGTGCGGGAGCCGTTGCGAACTCTGTGGCAGGCGCAGGCTCACACTCCTACTCGACACCACATCAGGGCGATTCCAGTGCTTTCAGTGCGTGGGCTCCACTGCGGCCGCGGCCGTGTTTGTGAGAGAACCCGGTGACATCTCTGAAACAGACCGAAACTGGCTCGCTGAACTCAAAGTCTCGTGGGACGAAGAGTGAGCGAGATAAATCGTGTTGCGGAGAAATTTCTCCGAGACTACATGTCCAACAACGCCTCAGTGGAATTCCACAAGGTTGTGTGCCCGACCAGGCGATACGACATCGCTGATTCCCATGAGACTGCCGCGGAGTTTCTGGAACAGGTTCAAAGCCAAGCCGTGGCCAGCGACCGCATTGAGATATCCGAGCCAGTGTCGGTCGTTATCGTTCGTGTTTGCCCGAAGAAACTTCCAGCCTTTCTCGCTGGAACTCGGCGAGACGGAAAGTTGATTTGGACGCACCACAATCACTTGGCGTGCGTATTCAATCGAGAGGATGGAGAGAAGGCTTCGAAGAGATTGGAAGAGCAGGGCATCCCGAACTTTATTCTGCCTGCGCCTGAAGTTCGTCACAGCAGTCTATAGACGGGACTCGGCAGCGTTCCCGGCGCTACCGAATCCCTGACCAAAACGAAAGGGGTACTTTCGCAATGGCTGACGAAATCCTAGCACTAAGCATTCCGCCTATCTGTTCCGCTGAACTTCTAGACCTTGAACGCGAAGCGGGGAGACCGCTCTCCCCACAGCAGGCACTACGGTATCGGCTGCGCAGACTGAAAAAGCACTTGGTTGCGGCAATGTTGGAAGCGTTCGTTGGTGCGAAATGAATCGGCAGCGGGGTTTCAGCCTTCTGGAACTTCTGATTGTCGTTGGAATTTTGCTGATAATTATCGGCATCGCAATACCGAAGCTCATGCAAATGCTGAAGTCCGTGTCCGATGTTCTCGCACTTATTCGATAGGGCAGAAGGCATGAGGGCGTGAAGGCACAGGAGAAATGATGGCGACAACAGAATTAGGCCCGCTTCTACGGAGTGTACTGGGACAACGCATAACCTTTGTTGCGCGTGTCTCCCACTTCTCAACCAAACGACATTGGACGGGTCTGACCCAGGCAACCATTGTGCTCGAAAAGATTCGATTCGAGGCCAATGGAGCCCAGGTCCTGGAGACCCAAACTTTTACTCGCGGTGTCTGGGATGCGGATTTATATCCCGGCCAAAATATTGCTTTCGAGGGCCGTTGGGATACGGTCGAAAGACGTGACGGTAGCGTTCGAGACTTCGGCCATCACGAGTGAGGATTCTGTGACGACTCCCGGAAGTATGTAAGCAGTAGCGGCTACGACGGGTGCGACTAAACACCCGCCGCAGCCTAAATCCCAAACGGAGGTGATTCCGAATGGAATCTATCAAAAGTTGTAGCATCACGCCCGAAACGCAGCAAGATCACGAATCCGAGTCCCGCATCTTTAGCATATGCGCCCGCGCTGGCGTTAGCTGCATCGGAATCCAGCGGGGGTTCGAGCTCGCACCTGATTACGTTCTCTTCCAACCTGTAGTCACGAGCCTGGCGATTCCACTCGCAGAATTCGCTGATCCTGATCGAGCCATTGCCTTGATTCAGGCCAAGCTCGCGCAGGCTGGTGCGAAATGTCGCGAGCAAAACGGGCTCTAGTTTGTGCCGTGGGCTTGGCTCCGGTCACAATTGGAGGCTTGCTGCTAATGCTATGCGGTTGTCGCTGGCAAGCGTGGACGCTGGAGAGCGCGACGGCTACGTTGTATTTTCTGTGGATCGTGGCCGCAAAAGAATAGACCCGGCAGAGTGGGCTGCCCCGATTAGGCGCGTCCTGCGTGGCCGTCCGACCTTGTTGTCACCTTCCGTGGCTGAAACGCATTGTGCGATAGCACACCAGTCTAAACAAGCATCCCGCGCATTCTTTCCTCCGCGAGGACGCGATGCCACTCTTCGATTTTCTGAGCCTGTACGTTTTGGCCTGGCTCTGGATGTTGCTTGCCTTACCCCGGAAATCCAGCAATCGAATCTTGGAAAGTCTGTTCCCGATTCTCCGTCGCCTATAGGAGTTTCAATCCATGCGCGAAGTGCCTGTCCAACTTATTCCTTGACTTTACTCCTTGGGCGGAGTAGACCGTGCCCATCAGCTATTTCCCGTCTGGTAGTTGGGTGCGCAGGCCTATTTTGAAAAATTCTCGAAGGGGTGAGACGATGAGTTCCATTACGTCGTGGGTTCGCACATCCTTTTGGAGCCCTGCGAGTAGAATTACGTTCTTGCTGTTGGCTACGCTGGGTGTGTTGCTGTTCTCTTTACCGCTGTTTTCGCAGGCCAATTTCGGCCGTATCCTCGGAGCTGTCACGGACCAAAGCGGCGGCGTCATATCCGGCGCCACGGTAACCGTCCTAGATACTGAGAGAGGTGTAGCGAGAACACTGACGACCGACGACGCGGGGGAATATAACGCTCCCACGCTGATTCCTGGCACCTACATTGTCCGAGTTGAGGCCAATGGTTTTAAGAGGCTCGAGCGACAGAACGTCGTGCTCGAGGTGGGCAAGGAAGTTCGGGTTGACCTCACCGTTCAGCCCGGCGAGCAGACCCAGAGCGTCACGGTCACCGAAGCCATCCCTCTGGTGGAGACCACCAACGCCACCCTGGGCGGCACGCTCAACAACGCGGACATCAACGATATGCCCTTGAATGGCCGCAACTACCAGAGTCTGATGGCTCTGCGCCCGGGCGTGGTGGTCCAGCCGGGCGGCGGACCATGGACCCAGAGCAGCAACAACGTTCGTCCCGATGAATCCGGCTGGATGATCGACGGCGTTATCAATTCCAGTTTCTTTGACGCCCGCCCCATAGTCAATTTTCCGAGTCCGCTCAGCGACATGTCGACGATCCTGCCCATCGATGCGATCCAGGAATTCAACCTGGAGGAAAATCCTAAGGCGGAGTTCGGCTGGAAGCCCGGCGCCGTAGTGAACGTGGGAATCAGATCGGGGACCAACTCTTATCACGGCTCGGCTTACGCGTTTGGCCGCAATGGCGACTGGGACGCCCGCAGCGTCTTCAACCCCGCTCCCAACCCGGTGCTGCCAGTACAGTTGGAGCAGTTCGGGAGCGTGGTGGGCGGGCCGATCAAGAAGGACAAACTCTTCTTCTTCGCCGGCTATGAGGGCCTGCGTTCCCTCGTCGGCAACTTGTATGTCGAAACCGCTCCCGAAACCGCGACGCAAGCAACCCCGGCGAACCCAGCGGGGGATCCGAAGGCTAGCATGGTGGATGCCATCAATGCGCTGCAGAAGGCCGTTGTGCCGGTAAGTCCCATCAGCCTGAACTTACTGGGCTGCACCCAGGTTTCGGCGTCATACTCCTGCACGGGCGGTCTCATCGCGGGGGCCTCTCCGAACACAACCACCTACGCCAGTACCTCCCCCACCAGCAATATCAGCGACAACGGGGTGGCGAAAATCGACTACAACATCAACAGCAAGCACAGGCTCAGTGGCATGGTGTGGATCGGCAACTACCTCGGCGATGGAAACGATCACGGCTTCGTGAATCCAATCTTTAACTTACAAGCTCTGGTACGCGCGACGAACATCGTCGTCAACTGGATTTGGACCCCCAGTTCACGCGTGGTGAACGAAGCCCGGGTTGGCTACAACCGCGTTAACTTCCGCTCAAAC
>QHYQ01000611.1 GCA_003224175.1 Acidobacteriota bacterium
CGATTTCGGTGCCATGGCGCGATCCAAAACTGCCCGTCAACGAACGGGGGGTAGGCTATACGAACGGCGGTAGGGGTAGCAGTTTTCCCGCGCGGGACTGCGCGCCGTTCGCAAAACCCCACCCCCAACCGCTTCTCAACGCAATCGACTCTCCGATGAAGCCTACACAGGAGAATGCCCGCGTGCCGAGTCAGCGAATCTACCTCGAAAAGGCCGTCAGGGAACTCTAAGAACGACAGTGACGGCACTCTCTCCTTTTCGACTGCCAGTTCTCCCTGAGATACGTGAGGTAAGAAAACTCAGAGGGGTTTCAAAAGGGGCTCTGCAGAGGGCTCAGTAAGTCCTTGATTCTCCATGTCGAGCGTTCAAGTTTCAGTTATGCCGAAACCACATGCCTTCGGCGGGGCGAAGAACAGGTGCGAACGCGCGCTGATTATGAGCCACCCGCCAGGGATCACTGCGCCATGATAGGGGCGTTGCGCGCGGAGAGGAAGGCGCGGAGGCGGCGCCAGGCCCAGCGCGAGGGCCAGTACAAAAGCACGACCCAGAACAACAGGCTCGGCGTGTAACGGAGCATGAGAGAGAGCCCGGCGGAGCCTTGCAGAATGGCTCCTTGGAGTCCATCAACGATCGAGCTGCGGAACTGTGCCGAGAGCGCCGCAAGCTGGACATCGAACCGCGCGGCGTACTCTTCTTTGAGAGTAAGCTGGACGGCTCCGTAGCTGACGCGCAGGGCTCGCTTCTTCTCTTGTACCTCCAAGTCTTCGATTTGGCCACGAACCGTCGCAATTTCTTTTTCCACCTCGAGGTATTCTCCCAGCTTGCCCGAATGCTCGCGCACGAGACGGTTGAGCCGGTCCTCCGTGACGCGTGCTGCAGCGAGTTTCGCATTCAACCTGTCTGACGCGGAGCCGGATTGTTCCGACGCCTGCGATTCCTGCTCGATGTGGCCAAGCGCGAAGCGAGCCCCGTCGCTCGGTCGGCTTCGATTTCGCGCACCGCCTCGGAAGCTGAGCGCGAGGCAAGAAAGAGGAGAACAAAGAAGACGACGATACCGGCCAGGGTCCACAACAAGAGCCGCAAGATGCGTTTGCCTGGTCGAGGCGCTCTTGGGATTGCCATATCCACCGCAGATGTCATGATACCCCCCCTTTGCGTCCCGGGCATTCTTGGTTTGCTGACTTAGCGTCGCCCGGTGCTCTGGAGAGAAAGAGGCCGCAGTAGTGGGAAAAGTTCCCGGGAACGGAGAGATTTCTCGCCTGACACCGCAAACTTTTGTCAAGGAAGCAGCTTACCCGGGGGTCGTTGCGAGCCGAAAGGACAGCCTTATGGCAATGCCCTCCGATCTAAAGCCCCCCAGAACCTGGTGCTGCGAGCACGATCTTGTGAGACCCAAGCTCGGGCTGCGGAAGCCCAGGCGGCCCATTTCGCAGAGAGCACTAAGGAAAGAGCGTCCGTAACCCGACACCGGACTGCCGGCTAATCGTCGCTCCAAAGGCCAGGACGCCACAGCGGGCCGTCACTCAAGCTAGTGCTTCGGTTTGGCAGCTTCGTATTTCTCCAAGGCCTTCTTGTAGGAGGGATCGTCAGGTTTCAGTGCCAGTGCTCGACGCTCTGTTTCCGCTGCCTTGTCTGGCTGCCCGGCCTCGAAGTAGGTCGTGGCGAGAGTGTCCAAGTACGCAGGATTGTCGGGTTCCACCTCGACGGCCTTCTGTGCAACTGAGACCGATTCTTTCGGATTGCGGACGTTCGGATCGGTCGAGGTAGCGAGCAAGAAGGCAAGGTTATTCATCGCAGGGCCATCGCCCTGGTCCGCTGCCTTCCGATACCATGTGACGGCCTCGGTCGCGTTCTGAGGAACACCCCTGCCGTGCGCATACATGGAACCAAGACCGAACTGTCCGGCAGTTAGTCCCTGATCCGCGGCCCTCCGCATCCACTTCGCCGCTTCGGCCTCGTCTTTGCTGACTCCTAAGCCCTGCGTGTACATTGCAGCGAGATTGTACTGCGCATGAGCCTCGCCCTGGGCCGCCGCTTTCCGCAGCCACTTCAGAGCCTCCACATAATCCACTGGAACGCCGCGACCCGTGGCATAGACTTCCCCGAGATAGTATTCACCGGCTGCGTCTCCTTGATCGGCAGCCTTGCGAAACCACTTCACGGCTTCAGACTCATCTGCTGTTACTCCATCTCCACTCGCATAAGCTAGTCCTAGCTGCACCTGTGCTTTCACATCGCCAGATTCGGCTCGCTTTCTTAGAGCAGCTAGCTCTTGCTCGCGGTTGGACACTTCTCCTGAAGGTGTTCTCGACGGGGCAGCTCCGCCCATGGCGGCGACCGCGTTTTGAACCGCAGCGACTGCCGCTGGGTCGCGCACCGGCGCGGGCGATGGTGAGGTTTGCGGCCACACATCGCTTGACAGAGACAAGAACAACGTGAAGAGAAGAACTCCCCCTGTCGCTCGGCTCATTGCGCACCTCAGGACGCCAGATTTTTGGTCCTTATAATCCTGGCATAGATATCTGTCAAATAGATACACGGCGTATCGAGCCATCTAAAATGTTCTATAAAAGGGGATGTCAAGAGAAATATTTCCCCGCCGACCGCGGCGCAGGGTAATATTCGCGCTGGCATCCAGCCCCGCTCTCTTACGAGGAGGTTTTGGTTTTGTTCTGGCTTTCTGTCCCACGAGCTCGGCTCGTCGCGCGAAGTGGCGAGGCTACTTATTTTCTCCCA
>QHYQ01000244.1 GCA_003224175.1 Acidobacteriota bacterium
CTCGAGCAGGAAGTCCAGATTATCAGTTCCGAGAACGGCATCCTCGGTGAACCGATTGACGCCCCAGGAATTGAGCGGGGCCAATGCTTGTTGGAGGACTTCGGGTTGCAAGTCAAGGCGCCCGCCGAGGGAGAATCCACTAACACGTCCACTTCCTTCATCGAAGATGATGGCCGCGTCCGTGCGGTCCAGTTCCTCGCGGTGTGTGCGCACGTAAGCCCAGGATCCCAGCATGCCTTCTTCTTCGCCGCTGAACAGCACGAAGCGTATGGACCGCTTTGGCAGCAGCCCGGTGAGATGAATATCACGAGCCGCCTCGACGACCAGCGCCGCGTTGCACCCGTTGTCGAGGGCTCCCGTACCGAGGTCAAAAGAGTCGAGGTGCGCACCCAACACGATGAACTCATTGGGCCGTTCCCTGCCTCGAATTTCCGCGACGACATTTTGTTCCTCTGCCGGCCCGCCGATCCGATTCGGCAGGTCCAGCCGGACACGAATTCGCTGTTCCGCTCCCAAGTCGCGCGCCAGCCGCTGGGCATCTTCGCGAGCAACGATCGCCTGCGGAAGCTTCTCGATCGAGCCGTCCTGGCCCAAGCCCGTGAGGTGGCGGGAGAGAAGCATCCCTTCGCGGGTTCCCATCCAGAGGATGGCCCTCGCGCCCGCAGAAACCGCGCGTTCGATGATTCCCGGATTGCGCAAGTCTTCGGCGAAGAGATCGCCAAACGAGCGGAGCACATCAGTACGGATCAGCAGAATCGCTCCCCGAGCGTCAGGGCCCATGCGCGCGAAATCTTCCGGAGCGCCGTCGCCTGCATCGACGAGATCTCCTTCGATTCCGCCCGGCGGCGTCGCCGGCGACCAGGCGACGGATACGGCGTGCACCGGAAAACCCGACGGTGAGAGTATCTGGATGTGCGTAGCCCCCTCACTCCAGGTATGCGGAATCGTGAATTTTTCCGTATGCGCATTATCAATGCCGGCGTCGCGGAAGGCGGCCACGGCCCAATCCGCCGCCTTCCCCATGGCGGGCGAGCCCGTAAGGCGGCCACCGATCTCATCGGTTAGCCGTCGAAGATTTTCGGCCAGTGGCGATGCGCCCAGGGCGTTGGCGATGATTTTCGGCGCCGCCTGAGCGCAGGCGGATATCTCACTTGCTGAACAGGCCTGCACACTTGCTGCCGCCTGGCGCATGCGCGCAAGCGGGTCGGGCTCCGGCGCAGAAATCTGCGCAGACGCGGATATGGCCGCGACGAAGAACGCTGCGAGAAAACCCGATAGGCTATTGCGTCGAACCATGTGTGACTCAGTCCATCGCCAAGCGATTCACGCCTAATTGCCCATTATAGCCCAGCCAGATTCTGGCCTCGATCATGCGCTGCTGGCCGCCGAAAGCACGGAATCCGCGATCCGGGCGACTTGCGACATCTCGTTCACGTCGTGCACGCGCACGATATGCGCGCCATTCAAGATCGCCGTGGTTACCGCCGCCGCGGTTCCCCATTCCCGCTTTTCCGCAGGCCAGACTTGCCGCTCTCCACCCAGCGCCCAGCCGATGAACATCTTTCTCGAAGCGCCCACCACGAGAGGATAGCCCAGGCGGGCTAACTCGGGCAGCCGGGCGAGTGCCTCGAAATTCTGCTTGTAGTTCTTGCCAAAGCCAACGCCGGGATCCAAGAGAAGTTTCGATTCTGGAATGCCCGCTCGGCGCGCCCCGGTAATTGACACACGCAAGCCTTTTATGACATCGCGCATCACGTCGCGCGCGAAGGGCCCCTTGTGCATGGACCTGGGAGCGCCGCGCATGTGCATCAGAATTAAAGCGGCGCCTCGGCTCCTTACCAGGCCGGCGAGCTGGGGATCGGTTCGAAGGCCGCTCACGTCATTGATGATTTCTACGCCGTTTCGCAGGCCCGCTTCGGCGACCGTGGCTTTCTGTGTGTCGAGCGAAATGGGAATTCGCAATTTGCCCTGCAAACTCTCGAGTACCGGCAAGACGCGCGCGAGCTCTTCCTCTGCGCCGATGGGATCAGCTCCGGGGCGCGTCGATTCTCCTCCTATATCAAGAATGTCCGCGCCCGCTTGCTCCAGCTCGAATGCTCGCCTTACCGCCGACTGCGCGTCGGCGTAGCGTCCACCGCCGTAGAAGCTGTCTGGCGTGACATTGAGGATTCCCATGATCAGGGTGCGCTCACCGAGCCGCAGCGTACGCGAAGGCAAACGCAAACGGTACCGCGAACGCGTGAACATAGGCGTTCATCTTAGATGGCTACCGATCGAGTTTCTACTGAGAGGAGGCAGAGACGTAGTACGCGGTGCGATAGGTGATCTGGGAGTTCGCGGGGGCCCGCGCATCCTGGCGTAATTCCACCTTCAGTTTACGCCAGCCGGGTTTCGCAACACCCGCTGCAGGGTAATACCCGAGTGTATATTCCGCTTCCAGTTTCAAGGCGATAGTGTGATAGATGTCCGCGAGGCTGCCGACTTCGCGCAGAAAATACAATTCGCCGCTTGCCTGCCGTATCAGCTCGGCCAGGTAAAGCGTGTAGAGCGGAACTCCCGAGCTTCGCGCGGCAGCAGTCACGAGCGGCTGCTCCCGCTGCCCGGATAACCACGCGTCGGTCATTGTGCGGGGCCTTGGCTCGGTGGAGATCACGTAGAGCTCGATACCGTTCGCCGCGATTGCCCGTGCCACATCTTGAAACGCAAGCGGGCTGTTTGCGCCCGCAGACGGCAGCATGCTCGCCGGATTCCAGGTCAGCCCGAGCTCGCTATCCTGACCATCGGTAAGAAGAACCATGGCTTTGCGGCCCGCGCGCCCGCTAAAAAGCCGAACAGCGGAGAGATAAACAGCCTGGTAGATGAACGATTGGGAAGAATTCGCTACCTGCGCGAGCTCCGGCGAGGTGAGCGCGGCCTGGAGCAAATTGCGATCGCGAGAAAAGGGCAACAGCAAGTGTGTTTCGCCCGCAAAGGCCACAACGGCAACTTGGTCCTCGGACTCGAGCGACTCTGCCAATGATTGGGCAACACCGCGCATCGCGCCGAGTTCGCGATAAATGCTGGGACTGGCGTCGATCACCAAAGCAATGCTCGCGGGCGTTGTTGCCGCGTCGAAGGAAGCCACTCTCTGCTCGGCGCCATCCTCCCACACGCGAAAATCGTCTCGTGTGAGGCCTCGTACGCGCGTGCCGTCAAGTGCGGTCACGGTGCACTGCACTTCGACCAATGCCACCCGCGAGCGAATGATGGGCGCGGTGCTTAGGGACGCAGATTCGGGCTCGCCAGAGGAATATGCCCGCAATTCGCCCGTCGAGGAATCCCGTGAAATCGGGATTTCCTGTTCCAATATCCGCGGCCGCGGCAGCTTTGGCTTCTGCGCCGCGGCCGCAAGGCTTGTGCCGAGCACCACAGCAAAAACTGCAGCGCGAAAACGTCCGATCCGAGGGCAGGATTTCGCAAGCAATTTCATCGAATGTAGTGCAACGAAGATTTCAGACCAGGACAATTAGAAGGAAAGGAATCACTCGAGATCAAAGTCGCGGACGGGCTTTTCTGCCGGTCCTTCGCGGGCCTTCTTGAGTCCTTCCTCGAACTTGCGCGCGAGAATATCTTCCTTTTTGTTTTCAGCCTCCCACGATTCGCGGAACTTATCCTCGCGCCGCCGCGCTTGCTCCGCCAAAATTCGCGCCGCATCGGAAATATCCACCTCGGGCGCGGCCTTGGGTGGCGGGGTATGAGAAAGCACTGCGGCGAGCTGAGGATCAATCACGAGCTTCGACTGACAGCACGGGCAGACGACTTCAATGGGCGAAACCTTGTTTGCCATGGCCCCATTGTACGCTCTCTGCGACCGTTTGCATGAGGGCCCAGAAGACAGGCGCCGAGAAAAAGAGAGGGCGCCCGAAGGCGCCATCAGAGGCCCTCAGAGGATTGATCGGATGAAGTACTGCCCCTGTCTATCCCTTGCTGAAGCCCGGAGCAGGACGAAGCTCGGGCCGCGGAGCCGGCTTAGGTTCGACGCCCGGGAGCGGTTGTGTAGGCGGCACCGGCGCAGCCGGCTTGATCTTCTCCGGCAGTGGCTTGCCGTCCATCAGGAGCTTCAACTCGGCCGCGTCCAAGACTTCGCGGTCGAGCAGCGCTTGGGCGATGCGTTCGAGCGTCCCTTTGTTGCCGTCGAGGATATGGCGCGCGGTATCGTAGGCCAGCGTCACGATCTTGCGAACCTCCGCATCGATGTGAATCGCGGTGTCTTCGGAATAATCGCGATGCTGCGCAATTTCGCGGCCAAGGAAGATCGCTTCCTCTTTCTTTCCGAAGGCGAGCGGTCCGAGTTCGCTCATGCCCCAGTCGCACACCATCTTTCGGGCGATATCCGTAGCTCGCTCGATGTCGTTCCCCGCACCCGTCGTGATATGGCCAAGGAAAATCTCTTCAGCCGAGCGGCCGCCCATCAATACGGTGAGAGTACCGATCAGGTAGTCTTTCGTGTAGGTGTGCTTGTCGTCGATGGGAAGCTGCATCGTCAGGCCCAGCGCCATGCCTCGCGGAATGATCGTCACTTTGTGCAGCGGATCGGCACCGGGGGTCATGGCCGCCACGAGCGCATGTCCAGCCTCGTGATAGGCGGTATTGCGCTTCTCTTCTTCGGAGAGGATCATCGATTTGCGTTCCACGCCCATCAAAACCTTGTCTTTGGACATTTCGAAATCGGCCATGGTGACCACTTTGCGATTCTGCCGCGCCGCCCAAAGCGCCGCTTCGTTCACCAGGTTGGCAAGATCAGCGCCGGAAAATCCTGGCGTGCCGCGCGAGATCACGGAGAGATCTACATCGTCGGCGATGGGAACCTTGCGCGTGTGCACGCGAAGGATTTCCTCGCGCCCTTTGATGTCCGGCCGAGGCACCACCACGCGACGATCAAACCGGCCCGGGCGCAAAAGCGCCGGATCCAGCACGTCGGGGCGGTTCGTCGCAGCGATCAAAATCACTCCCTCGTTTGACTCGAAGCCGTCCATCTCTACGAGCAAAGCATTGAGCGTCTGCTCGCGCTCGTCGTGGCCGCCGCCCAAGCCGGCGCCGCGGTGACGGCCAACCGCATCAATTTCGTCGATAAAGATGATGCAAGGCGCGTTCTTCTTGCCCTGCTCGAAGAGATCACGCACGCGGCTCGCCCCTACGCCCACGAACATCTCCACGAAATCGGAACCGGAGATGGAGAAAAACGGGACGTTGGCCTCGCCGGCAATGGCGCGCGCCAGCAGGGTTTTGCCCGTTCCGGGAGGCCCCACCAGCAGCACGCCTTTTGGAATGCGCCCGCCCAGCTTTTGGAACTTTTGCGGGTCTTTCAGGAATTCGATGATTTCCTGTAGCTCTTCTTTGGCCTCATCGATCCCGGCCACGTCTTTGAATGTGGCCTTCTTCTGCTGCGCAGTCAGCAAACGAGCGCGCGATTTCCCGAAGCTCAGCGCTTTATTGCCGCCCGCCTGCATCTGCCGCATCATCACGATCCAGAAGCCCACGAGCAGGAACAAAGGCGCCGCGGTGAGCAGGAAATTGATCCAGTCGGCGCGGGTCACTTCCTTTACATTGATGAGAACGCCCTTATCGCGCAGCTCCTTCGCAAGATCGGGAGCCGCTTCCTTGAAAAGAGTTACGCGGAATTTCTTGGCTGGCTCGCGCCACTCGCCTTCGATTTCGTAGCTGTTCGGGGAAAGATAGAGCGTAACTTCCTTAACATTCCCGCGGTCCACCTGGCTCATGAACTCGCTGTAGCTAGGTTCCTCCTGGCGGGCAGACTGGCCGCTCGCCGATACCATGCGCCAAAGGACGACGCACAGCAGGATGATAAACATCCAGAAGAGTATGGTTTTTGCGGTAGAACTCGAATTCACGCTTTACCTCTTTCTTTCCTTGCGTCCAGTTGCCTTCCCGGCCAAGCCTAGTCCTCGCGCCCGGCGGGGCTGCACACCCACATATGGCACGTTACGATACCATCCTCGGCTTCCCGCAAGCCCGTATCCCGCCAAATACTTAGATGCTGCAGCAAAGCAAAAGTAATCAGGCTTCAAGTCTACCTTACGTTCAGAGGGCTTATCGAAAAGCGCCGCTAACTTCAAGGAACGCGGGCGAGTTTCTTGCAGCCGCTTCAATAGAAAATCCTGTGTCAGACCCGACTGAATGACCGCATCGACCACCAGCACATCCCTCCTCTCCAAGCGCGGCGCGCGGCTGAAATAGATCTCCCGTTGATCGTGGCCGCTAAACTGGATGTCCCGGATTTCTGCCCACACGAAGTGGCAGACCACCGGGCAGGAGATGCGCCTTATCAGATCAGCCGCAAAGACAAATGCGCTATCGAGCACCACCACGACATCCAGCGTGCGGTTCCCGTAATCTCGCGATATCGTTCGGCCCAAAGCCGTTACCCTCTGATCTAGTTGCTGAGAGGTGTAAACAGACCGCAGGGCTGGTTTCAAAGCTTTTCCTCCGCGATAATCACTCCTGCGCGAGTTGCCGGTCGGGGGGCAAAGTCGTTCGCGACGGGCAGGCCCCGGGTCCAAACCAACATATTCGCGCTCGTTAGAACTGGCCACCCCTCCCGGTCCGACACAGCTACACGCTTCATCCTCAAGAACTGCTTAAGCTTGCGGGAGCTGCGCCGCCCCTTTGGCCGGAAGGAATCGCCGGGACGCCAGTTGCGCAGAACCAAAGGTAGGTTAAGCAGGTCCCTGTCTAAAGCAACGTTGTCGAGACCAGTGTCGCTCCGCCAGACGTGCCAGTCAACCACTTTCAAGTGGAAGCGCCGAGCGATTTCCGGTACCACAACCACCGTAGATTCACCGGGATTCCCGAGTTCTACAAGGTGTGAGAAGGCCGGCGAAGCAGCAGAATTCGCATCCGCACAAGCGGCCGCATATCCCTTTGTTTCCCCATCTGTTGGTGAAAAACACAGCCAATCGAAGCTCCTCTCCACCATCACGCCGGGCAATTCGATTCGGGAGCCACTCGAGCCGGCCTCAGCCAGATAGACCACGCGTCCCACGTGATCGGCAGTCCACTGCCGGCAATGGCCGCGCAGCTCCTCGATAATCCCGCGAACCAGACGCTGCGTGACCGCCAATCGCGCCTCCGCGGGGAAATCGATGCCGGGGAGAGGATCCTCATTCACGAATGGATTCAAAAGATCGGCACAACGGATGCGAAGTCTGCCGCCCTCTCGCTCCAGAAGCGCACCCAGACGCGCGCGCGTTAGGGCTTTCCAGAAGGCTTCGTCTCCGCGCGACAATGCCGCCAGCCGACCCAGATGCTCGACGATGGCGGGCTGAATCTGGCGTTCCAGAATTGGCAACACTTCGTGGCGCAGCCGCGAGCGCAGCCGCGACCGATCCTGGTTGCTTGCGTCTTCCCTCCACGGCTGGCCTAGCTTATTCAAATATTCGCGCAACTCAGCCCGGCGAACCTCGAGCAGCGGGCGGACTACGTGTCCGTTGACGGGATAAATTGCCGCGAGGCCCGCGGGCCCCGTACCGCGCAGAACTCGCGCCAAGACCGTCTCCGCCTGATCATCAGCTGTGTGCGCCACCGCCGCGCGATCGATTCGCCTGTCTCTCGCCACGGCGGCGAAAAATCCATAGCGCAAACGCCGCGCGGCGTCTTCCAGATTCAAGTGCCTGGCACGCGCGAGGCCCGCAACATTTTCCCGGGCGGAAAAGAAGGGAAGGCTGAGTTGACCGGCCAATGCCGCGACGAACTGTTCGTCGCCTTCCGAATCCGCTCCTCGCAGACCATGATTGAAGTGCAGCACTGCCAGACGAATTCCCTGCTGCCCGCTCAGTTCCTGCAAAATCCGAAGCAGAGCCACTGAATCCGAACCGCCGGAGACGCCAATGCCGACCCGATCGCCTGCCCGCAGCATTTGGTGGCGCGAAATCGTAGTGAGGATTCGCTTGATGAGGTCGATCGACACGGTAGACGTCCGTTCGTTTGACCCTTCGCTGAGATTAGGCCCTGCGGATTAGCAGGCGCATGCCGGTCACATAGAATTGTCTCAGGAGGGGCTATATCATAGACGCGGAAAATGCGGATTCAGTTCCCGGGGGTTCAATCTATGTGAGGCCTGTCAGGAGCAGATTAGAGGGGTTTGGCACGACAGGGAATCGAACCCTGGTCTACGGATTATGAGACCGCCGCTCTGCCATTGAGCTATCGTGCCGCCGCATTCGGATTAGAAGTTGATACCATATTTTTCGGGTGCTTGGGATAGCTTCCTCAACCCAACCTCGCCTTCGTTCTTGGAACCGCTGTAGAAAGAAGCAAACAAGGCAGTTCGGACTCACGAGTATCCTTAAATGGGACAGAATAGGACGGGGCTAGGCGGCCGTGGAGTCACGGTGAGAGTCTCCTCTCGGCACGCGCGATTGTCGTGCGTCATGGTTTTGTGAGTAGTATTCATCCCGTCCTATCCGAAGCAGAACCCACGCGGCACTCGCATGTCGGCCGCTGCCGCTAGCCGGAACGACTCCAACTGATTACGGTTAACGCCTCGGCTACGCCCCGCCTTAAGTCCACAAGGACGCCCAAACCTCATAGGTAAACTAGTCTTATGCGGGGGCTCCGCTGATGCAGCAGATTGGCAGATACGAAATCCTGCAGGAGATCGGTCGCGGCGCCATGGGCGTGGTATTCAAGGGGCGTGATCCGCTCATTGGACGCGCCGTCGCGGTAAAGACGATCACGTCCGGAGTGGCCGAAAGTACCGATTTGCTGGAACGCTTTTACCGCGAGGCTCGGGCCGCCGGCGGCTTGCAGCACCCCAATATCGTCACGATTTACGAAATGGCTGAATCCGGTGGCGCTCCTTTTATAGCCATGGAGTATCTGGAAGGAGAAGGCCTGGAAAAGTTGATTGCCCGCAAGCCGGCGGTGCCTCTCGGGACGAAGCTCGGTTATGTGGTCCAAGCCTGCCGCGCCCTGGAGTTCGCTCATCGTCGCGGGGTGATCCATCGCGATGTCAAGCCGGCAAATATCATGGTCACGCACGACGGAATCGTCAAAGTGGTCGATTTCGGAATTGCCCGCATTGCTGATACTTCTAAAACACAGACAGGAGCGCTGCTCGGCACGCTCGCCTATATGTCCCCCGAACAGCTTCGCGGGCAACATGCCGACGCGAGTTGCGATATTTGGGCGCTGGGCGTCGTTCTCTACGAGCTGCTCGCTTACCAACGGCCGTTTACAGGCCAGAACCATGCAGCCGTCCTGCTGAGCATTCTGCAGGATGAACCGCGATCGCTGCGCCAGCTCCTGCCGGAATGCCCGGTAGCACTGGAAAGAATCGTTTCGCGCGCTCTGCTCAAGGACGACAAGGAACGCTATTCGACGATGGAGGCGCTCCTCAAGGATCTCGAAACTGTTTCGGCTTCATTCGAGCGAGAAGGCTCTCCGTCGGTGGCCGGGAAACCCATCCCATCGGCGAATGGCCCACAAACGCTGGCCGCGACGCAACGCATCGACGTGCAGGCGTTGAGCAATGCGGGAGAAACGCGCGCTTCCAAACCCAATGCGCCGGCCGTTCGGCCCGTGGCTCAGCAGCCGAACACGCCCGCTGTTGCCGGACACGCCGCGAGCGCAACGCCAATCGTCAAGCCCGACGGACGACCGCCCGCCAAGCCCACTGCGCAGCCGCCGCGGCCACAGAATCACTCGTTCGGGCCGACCAAGGCTCGTTCCTGGCGTAAGGCCGCCGCCATCTGCGCGGTTGTGGCCATGGCTGCCTTGGTTGCATTCGCAGCGGTTCGTCACCGGAAGATTGCAGCCGCGACTGCGGATCCAGAGGTCAAGGTCAACCCCATCCCGCCGGCACCGCCGCTAACGGCAACGCCTTCGACGGCAACAAAAAATGCAGTGCCGCCCACGCCGCAGCCCGCCTCCACATCTGCCTCTGTTCCAGCCGTCGAACCATCGGTATCCTCTCTCGAAGATCAGCAGCGTCACTTCATCGACCTGGCGCACCAAGCTGCCGATGCACATGACTACAAAGCTGCGCAGAGTCGGCTGGATGAGGCCGGCAAACTGAATGGTCCTCTGAATTCACTCGTCACCGACCTGCGCCGGCAATTCGGCGAGGAAGCTTATGGCGCAGAGCTAAAACGCGCCGCGAGCCAGGAGCAAGCCCTGTGGGATCAGGGCATGGCGGAACTGCAGGACGGCCGGCTCGACGATGCGGAGAAATCGCTCCGTAATATTCTTATGCTGCCGGTAGGAGACCGTCACTGGGTGGATGCCGAGCGATATGTGGATGAGGTGATTCCTCAACGCCGGCAGGAGCTGCAGCTTTGGTCGGAAGCCCAAGTGGAATCCAACTCCCTTGAGCGCGGGCATCTTCTCAAAGAGGTCAAGGTGCTCGATGAGGTCTTGGCGGAGGGAGGGCCGCACGAACAGCAAGCTCGGCAGATGCGAAACGCCGTCATCAGGCAGGTCGTCCGTGAGAACGCGCGCAGAAATGGAACGGTGGAGCCAACCCTTTCGGCAGGCTACGAAGCACAATTGGCCCAGCTTGAAACGGAATTCGGCAATTTAGCGCCAAAAGGAGACGCTACGGCCCTCGAAGGACTGCAGGCGTTGCGGCCGCAGTTTAAGGCTCTGGCCGACGCGGGTGGCCCGCTCGCCATGGACGCCAGGGATTACCTCAATAGCGTGATACCCAAGGCGCAGAAGCAGATTGAGGATAATCTTGCCGCCGCCGCATCCGAGTCATCTGCTAATGCGGCTTACGAGGGTGCTGTCAAAGAGTACGATCGCGCAGTCGCTACGCAAAATATGGGCATGCTTCGCGGCCGCGTCTTGGCCGCCTTTCAGCAAATCGCGCAATCCGGCGGCATCAGGGCAAAAGAAGCCGAGCGCTATGTGCATGTTCTGATTCCTGCGGCCCTGAAGAAATCCGGACCATAGGATGGAAGTCAGTTTTTGTCAGTTTCGTTCGTGAGCTTTCATTTGAACGCGAAACAACCGCAATGGGATGTGGCAGCACGCACGGACAAGGGCCGGGTACGCCCGACCAATGAAGATAGTTATCGCATCTTTCCGGAGGAGAGCTTGTTTGTGCTCTCGGATGGAATGGGCGGCGCTGCCAAAGGTGAAGTCGCGAGCGCAATAGCCGTTGAATCAGTCATCGCCTCGCTGCGGGAGAACGGCGCGGCCGAGTCTCCGGAAGAATCTGCGGCCAATCGGGGATTTTCGGATGAGACGAACTCTCTGGTTCGCGCCATCAAGCTGGCCAATCGGAAGATTCATGAACAAGGAATGCGCGACCCTGCCTGTCGGGGAATGGGGGCCACAATCGTCGCAGCGCGAATAACCGGCAGCCGCTTGAGCCTGGTGCATGTCGGCGATAGCAGGGCCTACTTGCTCCGGTCGGATAGGCTCGAGCAACTGACCGCGGATCATTCCCTGGTCGCGGAGCAGGTGCGCCAGGGACTCATGAACCGCGAACAAGCAGCCACGAGCGAACTGCAAAGCGTGTTGACGCGAGCTCTCGGAACAGAAGAAAGCGTGGAAGTGGATGCTGACGAAATTGAACTATTCCCGCGCGACTCCCTGCTGCTTTGCTCGGACGGCCTCACACGAATGGTGCCTGAAGGCGAGATTGCAGGGATTCTGGCGCAGACTCCCGCTGTTCGGATTGCCGCGGAGCGGCTGGTAAACCGGGCGAATGAATACGGCGGTCACGACAACGTCACCGTGGTCGTCATTCGCCTGAGTAAGTCGAAAAGCTGGTTTGCGAAGTTCGTCCCCTGGTGTAGCCCGAATCTTGTTTAAGAGGTGAACAAATATGCCCTTGCTAATCGTGAAATTTGAAGGCTCTGTTCTGCAGAAGATTCCCACAAACGGCGGCTCCATTACGATTGGACGGGGCCCCGACAACTCCATTGCCATCGATAATCTGGCAGTTTCCAGTCACCACGCCAAGATCAAATCCGAGCAGGGTCATCTGGTGATTGAGGATCTCGATAGTCTCAATGGAACCTTTGTGAATAGTCAGCGCGTGAAGCGAAGCGCCTTGAAACACGGCGATGTGGTCATGATCGGCAAACACTCCATTCACGTGGACGAAACGGCGAGCGGAGAAACGCCAGTCAATGCGAACCGCCCTTCTACCAGTGCAAAAATAACGAAGAGCGTTGAGGAAACCTTCATCCTCGATACCGAAAAGCGCCGCAAGCTGATGCAGGAAATGGCCGCTGCGGGCGAGCGCTCGCAAATCACTCCCTCACGTGTTCGTGTCGCGACGCTCATCCGCGTTAAGGGACCAATTGAACAAGCCGAATATGCACTCACTGGCAAACTGACCGTCATCGGCAAATCGGAAATGGCCACGATTCGGCTGCGCGGCTGGTTCAAGCCGAAAATGGCCGCGCAAATCAATCGGCGCGACGACGGATATTATCTAGGCCGCGGCGATCGGGTCCCCACAATAAATGGCAGCCACATCGGAGCCCCGACGCTGCTGTCCGATGGCGATCTGATCGATGTGTGCGGCGTACAGCTCAAATTTACGATCAAGGAATAATTGAATGCTGCCGCCGTTCTCGAACACGCAACTGACCCTCGATGACCTGGGGTTCGAGTAGGGCGGGCTGCGGTTATTGCGGGGAGGGCTCTTCCCGGTCCCGAGTGGTCACGGCCCGTTTGCCTTTTTCGGTCAAGACGTAGTAATCGCCGCCGGCAGATTGTAAAAAGCCCTCGTGCACCAGATCTTCGACCGCATCGAGTACCTGCGCTCTCGCCTCTGGTTCATTTCCTGAACTCTCGAACATAACGTGCAGGTCCAGGCGCTCGCGTTGCATCTCCGAGAACATTTTCAAGACTTCGGAGGAAAGTTGTTTCATCGGACTGGCACTCCTCGGAACTGTTGGCGCGTCTGTTGCCGCCCTTTCTTCCGTGCGTTTTTCAGGGGCCGCTCTTTTTTTCATACTCTTCGCCATCAGGTCACCCTCCTCTCCATCGATGTTGATGCGCTTTGGCGAATTCACGCTCTCCAATGGTTGGATGTTCCACCTTAGCGCGGAAGCGTCCCGTCACACTCACTAACTTGTACTGGCCGCCAGGAAGTAGCGGACCGCGCTCCATTCATGCATCTAACTCGAAGAAGGGGGTACAAAGCGATGACCAGGAAGAAACGGTGGAGTGCCGGTGTCAAAACAGAGTCCACTCATCCTCCTGCCGGGCTGTTCAACAAGGATGCGGCCACAATTGCGCGGACACTGGCTTCCAAGAGGGTCTCACCGAAAGGCCCCGGTTCCGGCATGCGTATGCTTACTTTTTTCATCAACCGCGCAGGACACAACCTCACCGCCAAAAGACGGAACGTGCTAAACAGGGCAAAATCTCTGCTTTCCGAACGCGTGCGCCGGGCGAAGAAACGAAAACGTAAGAAATCGCCTTGAGGTATTCTTGAAACTACGAGCTTTTCATCCGGGCATCGCCGCAAATTCGCCGTCAATACGAACAGCCACGTACCCGTTAAGGAGCCGGCCATCAAAAACATAGGTCCGAATCGGGAAGCGCAATTAGAATGAACAATTGCGCCCAGACCCCTGGAAGACGGCCTACGAGTCCCGGACAACATGCAAGATAAACCCATGACTGGCTGGCGGCACTCGCTCGCTGCTTATACCGATCGCCGCGTATTGCGGGTTCTGGCGCTCGGTTTCTCCAGCGGTTTGCCGCTGCTGCTCACTTATTCGACCCTCTCGGCCTGGCTCGCTACCGCCGGCGTGCGGCTTGCAGCCATAGGAGCCTTCGCTCTGGTTGGAACGGCTTATGCATTGAAATTTCTCTGGTCGCCGCTAATCGACCGGCTTCCACCTCCGCTGCCATTGGGGCGCCGGCGCGGTTGGGGAATAACCATCCAGATCGCCCTGATGGCGGCAACGATCGCCCTGGGATTATGCGACCCAAAACGTAACTTGACCCTGATGGGCGTGCTGGCCTTGCTGGTAGCGTTCCTCTCGGCGAGCCAAGACATCGTCATCGACGCTTGGCGAATCGAAATCCTGCCGCTCGACCTGCAAGGACCGGGCGCGGGAATGATCCAAACAGGTTACAGAATCGGGATGCTAGTCGCAGGGGCGGGCGCTCTAGCCATCGCCGCGCGCGCCGGCTGGTTCGCGTCCTATGCCACCATGGCGGCCCTCCTCGCCGTCGGAATGCTCGTTTTCCTCTTTGGCCCTGAGCCTCGCGTCCGAGCGGAGACTTCTGATGGAGGCCGGAGTCATGGATGGAGTGCGGCTCGAGCCTGGCTATCGACAGCAGTACTTGGGCCATTCGCCGACTTCATGCGCCAGCCCTTCTGGCCGCTCATCCTCGTTATCATTGTCGACTATAAGGTAGGCGAGGGAATGACGGGCGTGATGTCCACGCCGCTCTATATCGCGCTCGGATTCACGCTCAACGAGATTGCCGTCGTCTCGAAAATCTTCGGATTCTTTGCCATCGTGCTGGGAGCCCTCTTAGGCGGAGTAGTTACCGCGCGCTTTGGTCTTGTGCGCTCTCTCGTGCTCTGTGGAGTTTTGCAGGCCCTAGGCAATTTGTTTTTCGTCTTGCAAGCCGTCGGTGGTCATAGGATCAGCTATCTCGCGCTATGTGTCGTCGCAGAGCAGATAACGGGCGGCATGGCAGGGACTGCTCTTGTTACCTACATATCCAGTCTGTGTTCGCCCGCCTTCACTGCCACTCAATACGCGCTTCTTGCGTCGCTGGCGGTGCTCGGGCGCACGATCATCGGCTCGACCGGTGGCGCGCTATCGGAAGCCATTGGCTGGGTGCCCTTCTTTGTCCTCACCACGGTCGCATCGCTGCCGGCGCTTCTGCTGCTTGTCTGGATCGACCGGCGTAGCGCAACGCAATCTGACCCCCCACGAGCGGTGGCGTCCCTCGCCGGCGAAAGAAATCTATGACCAGCTTTGTCAGAAAGCGGCCCAAGGGTGCAGAGGGATGTATTTTGCGAGGTTTCGACTATACGAGCTTGTAACTATCCTCGCAGCTCGTTCGACGGCGGAATTTAGCCTTGATATCCTGTCCGGGAGGACCGGTCGTGTCATTTGTCGAGCGTCGCCGTGCTCATCGTTTTGACCTCCAGTCGCCGCTCATCGTCCGCTGGAAAGATGGCGCCGAAGCGCGGGAAGCCCTGGCCGTTTCTGAAGATGTGAGCTCAAAGGGCATCTACTTCACCTTACCGGAGGGCATCAAGGACGGCACAGCAGTCGAGGTTGAGATCACTCTGCCGAACCAAATCACGCTGGCGGGCCCTGTTCGAGTGCGTTGTCTGGGACACATTCAGCGTTGCGAACCGACGCTGGGCGCGAAAGCCGGCATGGCTGCGGCGATTGAAAAGTACGAGTTCTTGCCCGGCGATGACGAGACTTCCTGGGAGAAAGACTTCCCCGCAAAATCGAAGAGTTAATCGGGATAGGAAATACGGCCTGGCCCGGGTCGTAAAAGGGTGAACCGCCGGAAACATTCATGGACGTACTGAAGAGCCTTTTTGAGCAGCATTTCCACTCACCGGTAGCGGAGGTGCGGCCTCTCGATGGCCATCTGAGCGGGTCGGGCCGCAACATCGTTCGGCTTAAGAACGAGAGAGTCAGCGCGATCGGAGTTCTCTATAACGTCCGCGAAGAAAACGTTGCCTTCCTCGAATTCTCTAAATTTTTTCGCTGTCACGGGTTGCCAGTCCCGGAAGTCTATGCTTACGATTTGGATCAAGGCGCCTATCTCGAGGAAGACCTCGGCGACACGACGCTTTTCGACTTTCTATCGGCAAATCGCGCCGGCCAGAATATCGCTGCCCCGGTAATGGAAGCCTATCGCAAAGTTGTAGCCGTGTTGCCGCGCTTCCAGGTCGAGGCCGGCCGGGGCCTGAATTACGACCTCTGTTATCCCCGCTCGAGTTTCGATCACCAGTCCATCGCCTGGGATTTAAATTATTTCAAATATTATTTCCTCAGACTTGCGGGCGTTGCCTTTAACGAGCAGGCCCTGGAAGACGATTTCGGCCATTTGACGGAATTCCTATTGAAAGCCGAGCGCGATTACTTCCTCTATCGGGATTTCCAATCGCGCAACATCATGTTGCGCGACGGCCGTCCCTGGTTCATCGACTACCAAGGCGGCCGCAAAGGTGCGCTGCAATACGATATCGCCTCTCTCTTGTTCGACGCCAAGGCCGACCTGCCGCCGGAAGTGCGCCAGCAACTGCTTGGCGACTACCTCGACCGTCTTTCCGATTTCATCGAACTCGACCGCGACGCCTTTATGCGCTATTACTACGCCTACGTTTACGTCCGCCTCATGCAAGCCCTCGGCGCTTACGGTTTTCGAGGCCTTTATGAACAAAAAACTCATTTTCTGCAAAGTGTGCCTTACGCGCTGAAAAGCTTGCGTTGGCTGCTGGAACATGTCGAATTGCCCATCGTGCTGCCTGCCTTGATGGGCGCCTTCAAAGGCATGGTGAATTCCGAGAAACTGCAGACCTTGCGGACTGACGCGGAATCCGCCTCTAAAGCGGAAAATCTCACCGTGCGCGTCTTCAGCTTCTCATTTCACCGAGAGTTGCCAAAAGACGAAACCGGTCACGGCGGCGGATTTGTTTTCGACTCACGGAGTCTTCCGAATCCTGGCCGCGATGAGCACTTCAAGGATTTCACCGGCAAAGACGTGCCGGTGATTGATTATCTCAGCCGGCAAGAGAGCGTGCATCAGTTCCTGGCCAGCGCCATTTCGCTGGTGAACGCCAGCTTGGACAACTATCAGAGCCGAGGCTTCAAAAGCTTGATGGTCTCGTTTGGCTGCACGGGAGGCCGGCATCGTTCGGTCTATCTCGCCGAAGAACTGGCAAAACATCTGCGCACTCACAACGGGGTGAACGTGGTCCTGCGTCATCTGGAGTTGGAGAAGCAAGCCAAATGAAAGCCATGATTTTGGCTGCCGGCCTGGGTACCCGCTTGCGCCCGCTCACCGATAATCGGCCGAAGGCACTCGTCGAAGTCGGCGGCCGTACGCTGCTCGAGATCGCCCTCTCGCGGTTGAGCTCCTTCGGAATTCGCGAAGTGATCATCAACGTGCATCATTTCGCCCATATGGTTGTCGATTATCTGAAGGCAAACGATAACTTCGGCATGCGCGTGGACATCTCTCACGAGGAAATTTTGCTCGATACGGGCGGAGGCCTCAAGAAGGCCGCTTATTTCTTCCTGCGGAATTCAGCTCCTTCTGAAGAGCCATTCATCCTCCATAACGTTGATGTCATTAGCACCATCGACCTGCGGCGCATGACGCAATTTCACGCCGCAAATCGTCCTCTCGCCACGCTTGCCGTGCAGGAGCGTGAGACGACTCGCTACTTGCTCTTCGACGAAGAGCTTCAGCTCTGCGGCAGGAAAACCGGACCTGATGGCGAAACCCAGTGGGTCCGCCGGTCATCCGAGGCGAGGCCGCTGGCTTTCTCCGGCATCCACGTCATTTCTCCTCGCCTCTTTGCGCTGATGACGGAAGAAGGCGTCTTCTCTATCATCACGCCCTACCTGCGCCTTGCCGCCAGTGGAGAAAAAATCCTGGCGTTTCGTTCCGATGAGAACCAATGGCGTGATCTCGGCAGGTTGGACGACGTAAAGCAGGCAGATCAGGATGCTCGGCAACTGCTTTCCGCCCGGGAAAAGCAGATTATCTGATTCAGCGTGACCCGCCTATAGACACAGCGGCCCGGATCTCAGTCACACGTCTCACTTGTTCCTGATTACGGATTCTTCCGTTCCGATGTGCGGGGCGCCAAGCCTCCTCGACAGGTGAAGACGAAGGCGGGCGGCAGGTTACGCCAGATGATCTTGCGTTGAACAGAACGAAAATAGCGCCCCAGGAGCCCTGACATGTCGAACTTGCTCAGTTGCCGGTCCCGCAACTGCAAGCCGTGCAAATATTGATACTGCGTGAAAATGCCTTTCTTCTTCAGGCAAATACTGATTTCACTCAATAATGCGTGCCTCTGCCGGTCCGACATCAAACCCATGGCCAGCGACGAAAGTACGGCATCGACGTGCCGGCAACCACGCCGGCTCAGCTCCTCCTGGAGCGCTTCTGCAGGCGCATGGATGAGAACCAGGCGCGAGTCGGTGATCGTCGATCTCAGGTATCGGGCAAAACGTTGATTGATCTCGAAAGCCAGCAAAGTGGCATCTGAGGGGAGCCCATTCAGCAAAGCTCGCGTCATGACGCCCGTCCCGGGCCCTAACTCGACCACCACCCGCGCGTTTTCGAGTGGCAGCGGTCGCAGCATGGCCCGCGTCAGATAACGCGAACTGGGCGCGATCGCGCCGACCGTGGCGAAATCGGACAATGCCTCCGCGACAAATTCTGCTGGATTCATTTCGTCATCTCTGCCCAAGAGCCAGCTTACCTCACGATCGTGCCACGCGTAACATCCTGCCCGATAATTGTGCTTGCTCCAATGGGTTTCGCGACCGGCCCGCGCAAATAGCTAAGCGAATCCGTCAATAGCTTGGCGAAGCTGAAGCGACGCTTAACTCCGCTTCTCTGGATTCAGTTCCGACTCGATTTTTAGTTTGAAACTCGGCAATCCGGGTGTAGAAGACATAGGTCGCTTTTCAACAATGCCGCCTGGCGTGATGAATAGGCGCGATTAAGTAAATGACAGAAAGGCGTTGCACATGCGACCTGAGCGAGAAGCTACCGCCTGCGACAGCAGTGCAGATCTCAGCCGCCGCCGGCTTTTGAAGCAGGCCGGCTGGGCCATGCTCGCCGCTGCGTGCCGGCCATGGTCCGCCCTCGCGGCGGACCAGATCAGCCCCGCCATGGCCCGACTTAGCGCTTATATGAGCGAGGCGCGTAACCGCGCGTTACCCGAAGAGGTGGTGGAGAAAGTAAAATATCACGTCCTCGACACCATCGCTTCGATGGTCTCGGGCTCCGAACTGGCTCCCGGGCGCGCCGCCATTCAGTTCGCTCGATCCTATGGCGGCGAGAAAATCGCTACCGTAGTCGCCTCCAATGTGCTCTGCGGCCCGGTCGAGGCCGCGCTGGCCAATGGCGTTCTGGCGCAAGCCGACGAGACCGATGATTCCCATGCTCCGTCGCTTTCGCATCCGGGTTGCGCGGTTGTGCCCGCGGCTCTCGCGGCAGGAGAACGTTTTGGTTCCGACGGAGCGCAGTTCTTGCGCGGCGTGGCGCTGGGCTACGACGTCGGCACCCGCGTCTCCATGACGCTGGGCGGCCAGAAGTTCATGAACGAAACGCACCGTGATACGCACAGCCTCGCGGAAGGCTTCGGCGCGGCCGCCGCCGCCGGCTGCGCCGCGAATTTGAACGCGCAGCAAATGCGCTGGGTGCTCGATTATGCCGCGCAGCAATCCTCGGGCATCGCTTTCTGGCAGCGCGACACCGAGCATTTCGAGAAGGCATTCGTCTTCGGGGGCATGGCCGCGCGCGATGGCGTCACGGCCGCTCTTTTGGTTCAATCCGGATGGTCTGGCGTGAATGACGCCTTTTCCGGTGCCGATAATTTCCTCCTCGCCAGTTTGCCCGAGGCTGATCCGGCGGGACTCGTGGACAAGCTGGGCGAGCGCTACGAGGTCGTCCGCACCAACATCAAGAAGTGGACCGTGGGCTCGCCGATTCAGGCGCCGCTCGATGCTCTGGAAAATATTCGCAAGAAGCGCCCGTTCGAGCGCGACGAAGTGAAGCAGGTCACAGTGCACCTGGCCACAGATGAAGCCAGCGTCGTGAACAACCGCGACATTCCGGACATTTGCCTTCAATACATGTTGGCCGTAATGCTGATCGACAAAACCGCTTCCTTCCGCGCGGCGCACGATAGGGCGCGCATGCAGGATCCCGCGGTCCTCCACGAGCGCTCCAAAATTCAGCTCGTCCCCGATGCCGAACTCGAAAAGCTGCTGCCCAGGCGCATGGCCATCATGGAAGTTACATTCACAGACGGAACTCTTCTCAGCGAACGCGTGGATGCCGTGCGTGGCACTGCCGAAAATCCCATGAGCCGGGAAGAGGTCTTGTCCAAAGCCCGCGACTTGATGGCCTCGGTCCTCGGTGCTGCAACCAGCACAAGCCTCATCAACAAGGTTCTCGCGCTCGAAACTGTAAAAGACATTCGGGAGCTGCGCCCCCTTCTGCAACGCGCGTGACGCAATCGCGCCGACGTAGCATTTGCCCTTCCATTTGGCACCTTCTATGATCTGTCCGGCTTCAGGTTTGCTGAGCGTCACAGGTCTGCCGAACCTTATAGGTGAGCCGGCGGTGCAAAGGCTCGTTTCCAAAGCGATCGAGAATGGTTGACCTGCCCCAATCATGCGACGTTCTCGTTGTGGGTGGCGGAAATGCCGGCCTTTCCGCGGCGATCACGGCCCGCGAGGCAGGAGCCTCGGTCATACTGCTCGAGCATGCTCCGAAAGCATTTCGCGGGGGAAACAGCCGCCACACCCGCAACCTGCGGCTCATGCACGATTCTCCCACCGCGACGCTTCGCGGCAGCTATTCGAGCTCTGAGTACTGGAATGATTTGCTCAGTGTCACTAGCGGCAAGACAGATGAACGCTTGGCTCGCTTCACCATTGATGGTACGTCTCAATTACTGCCCTGGATGAAGGCGCACGGCGCGCGCTTTCAGCCTGCATTGGAAGGCACCTTGAGCCTTTCCCGCACAAATGCTTTTTTTCTGGGCGGGGGCAAAGCCCTCATGAACGCGTACTACGCTGCCGCGGAACGTCTGGGAGTGAACGTCCTCTACGATACCGAAGTCCGGTCGCTTTGTTTGGCTAGAGGCATGATCCGGGAGGTCTTCGCCGTCAAAAACGGCGCGTCTGCCGCAGTGCGTCCAAAAGCGGTAGTGGTCTGCTCGGGCGGATTTCAAGCCAATATCGAGTGGCTGCGCGAATACTGGGGAGATGCAGCCCGCAATTTCATTATTCGCGGCACTCCCTATGCGCAAGGCGTGGTATTGAAAAATCTTCTCGAGCAGGGTGCTGCTCCGGTTGGCGATCCGACGCAATGTCATGCCGTCGCCGTGGATGCCCGCGCGCCAAAATTTGACGGCGGAATCGTTTCCCGTCTGGACTGCGTCCCTTTCAGCATTGTGGTCGACCGTGCAGGACGGCGGTTTTATGATGAGGGCGAAGACATCTGGCCGAAGCGCTATGCGATTTGGGGAAGGCTGGTGGCTCAGTGCCCGGAGCAAATCGCCTACGCCGTCACGGATGCCAAGTCGGAGAAGCTCTCCATGCCTTCCGCTTTTCCCCCGATCCGCGCAGAGACCATAGTCGAGTTGGCTGGCAACCTTGGCATCGATGCGGCCGCCTTGGAAGCGACTGTAAGGAATTTCAATCAGGCCGTTCGTCCCGGCAAATTTGATCCCGGCCTTCTCGATGATTGCCGGACGGAGGGAATCAATCCGCCGAAAACGCATTGGGCCCGCCCGATAGACCAACCGCCGTTCATCGGCTACCCGCTGCGCCCGGGCATCACCTTCACGTATTTGGGTGTCAAAGTAGACGAAAACGCGCGCGTCATCATGCAAGATGGTCGCTCTTCGGCCAATCTGTTTGCCGCGGGAGAGATCATGGCCGGCAATATTTTGGGCGAAGGTTATGTCGCAGGCGTGGGCATGGCCATCGGTGCCGTTTTCGGCCGAATCGCGGGAAGAGAGGCGGCCAAAGTTGCGCTCCGCTGAAGTTCATCTCCGAGTTCCGGAGTCCGCCGGACTCCAGCAGGGGCGGCGCCTCGTGGAAATCTGCAATGCCTGCCGCTATTGCGAGGGATATTGCGCCGTTTTCCCGGCGATCGAATTGCGGCGGCAATTCACGTCCGGCGATTTGAGTTATCTCGCTAATCTTTGCCACGATTGCCGCGCCTGTTATTACTCCTGCCAGTATGCGCCGCCTCATGAGTTCGCCCTGAATTTGCCCAAAGCTTTCTCGGATCTTCGTCTGGAAACCTATGAGCGCTATGCTTGGCCGCGGCCGCTGGCCGCACTATTTCGTCGGAACGGCATTGCGGCATCAGTCCTGGCTTTGCTCTGCACGGTGCTCTTCGCCTGGATGGCTAAAACCCCTTCACGTTCGGCGGCAGGTTCTGAAAACGCCGGAGCCTTTTACGCTGTCGTATCCGAAGGTGTAATGATCGCGATTAGTGGAGCTGCGTTCCTCTTTGCATTGCTGGCGCTGGCTATGGGTCTGCGCAATTTCTGGCGCGACACGAATAGCCCTTCGGCTCTGGATGCGCCATCGTTGTTAGCAGCATTCAAGGATGTCTTCACCCTGCGGAATCTCGGCGGAGGAGGAGATGGATGCAATAACCACGATGAATCGTTCTCACAAACCCGCCGATACTTCCATCACTCCCTGTTTTATGGGTTTCTCCTTTGCTTTGCTTCCACGTACACGGCGGCCGTATACGAACACATCTTCGGCTGGATTTCCCCATATCCCTTTCTTAGCTTGCCGGTTTTGCTGGGCACTGTGGGCGGGGCCGCCATGCTCGTCGGTATTGCCGGCTTGCTGCAAATCAAAGTCACCGCCGACCCGGGGCCGGCCTCCAAGCTTTTACTGGATATCGATTATTCCTTCCTGGTGTTATTGTTCGTAGCGGCAGCGACGGGACTCCTGCTGCTTGCAATGCGGAGCACCGCCGCCATGGGCGGGCTCCTGGCAGTGCATTTGGGTGTCATCGTGTCGCTTTTTCTGATCTTTACATCGCCGGCGCCATCTTCCCGTCGAGCAACCATTTCGCCTCGCTGATGTTAACCCTGGGAACCTTCGGCGCTGGCTATCTGATGCGTCCACTGGGCGCCATCATTTTAGGTGCGTACATTGATCAGCATGGAAGGCGCGCCGGCCTCATCCTCGCATTGTCTCTCATGGCCGTAGGTACGTTCACAATCGCCTGCACGCCCGGCTACCGGACGATCGGTGTCATCGCCCCGGCCATTGTCGTCCTCGGCCGTTTACTCCAGGGATTTTCCGCGGGCGTGGAGTTGGGCGGCGTGTCCGTATATTTGGCGGAGATCGCTACCCCCGGACACAAGGGGTTCTACTGCGCCTGGCAATCCGCGAGTCAGCAGTTGGCGGTGATTACCGCGGCTTTTCTTGGCGTGGCTCTCAGTCTGATTCTCCCGCCGGAAACCATGACGGTTTGGGGATGGCGGATACCTTTCATGATCGGCTGCCTAATGATTCCGCTTCTGTTTTGGCTGCGTCGTTCGCTGACCGAAACGAAAGCCTTCCAGGCGCGCAGGACCCGCCCCACCATGTCCGCGATTTTCGCTTCGCTCGCAACCAATTGGAAAATTATCGTCGTCGGGATGCTGCTCTCCACGATGACCACGGTTTGTTTTTATCTCATTACGGCTTACACGCCGACGTTCGGCCGCGAGGTCCTGCTCTTGACCAATCGCGAAAGTTTGCTGGTGACCTTATGCGTTGGTCTCTCCAATTTCATTTGGCTGCCGATCGGCGGCGCCATCTCAGACAAGATTGGACGCCGGCCCTTGCTTGTCTTTTTCACTGTGGCTACTTTGTTCACGGCGTATCCCGCAATGTCCTGGCTCGTCAGCAGCCCCGCGACAATCCGCTTGCTGCTCGTCGAGCTTTGGTTCTCCTGCATCTTCGGCTGCTACAACGGAGCGATGATACCGTTCCTCGTCGACCTTATGCCGTTGGATGTACGAACTTCCGGTTTTTCCCTGGCTTTTAGCCTGGCCACCGCGATCTTCGGAGGATTCACGCCGGCGATCAGCACTTACTTGATTCACATCACTGGAAACCAGGCTATTCCTGCCGTGTGGCTGTGCGCCGCGGCGGTCTGCGGACTCGGCGCGACGGCGCTAACGGGCTGGCGCAGATCTGCCTGGCAGCCGGCAGAATCGGAAGCATCTACATATTAGAGTAGGGCGCATGTATGGGGCGGGAGCGCAGAGGTAGAACGCAATGACCATAGCGTTGGGCCTGCCTTGCCGCGAAGGCTTACTGATCTGCGCCGATGAGGAAGTCTCAACTCGAGGCGGAGACAAATACTACGAAGAACGGATTTCTTGCGTAGACCTGTTTGGCTCGGCTTTTGTGTCCAGTTATGGAGGCTCCTCGGACCTCTGGAAAGAGGCTACGGAGAAAATTGCCCGCAAACTTTCAGAGCTCCAAGGCCCCGACGAAGATGGCGATGTCTGCGTAACTCCGCACGCGATCTACGAAACCTCCGACGAGGTCTTCGCAGGAATGGGCCGGCCGCCGAACCTGCAAATGCTGATTGGCGTCGGCGGCGTTTTCAATTCCCCCGAACTCTTCGTTTTCGATCAAGGAGCAATGCACCGAGCCACTGGTATGACATGCGTCGGCGCCGGTGAGTCGTCCCTCATTCGCTACCTCGCTGAGAACCTTTATTCGACTTCCATGACTCTCGAAGCGGCGAAGAATTTAGGGATTTATCTCATCTCGAAAGCGGCGCAATATGTTAGCGGTGTCGGGGCGCCCATTGACGCCATCGTCATCGCGGGGCACCAGCCCGAATGGCTTGGCGACACGGAAATCAAAGAGCGGGAATCCGCGATGCTGGCTCGGGAAAAATCCCTCCTGAAACAAATACTGCCTCCGCCCTCCTCGTCCGCGACTTGGCCGTGACTGTATAACTGAATCGGGTGTAAACTGGTGAGGTTCCAGCCTCAAAGGAGAAGCAAAATGAATCTCAACAAGATGCTCAGGTCCGCGATGGTAACCGCAGCCTTCACCTTAATTGCGTTCACCACTGCGGCTCCTCAGGGCCAGCAGACGACTTTGACCGGTAAGGTGAGTGATGTTGCCTGCGGCGCCGAGCATAAGATGAAGAACATGAGTGCGGCAGATTGTGCTCGTGCCTGCGCCAAGAAGGCCGGCTGGGCCCTGGTCGTCGGAGACAAGGTTTATAAGCTGCAGGGTCATGAACAAGATCTCGATAAATATGCCGCTGAAAACGTGACCGTAAAGGGCACACTAAACGGCGACACGATGATGGTAACCTCTGTCGCTCCGGCGAAGTCATAACGACGGCTCCGTAACAAAGCAGCGCAGACAATCAGTCCTCAAGCGATGCCAGGATTAGCCTGCAGAAGCGAGCAGTTTTTGACTGGCGCAGTTGCAGGCTAACTTGGCTCGCTTGACGGCTGAGTGGGACTGTGTTGTTGTAGCGCTTTAGCGCAAAGGGCGACCGAGGAACTGCGAGCACGCTCCGCACTTTATTTGGGAATTACTTTACCGAAGACTTGATTTTTTGTTTCTGCGACGCGAGCCATTTGGCTTTGAGCCCGGCGCGGTCGACCTTCTGCCCGCGGAGATAGACTTGGTTGATCCGCCGCGTATTACCGATTTTCTCCAGGGGATTTGCATCGAGGACAATGAAATCGGCGCTCCTGCCCGGCGCCACCAGACCCCCATTGACTCGCGCAATTTCGGCGGCATCGCGGGTCGCGGCTGCGATCGCCTCCGCTGGTGTCAAGCCCATGGCCACCATGCTTTCCAGATCCAATTGATTGAAGTAGCCGATCAAGAATCGCGTCTGCCCGGTGTCGGTCCCGTCGACGATGCGCATGCCCGCCGCTCTCAGTTTCATCGCATTGCTTGCCTGTAACTCAAATTCCTTTTGCGCGCGTTCGACTTCCTCCGGCGTCCTCTTTGCCAGTGGGCGGCCCCAATATTCTTCAATCTGATCGGAAGAATAGAAATCCCGAAGGAGCGGGTCGTCGAGCCAGGCCGGCCGCGTGCCACCTTGAGTGTCCATCCAGGCGGTGATTAACGCAGGCGTCATCCAGATCTTCGGCCGGTCGTTACGCGCGATGCGTTGCTTGACGATGCCGATCAATTCGTCGTCCACGGCCTCGCCACCGCGAACCGGAACGTGAAGCCAGCCCTCCACTCCCGCCCGCATGAGTTCCTTGGCATTCGCCAAAGTGACGTTATGGACGCCTACGGGAACGTTGTATTTATGCGCCTCTTCGGCAATGGCGCGATAGAGAGGCGGCGTGAGCGTTTTCTTGGTTCCCCCGCGGTCGTCCACCCAAATCTTGATGAATTCGGGCTTCATGAGTACGTAATCCTGAACGGCCTTGCGGGCCTCTTCGACCGTGCTCACAGGATAGGGGACGTCAACTCTGGAGGGGTCGCCCTGCGGGCCTGACCCCGGCCAGGCAATCCCGGTGCCGGCCGTCCGAAAGAGCGCTGCATTGGGAATGATCTCTTTGCGCACCTGCAAAGGCACGTCGCCCCAATTCGTCCTTCCGCCGTGCATGTCGGAACGATCCTCGAGGTCGCCAACGCTGACCGTCGCGCCCACGCCGTTGTAGGCAAGGCGCTGCAAATGGTCGATGAGATTCTCGCGCGTGTAGAAGGCCTTGGACATCGTCCCTTCGACGATGTTCTGGAATCCGACGTGACCGTGCAGATCAATCAGGGCAGGCATGACGGTTTTGCCCGTGAGGTCGACTTGTACAGCTCCCGGCGGCACGCGCAACTCGCCACGGCGGCCGACCTGAGTAAACGCGTTGCCGATGACTACGAAGGCGGAGTTCTCGATTGGCGCGCCGCCGTCTCCCATGATCAGACGTGCGCCCTCAAACACAGTCTGACCGGTCTGGCCGTGCAATTGCCACGGCCACGCCGAAGCCAACAGCAGAAACGTCGAAGCGAGAAAAAGCGGCGTCCTCACGCGGTGCATGGGATCTCCTCGGGGAAGCACACGTCTCCGCCAATTTGCGGCGGAGAGTTCGGCGGCTTGCGATCGGAAATTTTAGTCCGCGGATTGCGCGGGAAGCATTCCCGTGGTGTTTCGCTTGGGCACGTAGCCGACGGGGATGCGGGCGGTCTCTTTCATCGATTTGACGTCCACGACCGAAACGTCGTTGCTGACAGCCATGGCTACATAGGCAGTCTTACCGTCCGGCGTGAGCGTCACCCAGGCGGCGCCCTTCCCGCCCAGGTAGGCGCGGCCGATGACTTTCAAATCCGGCAGCGAGTAGGCGAATAGTTCGTTATTCTCCCGGCTGCAGACGACCAGCGTCTTTTGGTCGGGCGTGACCGCCATGCCGTGAGATGGATCGGCACCCGCTGTAACCTTTGACTTACCCGGAAGCAAATCCGGATTATTGATGCGCTGGATCTCTTTGTGCGTGGCGAAATCGACGACTGCGAATCCGTTCAAGTCAGACAATTGAACGAAAATCCACTTGGTCGAGCCGTCGGGATTTCTAGAGAAGGCCATCGGCCGGACGCCCAGGTCCATGAGCAGCGTCCACGCGGTCTGGTCGGTCTGCGTATCAATCACGTTGACCGATTTTCCCCGAATCGAGCCGGCAACCACATACTTGCCGTCCGGGGTGACGTAAGGATTGTGTATGGGGCCCTTGGTCTGCAGGGTCTTGATGTCCTGTAGCGAAGCGGTATCAATGACGTCCACGCCGCCGGGAGCTTCGGCAATCGCCACATAAACCCGGCCTCCATCGGGAGCAACGGCGACGTTATTGGGATGGCCGCTCAGCGGGATGTGCTTGGTCACTTTCAGAGTCTTGGCGTCGACAACGTCCAAAGTGCTTTGCGCCTCATCGCTGACGTAGATTCGACTGCCGTCCGGCGCCACGCCGGCGCCATGGTTCACTTCGATTCCTTGGATCACGCCGACAACTTTATTGGTGGCGGGATCGATGACGTCAACGTTATCGCCGGCGCTATTGGTTTGGATAATCCGAACCACCTTGTTCCCCGCGGCGCTCAGGGTCAGCGCGCACAGAATTACGCCGATCAGAACCATCACACACCGACGAAACATTTGTTTACTCATCATCCTCGCCTCCCGAAAATTTAGCGATCAGCTGCCCTTCTGGCCGAGCACCCAGTCCTTCAAGACTTGCCATTCCGTATCTTTTTGCGAATTGAAATGCTTTCCGCCATTATGAAAGAAGTCCCCACCGGCGCCTTCCGCCAGGGGATGTACCAGCAGCGGGCTCTTCACATCGCCAGGTATCACCAGCTTCGAGGTGGCCGCGAAATTCTTGCGCGAGTCCTCGTCGTTCCAAGTGCTGTTTCCCGGCGAAAGCGGCTGCAATCGAAATACCTCCGGGGCAGTGGGGCTCCCGTGGCACGCAACGCAGCGAGCATGGCCACTACGCTTGGCCAGAAAGATCGGCTGCACTTTAGTTTTAAAGAATTGAAAATCAAGCTGCGCGGATTTGCCGGCGGACTCCTGGGGCGAAGCAGCCGACGGTGCACTCAGCAAGCCAGCCAGCAAAGCCCAGCAAAGGACTGCAGATGCGAGAAAGCTCTTCATTTGCGTTTACCCCAGAGATCCAATCAAATTTCACCCGAGA
>QHYQ01000164.1 GCA_003224175.1 Acidobacteriota bacterium
TCAACCCATGTGAGAGCTCGCACTGAAATCAGTCTCTCCAGCGGAGCCCCAGGAAGATACGCGCCCATAGCCGCGAGCAGGATAGGAATCGTCAGCGCGACACTGACCCAAAAGCGCCGTGTCATGCTCGTCAGCTCTGGATTCTTCTCCTCTTCCGCGGAGGCGACCCTGGGTTCCAGTGCCATGCCACAAATCGGGCAGGACCCGGGCTCGGGACGCACAATTTCCGGATGCATTGGGCAGACGTATTCGGTTTTCGTCGATAGAGCAGCGGGAACCGCTGGCTCCAATGCCATCCCACATTTAGGGCAGGCGCCCGGCTTGTTCTGGCGCACTTCTGGATGCATGGGGCAGGTGAAGTCGGCCAGGGCCGCCTTGGGGCTCAAAGTAGCGGCCGCGCTCGGATGAATGGGAACGGTTTTTCGGACGGGCGCAGAGGCCGGCGAGATTCCCGTTAACATCGGACCAGACGGCGCTGGCCGCGGCTTCAGGTATTGCTCGGGAGCCGCTTCGAATTTCCGCGCGCATCCTGCGCAGCAGAAAAAGTACGTCCGCCCGCCGTGCTCGGACTTGGCACGCGCCGAAGCAGGGTCCACCTGCATGCCGCAAACCGGATCTCGTTCCATCACTTCTTGCTCAGCCATTTTTCCGCAGCCCTCCGGCCCCTTGACTACTGAGCGCGAATACACTAGATGACGGCGCGATCCGCCACGCTCCACGAATGAACGCTGAAGACGTTGTAGGCAAGCTGGGGCCGGGGAGTTGTTATAATCCACGCATGACCCTGGTCGAAGTAACGTACGAATTGCAAGACCCCCTTCGCCCTGAGCAACTCCGCTTCCTCGGCCAATTCGCTAATACTTACGGTTTGCGGCGCTTCCGCTTCGACGAGTACCTCAATCGTCTGTCGTTCGAATATGACGCTTCGCGTCTGAAAGAAACGGAAGTCGCTCACGTGCTGCGCATGGCGCGAATCCCCGTTCAGCGACGCGTCTAGCCGTACTAGAGGTGAGCGTCGCGTCCCACATCGCTGAACCCACGATCCTCGGCGAAGTCACGCACACAGGTGTAGAAGTGGGCGCTAGATGGATTGATCTTTTGACTTAACGAGATGTGGACACAACGGGAGCGCACCGGAGATTCGCAGTCTCGCGTCTATTGGGCCACGGCTTCCGGGCGGTGGCGCCCGTTGAACGAGCGCGCGGTGGCGGTCGTGGGGGCACGCTTCCCCACATCTTACCGCCCGCCACCGCCCAGCCGAAATATCCATCATCGTGACTCAGCCTACTTCCCTTTATCGCCCTTGGCCGATTTCTTAGTGCCCTTTTTCTTGGCCATTGTGCCTCCTTTCCTTCTGGATGGATCCACACGCATTCGTATCCGCTTCCCAGTTGGCCTTGCCTAAAGCCTCGGCTTTAATTCGTAGGTCCGCTCCAATTCGCGAACCTTACCACAGCTTGCGCGGCGATTGTCCCATAACTACCCGTTCCAGGGATCGATTCTTTCAGTCTCCGCAAATGCAGCGGATGGTTCGTCACTCACAGACTGATTCGCCGCAGTGAGAAGCGCGGTGAGTCAACTGAGTGACCAGCGATGTAATTGCAGGGACGGTACGGTCCAACGGTCGCTTCAACTTGCTCTCATGCTGTGGATGAGTCTGGTAGGAGAGTGCGGAATGGATCAATTCTCCGCCAGTGGAAAAGAGGGGGGTGCACTCCGATTTCCGGCTGTTTCCAGCCGGTGCGTGGGGTCATCCGTCCTAGCTTCCCTCTCAGAGGCAGGTGGGGACGCCTTGCTTCAGTTGGCGAGCAAGCCCCTTCCCCCTCGCTCGCCTTCTTCTGCAAAACGTCACTTTTGGAATGCACCCTCACCCTTTACATTGCAAGTTGGGCGCCAATTCCAGGGAAGGCTCGACCTCAGAGCAAGTCCCCCAAAATCCGTGGATTCACAATCATGCCGGGACTCGGCAGGCGGTACTTGATCCCAAAAGGGACCTCCAGAGCCGACTAGAATCCCGCCCCGGGAAAAACCTCTATGTGCAGCCCGGCATCTAGTACTCACAAATCAAAAATACCTCCTTTGCCGGAACCACTTCGCTATCCCCGGACACGATTCAGTGAGTCAACACTTATGGAATGGAAGTACTTCCGAAACTCGGGCGGCTCGGTGCCTCCCTCTTTCTGCTGGTCGCCTTCTGGGTTCCCGGCCGGACGGACACCCGCGTGTACGAATTCCCTCCCAGAGACAACCCGCTTTGTGGCTGCGTAGGCGAAAGCAAAGCGAGCGCCCACAGATGTACCCCACATTGCAGCCTAGAGCACTGCGACGGCGAAGGCCCCGGTGCCTCCTCCTGCCAGGGCATCGTCCAGAGCCCGAAGCCTCCAGGCTCCTCAGACCGTCCAGCCCGATCCCGCCCGGCCTATTCACGGAAAAGCAATCGGACTCAACGCGCCCAGCTCTAGCGTTTCTTGACGATTCTGGTTGCCGCGAGGCATCGGCATAGCATACGATGTGCGTGCCGCAGTAAGCTGTCAGTGGCACGGGGTCGGTACAAAATCAAGCGACATAGGCGGACACCATTTCTATGAAAGCACTTCTTGTGTATCCGGAATGGCCAGACACTTACTGGAGTTTCAAGCACGCCTTGCCCTTCGAGGGGAAGAGATCTGTTTTCCCTCCGCTGGGTTTGCTCACCGTTTCTTCGCTGCTGCCGCGAAGTTGGGAACAGCGCCTGGTGGACGTCAACATCCGCCCGGTCAGCGATGCTGACTTGAAGTGGGCAGATGTCGTGCTGATCAGCGCCATGCTCGTGCAGAAGGAGAGCATGCTGCGGATCTTGTCGCGCTGCCGCGAGCGCGGATTGCGCACCGTCGTTGGCGGACCCATTAGCAGTTGCATGTTGGATCTTCCGCTCTACGCAGACCACGTCGTGGTGGGAGAGGCGGAAGAATTAGTCGCCGACCTCGTAACTGGTCTCGAAAACGGCACAGCCAAGCCGCTCTATCAAGCCAAGGAACTGCCCGGCCTGAACACGACTCCGCTTCCAAACCTCGATCTGATCAACCCGAAATATTACAGCTCGATGGCCATTCAGTATTCCCGCGGCTGTCCATTCAATTGCGAATTTTGCGACATTATCGAGATCTATGGCCGCAAACCGCGGGCAAAATCCCCGGCTCAGATGGTGGCCGAACTCGAACAGCTTTACGCGCGCAAGTGGCGCGGCCCGGTTTTCATCGTGGATGACAACTTCATCGGGAATAAGCGCAAGGTGAAGGAGTTGCTGCCGGTGATGGCGGAGTGGAATACGCGGCATAGCCGCCCGTTTCGGTTTTATACCGAAGCCTCGGTCAATCTCGCCGACGATCAAGAGCTATTGCAAATGATGAAAGATGCCAGCTTCGATCGCGTCTTTCTCGGCATCGAAACACCGGCGGAAGAGAGCCTCAAAGAAGCGCAGAAGATGCAGAATACTCACCGCAGCCTCCTCGAAAACGTCCGGCGCATCCAGCGCTACGGCATGGAAGTCATGGCCGGCTTCATCGTGGGATTCGATAACGATCCGGAAGATATATTCGACCGGCAAGTGAAGTTCATTCAAGAGAGCGCTATCCCGCTCGCCATGGTCGGGTTGCTGCAAGCCCTTCCGGGGACGCAACTGTATCGCCGGCTGCAGAAGGAAGGCCGCATCGTGTGCGACGGCGACGGAAATAACCTTGATCTCCGGCTCAATTTCAAGCCACGAATGGATCCGCAGCGGCTTGTGGATGGCTATCGCTCCATCCTGCAGCGCATCTATCGGCCTGATATTTATTACGCGCGGGTACGCAAATTCCTCGCCCAGTATCAGCCGCATACGGGCCGCACGCATCTCTCGTTTTCGGATTGCCAAGCCCTGGCGCGATCCATTCTCAAACAGGGAATTTTCAGCAGGCATGCCTTCTCTTACTGGCGCCTTTTCCTGGCCGCCAGCACGCGCTATCGCCAGTCTTTCGGTGCAGCCATTCGTCTGGCGATCATGGGCTATCATTTCCAGAAGCTCACGCAATTAACCGTCAACCGCGATTAGAAATTCCGAAGGGCTCCAGGAATTCTGGGTAAGGTCATGTTTGGCCGCGCAGGATTCTGGCGGCGCGTGCGATATTCGGCTCCCTATCGGCGGCGTCCCCTTCCGAATCGCTCCCGTTCGTGGCCACAATATCGCTGAAAGAATCGCCGGGAGTGTCTCCTTCGCCGGGCGCGAGAAACAGATTGGCCTGCAAACCGTGCTGCTTCGTGTAGAGCTCAAAATACCGGCCGCCCGCTGCGTACAAAGATTCGTGCGTGCCCCGCTCGATAACTCTGCCCGCCTCGATCACCAGGATTTGGGCGGCTCTGCAAATCGTTGAGAGCCGATGGGCGATCACGAAGGTCGTGCGTCCCTGCATGAGATAGGACAGCCCCTGCTGAATCAGCGCCTCGGATTCCGAGTCGAGGCTCGAAGTCGCCTCGTCCAGAATAAGAATTCGCGGATCGGCGAGAATGGCGCGCGCGATGGAAATCCGCTGCCGCTGTCCGCCGGAAAGCTTGACGCCGCGTTCGCCGACGAGCGTGTCGTACCCTTGCGGGAACAATTCGGCAAACTCATCCACCCGCGCAATGCGGCAAGCGGCTTTCATTTCCTCTTCGCTCGCCTCGGGACGGGCAAAAATCACATTTTCGCGGATGGTTCCATCGAATAGAAATGTCTCCTGGAGGACCACCCCCAGTTGGGTCCTGTAGCTGCTCAGCCGCACCGTGGAGAGATCGATGCCATCCACGAGAACGCGTCCCGACGTCGGCGTGTAAAACGCCGCGATCAAGCCGATGATCGTCGATTTTCCGGCGCCGGAGGGACCCACTAGTGCGGTGACGGTGCCAGGCCGTGCCCGGAAGCTCACCTCGTGGAGCACCGGTTTTCCTTCGGCATAAGTGAAGTCCACGTCCTCAAACGCAACTTCGCCCTCGATTTTTCCGATCGCGACAGTGCGCTTCGGATCCTGGTCCTCAGGTTTTTCTGCCAGAATGTCGGTTGTTCGTTCGAGTCCGGCCATTCCTTCGGTAAGCTGCGTACCGATGCTTACGATCTGCGAAACCGGCGCGATGAGCATCGCCAGAAATGCGACATAAGTGAGAAACGTTCCCAGCGTCATCGTTCCGGCGAGGATACGCATGGTGCCGAGATACAGGATTAATGCGCTCACGAGTCCGAACAAAACCGTCGACGATAAGCTCATGAGGGAAGTCGCCGTCAGCGTCTTCAAAACATTTTCCAGCAGCCGGTGAACTCCCCCGGCGAAAACCTGTTCTTCCCGCCCCTCGGCGTGATATCCCTTAACCACCCGCACTCCGCCAAGCGATTCGGTGAGCCGTCCCGTAACTTCCGCGTTCAGTTTTGAGCGTGCGCGAAAAATTGGCCGGATCGTGCCAATGGCCTTGTTTAACGCAAATGCAAAACCGAGCAGGATTGCGGAAGCCACTGTTGTCATGAACACGCTGATTCGCAGCAGCACCACCAGCGCGAAGGAAGCGGTCATCAAGCTGCCAACCAGTTCCACCAGGCCCGTTCCCATAAGATTGCGCAGGCCCTCTACGTCGGTCATGATCCGCGAAACCAGACTTCCCGTCTTGTTCACATCATGAAAAGTGATGGACAGGCGCCCGATATGCGCTTGGACCTGCTTGCGCAGTTGGGCGATCATCCGCTGTGCCGCCTTGGAGAGCAGTTGCGTTAGCGTGAAGGAGGTCACCCCTTGTATCGCCGTAGCGGCGATGATCGCCAGAGCCAGCGGAGCAAGCAGCCCAACCTGGCGCTTGCCGATGACGTTGTCGACGAGAAACTTTGTGGACGCAGGCAGCACCAACCCCGCCAGCCGATTAATGGCCATTAAGACCAGACCCAAAAGCAAGAGCACTCGCTGCGGACGCAGGAATGGCCACGCTTCCCTTAACAGAACCACGAGCCCAGCGGATTTCCCCTTCACGGGATGCTTGAATTCCGTGGCTCGGCCGTGGCTCCGCACCAGAGGCTCTGTCCTGCCGGTTATTCCCGTAATCGCCATCTTGTCTATTGTCGTATATCTCGGGACGAAATGCCCGCCAGCTGGCGCTTTTATGGTACAGAATCCGAGCGATGCGCCCGCCGGCCACGCGACTCCTTGCGAGGTTCCTGAAATGATCCTTGAGACCGAACGTCTTGTGTTGAGAAATTGGCAGGAGTCCGACGTAAACCATTACCTGACATTGGCCCGCGACGTGGGCTACCACTGCTTCTCCCAACCCGGCCGCTTTCTGGTTCACACCGCCGAGGAAGCGCATGCAAAGGTCCGGGAAAGAATGCTTCTCTTCTATCAGCGCAACCTGGGAAAATTTCCGATTTTTCTGAGGGCCACAGACGAATTTATCGGCACCTGCGGCCTGGAACCTTTCGATCTAGCCGGACAGGCTGAAGTTGAGTTGGGTTACCGGCTTTGTCTCGAGTTCTGGGGGCAAGGCTATGCAAAGGAAGCAGCCGCTGCCATCCTGAGCTATGGCCTCGGCGATTTGAAGCTGGCAAGAATCATGGCGTTTGCGCTTCGGCAGAACAGGCCCTCGCTCAACATTCTCGAGAAGCTCGGGTTTCGTTATATATACGATTTTGTCCACGCAGATCTGCCGCACCGCCTCTATGAATTCCCGCACCGCTATGAACCGGATCAGCACAGAGCGTGATTCCCGCCGAACTACGCTTAGACCGTTATACCTAAATCCGGCGTGAACTTCACTGTTTTCACGCAAATTTGCCCAAAAACAGGCACTTGCTCCTAAAATTTGTGCGGCAGTCGAATAGTTTTCACCAAAGTAGCTTCAGTCTTCCAGCGGTTTCAACCTCTGCACTCGATGCAGTATCTTCTCTGCTTGCATGGCGATCAGGGGCGA
>QHYQ01000372.1 GCA_003224175.1 Acidobacteriota bacterium
CACCCCGAACTCCATCGAGCGTGCTTTGAGTTGGCGGCGAAAATCAACGGAGTACGCATATATCTCTGGGTTGTAGCTGTCAAAAAAGTCCGTCTGCCCTCCTGCTCTCAGTTCTCTTTCTTTCCTCGATATACCCTTCCCGGTCGCTCCTGGAACGAAGGATTCCGGCCGACAGTTCCTCCAGACGAAGTCCGGCACGACGCAAACCAAAACGCCAAACGGCTCTTCCTTCTTCTCTGTCTTCTTGATAGCAGTCAGATATTGTTCGACTACCCCAGCGGCGCGCTTGTTGGGGTCTCTCTGTATAGGTTCTTGTTTCAGTTTTTCCGAATCTAGCTCGCAAGACCAAGCCGCTTCTCGAGGCAGGTCGGAACAAAATGCTCCCTCAAAGCCAGGAAAGATCGGCCACAAATGAATGTTGAGATCATCGCCGGGGTAAACGGCTCCCCTTACAACCTTGCACCATCGGTTGAAAGCCTGAACTCCCTCGGGAGTCCCGATTACGCCTATCGTCAGATTCTTCGGGTGAGAGGAAACTTCAATACCGTACGGCCCGAAGAGGGAAAGGCCGTCGTGAGGATCTTCTAGAAATTGCCCGTGACGGAATTCAAGGCGCGGTTCGTCGAGCAAAACGACTCGGCTACTCATGGCCTGAACCCTCTTTCTCGTCAGACTCATCATCGGTCAATTCCAAAATGGTTTCGTCGGAGTCCTCGGATTCTGGCTTGCTCGCCTCAAGTAGCGACTCGTTGATACCCCACCTGATTTGAAATTGGAGTGGCTGTTTGGAGATAACAATTCTTTGCGGCTCGCTCGTGCCGATTTGAATTGCAGAGGCATTGCCAGCGAGGAAGTGAAGAATTGCCAGCGTGCGCGATAGCCACTCATAGTTCCACCATGCCCGGCAGATTCGCTTTCTTCTTCGCAAGGCGGCTTTCTTTTCTATTGGGACGCCTTCGAGAGTAGTCAGAAACAGCCGTACTCGAACCTGGAGCAGACTCCCGAATTCGTGGTCCAGCCAAATTCTCACGTAGGGAGCTAGGTGATACCGGCACGGCTCCTTGCCCATGACTGTCTTGAAGTTGCGGACGCCCACAGTTCTAACCCACGTGGTTTGGTTGTCGTAGCTTAGGAAGGTGAGGCGATTGCTAGGTAAAAGGCCCTCGGGAAAGTAGCAAAGACCCCCGTCCGATGTAACCTTGAGTCCCCTTGCCAAACAATGAGACCGCAAGGATTGGTTGAATACGCGAATGGAAACTTGTCGGACGCTAATATCAGCACTCCGTGCCGATTTCCGGTCTGTAATTCTGCCACGCTCTTTAAGGCGATATCGTTCAATGAGCTCTTCCGATGGGTAGACGAAGGACCAACATATTTCGCGCTCTGCAAAGTGGGGCCAGACGCCCAACAATTTGAGTCTCTCTTCGTCGGAAATGATTTCTTCCATTTCGTAGCGATAGATGTCCGTGGGGAGTTCCGTTATTTCCGCGACATTGGACCAAAGCCTCTCTTCTTTCGCGTTGACAAGGCCCTTTGATTCAAACCAAGAGGCAGCCGCTGAACGTCCATTGGCAAAGCCCTTCGGGGCATTAGACTCTTCAAGCTGCTTGAGCAACTGGGCGAGACCTTCGGCCCAACTAAGATGGAAAGAAATAAAGGTAAGGTCAGAAACCATCCAATCGAGATCGCTCGGACTCAGACCGTCAAGGTTGATGGGGATTACAAAATTCTCTTTCCTCTCCCTTGCCAGATTTAGCGCCAGGGTCCGCTCTTTCAAGGGATTCGTCTTCTTGACGGAATGGTGCGAGAGTACCGTGAGAAACCGAAACGTGCGGTCTTTGATGGCCGCGTCAATATCCCTGGGATAGGACTCACCCCCAAGCAGCTTAAAGCGGTCACACCAGACCCTGTAGCCCTCAGAAGTGAGCCGGAGCGCCAGCCACTCCACGAAGCCCCAATCCTCGGTTGCATAACTGAGGAATAAATGGTCGCGCATAAGCGACTAATCCTTGACTTCTAACTTCTACATGATACACTGTTCCCTGTTAGGGATCAATGAGATTATTCCCAATGGGGGAGCATTCATGGTGGGCTACCTCGACGGCTACCGATGCGACTAGTAGGGAAAGAACTGCTGGCACAATTCGCAAAACAGCACGCTGGCATTCGCGGTTCCCTCAATGCCTGGATTTTCGAGGTGGAGGAGGCGAATTGGACCGGCCCAGCCGACGTTAAGGCGAGGTATCCAAGCGCCAGCTTTTTGAGCGACAACCGAGTGATTTTCAACATAAAAGGCAATACGTACAGGATAGAAACCAAAGTGAGTTATGAAATCACAGTTGTGTTGGTAAGGCGCGTAGGAACACACGCTGAGTACTCCAAATGGAGCTAAAGGAGACTCTATGATTACCGCGATCAATTCCGAGGTCGATTACAAGGCTGCCCTTGCAGAGATTGAGCAGCTTATCGATCACAATGTTCGTGCGGGCACTCCCGAGGGAGACGGCCTGAATCTCCTCACTCTTCTCGTGCAGGACTATGAGCAAAAACGGATCGAAATCGAAGCACCGGACCCGATTGAGGCGATTAAATTTCGCATGGAACAAATGAATTTGATGCCCCGCGATCTTGTTCCACTCATCGGAAGCCGCAGCAAAGTCTCTGAAGTTCTTTCGCGAAAGAGGCCCCTGACCCTTTCAATGGCGCGGGCGCTTCACAAGGGCTTGAGAATTCCGGCCAAGGCCCTACTTCAAGAGCAATTCCTTTTTGACCTTGGTGAAGAAGCCGTCGAGTGGGAACGCTTCCCCATTCGCGAAATGGTGGCGCGCGGTTGGATCAAGGACAAGGTTACCGACGTACGTCATCAGGCTAAAGACGTGATGCACCGGTTCTTTGCACCGCTCGGAAAAGGCTGGGCACCCAATGCCCTCTACAAACAGACGCACTACTACCTGCGCTCCGCTAGACAAATGGACTTCTATGCACTCGCTGCATGGAATGCGCGTGTATGTCTCCGGGTGTTGCAAACACCGCCATCGGTCAAATTTGAACCTAGTGTGCTGACACTCGAATTCATGCATGAATTGGCGCATTTGAGCACTCTCAGTGACGGACCGAGACACGCGATAGAGTATCTTGACAAGATCGGAGTCTCGCTTGTCGTGGAGCCGCATCTTCCTGAAACATACATCGATGGTGCCGCAATTCTCGCAGCGCCTGACCGACCAGTGGTCGCGCTAACTATTCGACATGACCGGATCGATAATTTCTGGTTTGTGCTGATGCACGAGCTTATCCACATTTCTCGACATCTGAAGGCAGATTTGACAGCCATTTATGACGATCTCGATGTTGAAGATACAACGAATGCTCAAGAATGCGAAGCAGATCATCTCGCGGGTGAAGCCTTAATCCCAGATGTTGAGTGGAGGAAAAGTCCGGCAAGCAGCCTCCGCAACCCGGACGCTGTTAAACACCTCGCTAGCCGCTTGCGGATACATCCGGCCATTGTCGCAGGCAGAATCAGGCACCAACGCAAGTCGTACCGCGTCTTAAATCGGCTGGTAGGCCAAGGAAAGGTTCGTAGGCTTTTTTCAGAACCGGTTTGAAGTACGGGGCAGGTGAGCGTGTTTGGTCCAAGCCATTACGTACCAATTCTCCGCTGGAAACAAGCGGAGAGGTACGCACTCAGGTACCTGCACGCAGAGGACCGGAAAAGGATCACTCCGCTTATTGAGTTGACTCCAACGATCTTCAAGTCCCGCACGAAAGACCAGCAGGAGCCTGAGCTGCTCGACCCAGCCCAGGTGCTCGAACGGCAAGCTAAGAAATTATTGGAGGCTTGTGGTAATTGTCCCTTTTTCCTGGACCTTCGCCATGTCGCCGTCGAAGTTCCACGTGTGCAGGGTAAGATGCACGCTCTTGAATATATCGCGGAAATAGGCCGCAACTACAAGCTCGCACTTGTACCCGTAGCGGGATTCTCCAGAACAAAGACTTACCAATCGTCGGTTGCGGGAGTGCTAAAAAAGGATGGTCGGGGAGCCTGCTTGCGAATTACGCCCTCAGAAATTCTTCAATCGGGAATCGCTAATGCGATCAGGACCTTTTTGAAATCAATCAACTTAGGTGCGGAATCCGTTCATCTACTAGTAGATTACGAAGCAAATGACCCCGCCGATCCCGACCCGCAATCTCTCCTGGCTCGAATTCCTTACCTGGACAAATGGCAAACATTGAGCGTCGCAAGTGGCGCTTTTCCTGTGGATCTCCAGGGCTTTCAACCTGGCAACAGCAAGATTCCGAGGAACGACTGGCTGGTTTGGAGACGGACGGTCTCGCACGGAAAGAACCGCCTGAGGAAACCCAGTTTTTCAGATTACACGATCCAATACGGCCTCTACAAAGAACCGGTTGAGGGGTGCAATCCGAGCCCGAGCATTCGATACACGCTCGATGAGGAATGGTTGATCATGCGTGGAGAGGCTTCGCGCGGACGGACGACCTCGAACCAAACTGAAATAAGACCAGGCCGAGAACAATGGAATTCTCACGCCCAGCTTCTTTGCGACGACGACCTTTTCTATGGTGAGAGTTTCAGTTGGGGCGACGCCTTCATTCGTGAGAGAAGCGTGAATAAGGAGAATCACGGCAGCCCCGAGATATGGTTACGAGCAGGAATCAACCACCACATGACAGTCGTGTCGCGGCAGATCGCCAATTTGAACGTTGCCTGAGGCACTTTCGAACTCTGCCACGCAGATCATCGAGACTCACCGCCTCGATCAGCGTGGAATAAATTTCTGCTTTGCACTTGGAATACATGCCTCTTGCGCGCCCCAATTCCTCCAATAAATCCAACGCCTCATCCCGCCAGAGCAACATCGCGACGCATCTGGCATCGAGCGAAGGATTGTTGATGGCCACTTTCAGATCAGAGAAATGCAATTCAGGTGCTTCCACCCGAGCAACTCTGATCCCCCACCACTCTGGGACCATCTCGACAGCACGGCGCAAGTGGCGTTCTCCGATCACGAGCGTCACGCGATCGAGAACACGTCCGTATGTTTCGGTTTGTTCGGGAAGGCGGGCGAGAGTGTCCCGGTCACTCTTCAGTTCAAAACCGTGTAACTCGCCATTTACGACGGCGAGGTCGATGCGAGACAGCCCGTGCTGGATGCCCAGTTCCTCGACAATTACCGTCTCAGCGTCACCCTTGTGCTGAAGCAACAGCACTTGCTTCGTCGCCGCGCGCATAAGGGCATCGTTCATAGACTAAGGCATGTCATCATACTAGGTGCTGCATCCGCATTGGAGAGTCTTGTTAACAATCCGCTACTCCCCCTCTTTCTCGACACAGCAGAATCTTGGCGCACACTCGTTCGCCAGCAGCCCGTTAGTGGGCCGTTTCGTTCAACCAAACCGAGCTCCTGAAGTCCCCGCGAGCGGTGGGCACTTCGCTGCCTTGGGCTGGCAACTGAACCCAAATCTGCATAGTTGTGTATTGAACGGGAGCATGTAAGACTCCTGTTTCTCCAACACAATGTGGGCTGAGGGGTACCCATAGATGGCGAAAGGAAAAGGGAAGAACAGCGGGGCCGGGCACTCAAAGAAGCGACCGATTGAGCGGTACGAGCATACGGACAAGAAGCGCATCAATAATCCGCCGATGGCTTTGGTCACGCCGGAGACCGATCCTCCCCTCCCGACACACAAAATCTACGATTACGTTCAGCCCGTCCCAACTGTAAGACCCGGCAAAGATTTAGATTACGACCCACACATTGATCCCCAGCTCGTTTGGGCCGGGAACAAGGAGCATACCTCGTTTGAGGTGCCCACCGTCTCGCTTCACGTTCACGAAACGATTGACCCGCGCACGATCATCGAAGCCGTCCGCAGGCGCAACGGCAACGGTCTGCCCGCGCAGCCGTCGCTGTTTGACCGGCCCGAAGAGAAGCTTCCGCTACGCGACGCGATTGACTTTTACAAGCACGCACACGGCTTGTCAAATCGTCTGATTGCTGGTGATTCCCTACTGGTGATGAACTCGCTGCTCGAAAAGGAAGGTATGGCGGACAAGTGTAGATGGTCTATATCGACCCGCCCTATGGCATCAAGTATGGCTCAAATTTCGCCCGCGAGCCGCCGAAGGACTAAGTCAAGGTGTTCAGTCAAAGCTCTGGTGAAACAAGTACGGTCAAAGAATTCGCGGCGTGGAGACAGCCTTTGGTGCTTTGCCAGCCGCGACTTGTTCCAGCGTGATCTCGCCGGGGTTGAACGAGCGCCCTTCGCGAACTTCCACTCGCGGCGTCGTTACCTTGTACCAAGGCTCAACGGCTCAGCCTGCGATCCGGAACTCCATCTTTCTCGCTTCCGTCACGCGCCGTGAGGCATCGAGGATCTCCATCGAGACCAGGTCGCCTTGGCCGTCGTAGTCAAGAATGATGCCGGGCTTGTCCTCGTCGCTCTCGGCTACGCTCACGTTTTCCTTGAGGATGAAGCTAAGCGTGTCGGTCTTCGGGTCGTAGCTGACTTTCACTGCTCCTGCCTCCAGTCCTTCGAAATCCTGCTTGTACGATACACCGTTACGACTTCGGGCGGGTTGCGGTCTACAGGAATTGACCTTCTGCGTTCGAATGCGCGTTTTTTTCAGCCAATGGCCCGCCAACCATGGATTTCCGTTGACATACTATTACAGCAAGCTGCCGGGGGTCGTTGTGAAACTCGACGCAGCAATGAGGACACTTCATCCACACATGATAGGCTGGCCGCAGTTAGCTGCGCAAGACACGCTCGTGTCATTGCGTCGCGACCAAGCTCCGGTTCACTCTCTCGTCGCAAAAAACGCGA
>QHYQ01000614.1 GCA_003224175.1 Acidobacteriota bacterium
GCTGGTCCCTCAATAGGACTGACTCAGCCTAAACCGGGCGAGCCCTCGATTTGCGGCTACTGCGCTGCGTTCGTGATATTCACGGACGACCTGACACTGCGTGCACTGGATTGGCCAGACTGGTGTTTGCTTACTCACGCGAAGAAGAGAAACTTGGTCGCAACGCGAGCGGTCATACTGGCATCCGAGCCGCGAGACAGTAAGGGAAGAACTTGCTCGGCGGCGCTCGTGGGAGCGGTGACTATGGTGTAGGGCGTGGCGGTGAGGAAGTCATCCAACGAGATCTTGAAGTTCACTTTTTTTCGTTTCGGAAAGCGGACCAGAAATTCTCCATGGCTGTCAGAAAAGACCATTTGGCCATCCACCTGTAACGCCACACCCGCTAGCGCTGCACCAGCGCCGTCAACCACTTTCCCTAGTACAACGTATTTCGCAATCTTGAGTGACAGCATGCCATTGCTCTGCAGTCCCGAAGAGCGGTACAGGTAATCGCCCGCCGATGTCGTGTACCGGATCGTTCCATCTGGGGCTACATTCGTGCTGGCGGCCAATTGCAAATTCCCAAAGGGGCAAAATTGCAGCCTCAGGTTATAAACGTGGGTAAAGGGTCCGCCCCCTGTAGTTACACGAAAGGGAAGATAAGCTGTCTCGTGGCTCAGCGATATGGAGAATCGGTTAGAAAGCCGGAGTTCGCCTCCTAGATTAAATGCCGTCTGGCCGCCAGACCTGGTGACGTACTCGGTCAAGCTGAAGCTCTGCGTGATGACCTCGCGGAGGTGTGCGCTCATCGATTGGTTTGCAAAATCTCCCTGTGACTTACTCTTGTAGAAATCGAAGCCAGCATCCAACCTCCTGCCCAATGTTCGGTCTGCTGAGAATGCATATCCCACGGCATCTTTGGCGGAAACTCTGGACTGATACAAATTGGCGGTCAGGCGGACACCGTAAAGGATGGTGTTGGCGCCCAATTAATGGATGGTGCCCTCTAGACTTGGCTGGTCCGCCGTGAGGGGCGACAGAACGTTCTGCCGTGACAGGCTGAAAGAAAAATTAGGCAAGGGGCGCAGCCCAAGATAAAGATTGTCTTTGATAGGTTCTGAAACGAGCGGAGTAGATTGTGTACCAATACGTTGAAAGTTTTGGTCTGCGCTTATATAGGCGGCCTTGAATGTTAATTTCCCGCGTTCGATGGTGACGGCGTTTGCTAGATAAGGAGTATCGGCGCCTCTTCCGCCAGAAAAGGAATAGCTCAACCACTTTCTCGGCGACCACTCCATACCCATAAGAACGGTTTGTTTTTCGGAAGCGATCGTACGAATAACGAAGCGCAGTTGTGGGGATTGTTGAAATTGAGCAAAGAAAAGGCCAAATGGCTGTTTGGCGCGTGCTGCCGAAAAATAAGGAGCCCCAAGTGCCAAAGAAGTCGCACCGCCAAACGCCGCGAAATCCATCCGACCTGATTTCTTTGCAACACCCAGGCCCTTGCCGAAAAAGTAGTGATCGTTGACGAAAACGTCGGTTGGCAGATTGAAGGGGAGGACATCGTCTCCGGCGGTCAAACTGTATCCGTGAAATTGAGTTCTTAGAACTTCACCAAAGACAAGCGAGCCATCGATAACCCCGGCACCCACGGAACCGTTATAACCAGGCGCCTGGAATTCGACCGATCCTCCATGGGCATTAAATAGGCTGGAAGATCCGGCTTGGGGGTGAAATATTTGGGCTTGTGAACTAACGGGCCAGAGGACAATCAACAACAACGAATAACAGAAGTGGTTGCATCGAGAACTCTTTGACCCATTCTGCGAAGCCCTCCTAGGGTATCCGAATTGTAATCGGAGCTTCAATTTTGAAGTTTCTCAAGGTGAAAACCGCTACGTCCGGTACGCTGTCTTCCTGCCAGGCTACATCCAGCCGCCTGTGCTTGTGCGGGTAGATGGGAAAACCTTCTGCTGCAATCTTTTTCTTGCCCGCATGGACTTCAGTCGCCAAAACTCTTGCAAAGGAATCGCTTTCCGAATCAAGCTCCAGCGAAACCACCTTCGTCGTCGTATCGAAACTGGCGTTCACGATCTTTAGTTCATTCTTAGAGGCGTCCTTCTTAGGCAATAGGTAGACTGTATGCGGCAGAAGAACTTGAATATTCATCCCCGAACTCGTGCGCACCGGAAGTCCCGTCATTCCCGCGTAAACAACGAACCAAGCCGGAAGTTTGCTGGCCGTTGCCTGGTAGGCGACAGACAAGGATTGCTTCGGCGGTATGCGGAAACTCGTGGCTGAGAATTTCACGTGGACATCACCATCCAATGGACCGTAAGTGATTTCGCC
>QHYQ01000245.1 GCA_003224175.1 Acidobacteriota bacterium
TAACTATCTAGTGTTGGTTCATGGTGTGACAGCGCATGGCTTTCAATCTAAAAGGCCCGGCATGGAACGCGTGGCGACCGGCTACTACGGCCCGAACAGCGGGGTGAACGTGCTGCTAAGTGGTTGGCCGAAGACGCCTATTCGCGTGGGCTTGGTTGGAATGGGCGCCGGGACACTGGCGGCGCTGGGCCGGCCCCGGGACACCTATCGTTTTTACGAGATCAATCCGGAAGTCGTCCGATTTTCGATGGGGCCACAGGCATACTTCACGTTCATCAACGATTCTGCTGCCCACGTTGAAGTAGTTATCGGAGACGCGCGGATGTCGCTGGAACAGGAGGTCGCAAATGGTGAGCTACAGCGCTTCGATGTGTTAGTACTCGATGCATTCTCGAGCGATGCGATCCCGGTGCATCTGCTGACGCGCGAGGCGTTTCGGATTTACCGACAGCACCTCAACGAGCCGCATTCAGTGATCGCGATACACATCACCAACGCCACTCTGAATCTGGGGCCAGTCCTGGCCGGCATTGCGCAGGAAAACGAATACTATAGTGTGCGCACAAACCCGACCTGGCTCAGCGGTGTGTCGAGCAGGTCGGACTGGATTCTTTTTTCGCGCGATCCTGGCGCAATCTCTTCTGCCGCTTTAAGACGAATCTCGGTACCGTTTCCCGGAAAGGCGAAGCCAATCCTATGGACAGACGAGTACAGTAACCTATTGCAGGTTTTGCGCTAGTTCGCTCCGCTCGAGAAAGCCTAAAGATGTATCGAGATGTCCGGCCATCCGGCGCAGCATTGAAATTGTAAAGATCGCGTTCTTGTTGTCGTTCCGGAGCAGTGGCCGCAGATTGCGAATGTTGTTGTTTACAGCGCCATGCCGCAACTAACGCTGCGCGGCGGCTGGCCTGAATCTCTACGCCATTTTCTGCTCCACCAGACGACGGTGACGCCGATACAGACCACGATTTCGGTTGATGCGTTCACCCAGGAAGGCTTTTGCGCCATAAACACCACCTTTAAAGAAAAGATTTATATCAGATGGTGTTGCATCGACCGGTTGAGCTGGCACCTGTTATCGGAATGGCCCACAACCAATTTCCCGCGTTGCGTCTCTGAGCCAGCTTCGCCCTTACTTTTTTCTCCCAGGCTTGATGCCTGCCGGGACTTTCCGAGCTGTCTCAATGTCGCGGGGATCAACACCTCGCCCATCACCAACGTTGCAACCAAAAATCCAGTAAGCGACTAGCTTAGCTAGGCATTACGTGATATACGGTAAATGTTTGACCCACTGGCGGGTATTTTTGAGAGTATTTTTTCGCTCTGACCTGGAGCACGGCTTCCCTTTCGGCCGGATCAGTAACAACCGATAAGGTACGATCATACAATTTATCGCCCACCTTCAGACGCACATGGGGATCACGGGCCACATTTCGAGGCCATTCTCTGACTGCAGCCCCAGAAGTAGCCAGATAAAGCTGGCCATTATAGGCGATACACCAAGTTGTTACCGAGTGGGGAATTAGATACCAGGTGTTGGTCTGAACCTTCACGGTTTGAATGCTATCAGTGAATGACCAGTCGGCAACCGGAGTCGTTACGAGATTCCCGCTGAGCCATAAACCGGGATAACTCCCGCGACCGGGCGTATCCCCGTGAGGATTAAGGCCGGTGGCGCGCAGCGTCGCGAGCAGTAAGACCATGCAAATCACTATTGCTCCAACAATTTTTAATAGCGTTTTCATAGCTGGCTCCTTAAAGTTACACGTGAGCGGGCGTTCCCTCCTCGCCAACTATACAACTAAACTTGGAATCCTCGCGTGGAACTTCTTTCTCCGCCGCCCGAGGGAGAGGCATGTCCATGGGAGAGAAACTGGAAGGTCGAACCCTGTTCGATATCGTCAACGGAACAGGGTTCAGGAAGACTTCGGAGACGGACAAATCGCCTGCGCAATGATGACCATGGTCTTCGGATCAGAGCCTGATATGTTTGAATGAATAAGTCGTGGAGGAGCGCTTGGTGTAGAAACGCTGAACTCAGCGACCCTGCTGATTCAGATTCAACCAAGGAGGCTCCGCCATGCAGAGTATTTATTACATTGGGCTCGACGTTCACAAGAAGACGATCAGTTACTGCGTGAAAGACGGCAGCGGCCGTATCCACCTAGGAGGCACGATTCCCGCCACCCGATTGGATCTGGACCGCTGGAGGAAGACCCTTCCGCAGCCCTGGATGGCGGCCATGGAGGCGACTGTTTTTACGGGCTGGATCTACGATCATCTGAAGCCACTGCCGCTGCCCTGAAGGTAGCTCATCCGCTCATGCTGCGGGCCATTGCCGCGGCGAAAAAGAAAAATGATCGGATCGATGCCCACAAGATTGCCGACTGCCTGCGGTGTGATTTTCTGCCGGAGTGCTACATGGCCTCCACGGAGATTCGCGAACGGCGGCGCACGCTGCGCTATCGGAATTTGCTGGTCCGCCAAGCCGTGCGGATGAGAGATCGCTGTTTTGCTGATGGAAGCCGGAGCTACAACAAACAGAGGTTACACAAAGTCGGGTACTTCCGGGAGTTGTTGGCCACCAACTAGGATATCGATGAGGGACTGCGGTCTTTGCTGCGGCTGTGCCAGGAAACCGTGGTTCGTTTGGGGAAAACGGAGAGCGCTTTGGTGCGCTCGCTCGAGCGTGACCCGATGCTGCGGGGACGGATCGAGCGGCTCATGACGATCAAGGAACCACCGCCGAGAGGCACGACCGCGAGCTTCTTTGGGCAGAGCTTCGCGACCGCCGTGTTCCTTTCGGAAGCGATGCGGCACAGCCTGGGTCCTGAGCGGCCCTGCGATCATGCTTTCGACGCAGCAAGTACCCGGTGTATCAGCCGAGCGACGCCCGCCTCGGCCCAAACTACGATTTGCTGACTGGCGCGGTCCACAAGGAAAATAATGAGCACAACCGTGGCCGCGCCCACAAACAGGACTGAGAAGATGATCAGGGCGGCGATCATCTCCTGGACATAATAGATCCGTATTGCCGGAACTGCGGCAAGGCCGATCCAAATCCACTTCCTCCTGCCTGTCCCGGCCAACACGTGTGACAACCGCCTAAATGAAATCACGGGCCTGGCTCCTGGTTGATTGTCTCTCTGGCTTCTTAGCCTCTAAGATTGCGTTTCCTCTTCACCTAGTCAGAGTGCACACACCATGCCAAAACCGGTCTTAAGCTTCCTTGTGCTGGAAACCCTTAGCGAAGCGTGAGATAGAAAAAACGGCGGATCGATCTCAGCTCACAGTGCCAACATGCGACTGCCAGCGAGGTGGCAGTTTGCCCGCCGCACGGCACTGTTTAGAGGCCGAGGTCGCGGCAAAACGCGAACACAAAAAGGAGAGCCCCACGCCAAGAGCACGTGGGGCTGCTAAGTGGAATTAGGAATTTAGATGCGGCTGCCCACGAACGGTTACTGGCGTGGCGCTCTACTCTGGTGCTCCACGCAGCTCGCGCATGGCTGCGATGTAACTCGCCACGTTCTGTACGGCGTAGAGCGGCGTCACGATGAGAGAGAGTGTGCCCCACCAACCGAGCAGAAGGTTCTTAACCGTGAACTCCGCGAAATGCCGACGGACACAACTCTTACACAGGTTTCCCTCGATTTTGTAGGTTCGGCGGATGAAGAGCATTCCAACATTGCGGTGGAAACTGACACGCGCCGTCTGGCGCATGTTTCCACAACGCTGACAGCGCCCCAGACCTAACGGGTTCGGAGCTTGCGTTGTTGGCATCGGAGCCTGCATTGTCGGCATATCAGCCTCCCGCGTGCGTTTTGGTTTTCGTTGCGTGAATCGAGAATTCGATTAGGGGCAGGCTAACGTGAGGAAACATCACAGGCAAGCCGTGGTGTCCGACCGGACATTAGCGAGATCCCGGCGGGCAAGATCCCGGCGGGCTAAGGGCCTATTGTCCATGCCGAATCTCGGAAATAAAGTCGGCGAAACGCTCCTCAACCTCCGCGTGGGTCAACGGTTCCGTGCTCTGGCGAGTCATCGAGTAGGAGCTATTGCCCCGCTCAAATTTTGCTTCGTGGACGTATCCGGCGGCCGGATTTCCCAACCCTTTCGTAGTAAAGGTCAGGGTTCCGCCACCAATCTGCTTGGACCATGTATCCTTACCCGTCTGCTGCGATTCCATGTGGTTCCTCCGGGACGCGGATTCTATCTCGTTTGCGCGCGCGAGGACGTCTGAAATACCGGAAGCGTGAATCTCCCCGCATCGCTCCGTTCAACCCAGCCCGCATCGCTCCGCCCCTCCGACCATTCCGATTGGGTATTTGAGCCATAGTGCGACGGATTCTCTCCAGGCCGCGGGACGGTCGTCGATGCGAGACCCGAAGCCTTACGTAACTTTACTTGTGCAAGGCCTATATTTTTCACGCGCCAGCTTCCCCTTTTCGATGAGCGAGGATCCTTTTGCTACAGCATTCTCGGCCAAAAATGGCCAGAAAGGTGAATTCGGGAGACGCTTCGATGAAGCACCTTACGACAAAGCAATGGACCGATTTTGGGAGTGAGGTGGTTTCCACGAATAGCAACCAGGATATGGAAAAGCAACCCACACAGGACTGCAAGGCCTGTAACCAAGCGTTTTCAAAGTGGCGGCGGGTGCACGCTGCGCCCAGCGCAGAAACAGACTACCAGCCATCCGCAGAAGCTCTACGATTCGCCAAAACACCCTTCGCCTCCTCGAATCTGGCATTTGGGCGAAGGAGAGTATCCAGCTTGGCTGAAGTGCTGTTCGATAGCTCTTTGCAGCCAGTCGCCAAGGGTGTGCGTTCGACAGGCAGTGGGGCGAGACAGATAGTCTACCGTGCAGGCCGCTACCAGATTGACGTGCAGATCGAAATGGGCTCGGACCGACAGACGCTCGTGGTCACCGGTCAGGTGCAGGATTTGAAACGGCCGAGATTTTCGGGTCGGGACGTGCTTGTGGTGATCTCGAACCTGCGTGGCCAATTGGAACTTACCACGACGAACCAATTTGGCGAATTTCGCAAGGAGATCCCTGACAGCGGCGATTTGGAACTGTTCTTTCCCTCGTTGCCCGATAAAATGCTCATGATTGGCTTGAGGGATCCGCTCCGGCGATCAGCTGCAGAGAGACGCCTTCACGTCGTTCGCAACTCCCAGGCTCGCCGCAAGATCGGAAAAAACCCTAGGGCCCTGCCTCTCAAGACCTTAAAGGAGAAGTCATGACTGGCGCGGCGAGTTCATCCCTCGCGAGGGCGGAAGGCGGCAAGTCAGCGTTTGAGTTGACGGTTTACGCCCGGGAGGTCCACAGTTAAATCTGACCGCCCACCATGCAACTCCTTTCGCGATAGCTTAAAGGCGATTCTCTCTTCTGCCAACTGGGTTTAGAATCGCTCCTACCCTCGGACGGCCGTGCAAGACCGGGTGCCGTTCCATGCAGGAATATGAAGGAGTGCTATGAGAAACAATCTGAGGACCATTTCCCTCGTTGTTGTTAGCCTGTTGCCCGTTTCCGTTCCGCTTTTCGCACACCACGGGACCGCGGTGTACGACACGTCCAAAATGGTTACGGTAAAAGGAACGGTGACGGAGTACGTTTGGGCCAATCCCCATGTTTACGTGAAGGTCGACGCCAAGGACGACAGTGGCAATACGATGCATTGGGCTCTAGAAGCTCAAAATCCAATCTCCGAGACCGAAGTAGGTTGGACCAAGAATACCTTCAAGCCCGGGGATGAAGTCGAAGTTGAGGTCAAGCCGGCCAAGAACGGCAGACCAGTCGGAAGTATCGGTTACACAACCCGTATCATAATTAATGGCAAACAGTTCAAGCCATGAGGAATCGCTCGGGTGACGGTCGGTGCCGCGACGACAAGGGGCGCCACCCCATTCCGGGCTGAGGTGTGCGTTCGCGTGCTTTCGTCGCAAGCAGATTTGAGGGGTGGGAACCGAAGAAGCTGCAGGAGGGATTTCGGAAATGTCTAAGCGCGTGGCGTTCTCGATGGTTGCCCTGATTGCAGGCCCGATTGCCGGATTGACGTTCTCACTCATTGTGCGCCCTCAAACCGCTCCGCCCAAGGCGGCAGGAGATGAGGTGCGGCAAGAGAAATGGAATAATGTCCCGCCGCCAAAATCCGCATATGCCGGGAAAAAGTCAGGCCCGGCTCCGCACCGTGACATTTCCGGAATCTGGGATGCAGCCCGGGAGGATGGGGGACGCCAGGTAAGTGGCGCGTTGGAGCACCCGGCACTCATCACACAAGGAAGGGATGCCGACGGAGGACGACCCGACCGGATCGGAGAGGGTTCCGAAGGAGGACACGCCAACGAGACGGGTATTGTGCATCCTTTGCCTTACACGCCTCTGGGACTGGCAGCACTCAAGGCCAATAAGCCCTCGGGACCGGGAGTGAGGCAAGTCCCGTCCACGCTTGCAAACGATCCAGCGGACCGTTGTGATCCGCTCGGTTTCCCTTATATGGAGCTTTATGAATTGAGGACCCTCAACCTCGTTCAGACTGCGAACCAGGTGATTCTCTTAAGTCCATTTTACGGGAATTACCGCGTCATCTGGACGGATGGGCGAGCATTCCCCAAGGACCCAGAGCCGCGATGGAACGGGTACTCCGTGGGCAAATGGGTGGATGACTACACGTTCGTCGTCGAGACGGCCGGGCTGAATCCAAAAAGCTGGCTCGATCATGCGGGTCGTCCGCATAGCGAAGATTTGCGGGTGGAGGAACGGTTTCACCGGGTGGACCACGACACCATGGAGCTCACCGTGACGATTAAAGACCCGAAGATGTATGCGCAACCCTGGCTGGCCCTCAACAAGTTCCCTCTCCACTTGCAACGGCCCGATTTCGATATCCCGGAGTTGCTCTGCTCACCATCAGAGATGGCGGCTTACAATAAAGATATTGGGGATGTGGTCGTTCCCGAACAGAAGTAAGCTAACGCGACGCTCGACTTTGTCGCCGCCGAGGTGGTGCATTCACGGGAAGCAAGGGAGGAACTGGGCAGTTCCTCCCTCGGTTGGGGGCTTGGCGTGGGCCGGCCTGTAGGAATTTACTTTTCTGCAGTGACCACCGGTACGGTGTTTATCTCGCCCGCCTTGGCCAGCGTTTCCCGTTCACTCTTGGTGAGCGGCGTGAAGATCACGGACTTGCCAAGCGCAGGCAGGTTCACGGAACGGACTCTGCGTTCGTTTCCTTGAATCGTTAGCGTTAGGTACGTACCGCCCTTCTCGCTATCCGCAGTGATCGGGAACTGCGTATAGACCGCCGAGCTGCCGCTCGCCGGCCTAATCATGGCCGGACCAGCTACCGAGTCCATCCGGATGGAATAGTCCCCGGCGGGAAGCACGGCTTGACCCCAGTGAACTTCGTAGGGCCAGGTGAACTTGCCTGCGAAGATTGGTTGAGCATTTGCCGCTAGTGTGAAAACGCAAGTGGCTAGCAGAGCGCCCAGAAACAGCTTCAAAGAAACCGGAAGGTGAGTCGCACGCACGGTTTTCATTATCGTTCTCCTTTTCCTGAAATCGATGCGTCTCTCATGGGCCATTCGGAGCCGCATGTTTCCTCACTCTGTAAAGCGACAAAGCAAGGCAAAGTGGCTCACTCATTTGCCGAAATTTTCGGATTAGCGGCAGCTTGAATCCGGGCTGTTGGTTAGGTGGGGCCAGTGTGGACCAATACGCTTTACTTTCTCCGCTTGGGGCGTTAGCATCTCGGTAAATCTCGCGAAACGCCGCCAGCGGTGGCGAAACATGCCTTCCATCCCGTCCGCACGGGTCAGCAAGCTGCTCATAAATTGGGGCCAAGGGGATCAGGCAGCGCGAGAGGTACTGATTCCCCTGGTCTACGACGAGTTGCGCCGCCTGGCGCGCCGTCATCTCAGACGGGAACGACCCGACCACACGCTGCAGAGCGCCGCGCTCGTTCACGAGGCCTACCTGCGTCTCATTCGCCAAGACCAGCCGCACTGGCAGAACCGCGCTCACTTTTTCGGCGTCGCAGCACAATTAATGCGGCACATCCTGGTGGACCACGCGCGAAACCGTGCAGCCGCCAAGCGCGGTGCGGGAGCTCCGCGACTGACCCTTGACCCGGAGGTCGCTCTGCCGAAGGCGCGAGAAGTGAATCTGGTGGCCCTCGATGATGCCTTGAACCAACTCGCTGTCTTGGATCTGCAGCAGAGCCGCGTTGTGGAACTGCGATTCTTTGGCGGGCTCTCCATTGAGGAGACTTCCGTTGTGCTGGGCGTTTCGCCAGCAACGGTAAAGCGCGAATGGGCAACGGCTCGCGCTTGGCTGCAGCGCGAAATGAAGAACAAGGAAACGAACGCGTGACTCCCGAGCAGTGGCAACGGGTGAAGGCGGTGCTCACAGGCGCCCTGGAAAGAGCGCCGGACCAACGGCACGAGTACGTGAATCAGGTTTGCGTGGAGCAGTCCGTGCGAAGCGAGGTGGAATCGCTGCTCGCCGCTCACGACCAAGCGGGCAATGGTTTTCTCGGACTTCCCGACGGCGAGCCGGACATATTGATGAACGGTACCAAGCTGGGGCCGTATGAGATCTTGGCGCTCCTGGGCGAAGGCGGCATGGGCAAGGTCTACAAGGCTACAGATAGCCGGCTGGAGCGCTTTGTAGCCATCAAGGTATTGCGAGGAGATCTTGCCGATCGCCCGGAAATACATGAGCGATTTGTGAGGGAGGCGCGCACCATTGCCAGCCTGAACCATCCGCATATCTGCACGCTTCACGACGTCGGTCAGCAGGACAACGCCGATTTCCTGGTGATGGAATACCTCGAAGGTGAAACGCTGGCTCAACGGCTCGAGCGAGGACCCCTGCCGCTGGAACAGGTGTTGCGGTATGCCACTGAGATTGCTGATGCGCTGGACAAGGCCCATTCAAAAGGCGTGATTCACCGGGACCTGAAGCCCGGCAACATCATGCTGACCAGTGCCGGTTCGAAACTCCTGGATTTCGGGCTGGCTAAGCTCAGGCGCGAGGTTGGCCCGCTTGCTCTACTTTCCGAACTCCCTACACCGGCGGAGACGATCAGCGCTCCAGGGGCGATTCTCGGAACTCTCTCGTATATGGCCCCCGAACAGCTGGAAGGCCGGGAAGTGGATGCCCGCACAGACATCTTTTCCTTTGGGGCCGTCGTACACGAAATGGTCACGGGCAAAAGGGCATTCGATGGCCACGGCGGAGCGACAGTGATTGCGGCGATTTTGAAGGCAATGCCGCCTCTGCTTAGTGAAAGTGACCCACGAGTGCCGGCGGAACTCGAGCGCATTGTGACGAAGATGCTGGCCAAGGATCCCAACGGTCGTTATACAGCTGCGGCTGAAATACTCGTGGACCTTCGCGCTCTCCAACGCATGTTGAGCGAACCTTCCCCTGTTAGTACGCTCCGGCGCGCGAGGCTAGCGCTGTCTGTCGGGGCAGTGGGAATCGCGCTCGCTGCGATTGCTCTATTGGTACTCGTGTCTCCTCAGGCGCGACAGCGCTTCGGAAATTGGCTCAGAACTAATCCCCTGCCCCGCGAAAAGCTGGTAGCTGTCTTGCCATTCACCGTCGTGAGTAATGACCCGACAGAAAAAGCCTTTAGCGACGGCTTGACTGAGACGTTGACAGCCAAGCTTACTCAATTAACCGTCGACCCCACGCTCCAGGTGGTACCCGCTCCGGAAATTCGAGCCAGAGGCGCGAGCACGATAGACGACGTTCGGAAAGAGTTTGGCGCGACGGTGGTGGTCGAGGGGAATCTGCAGCAATCCGGGAATCGAGTACGGATCAACATCGCCATGATCGATGCCGGCACGCGGCGCCAGGTACGAGCTGAGAGTTTGACAATTCCAGCCTCCGATCCGTTCGCAGTTCAAGACCAAATCGTCAACGCAACCGTGCGGATGCTGCAAGTGGAAGTGCAACCCGCCGAGCGCGAAGCGTTGGAGACGCATGGCACCCAGATGGCCAGCGCATACGACTTCTACTTGCAGGGCCTAGGCTATTTGCAGGATTACGACAAGATGGAGAACATCGAGAATGCCGTGAAGGTCTTTGATACTGCGCTCGAGCGGGATCCGCAATACGCGGGGGCTTATGCCGGCCGCGGTGAAGCCTATTGGAAGATGTACGAGAGCGGCAAGGACCTACAATGGATTGAAAGCAGCCGGCACGATTGCGAGCATTCACTGGCCCTGAACAAGCGACTGCCGTCCGCACACGTCTGCCTCGGCACCGTTTATAAGGGGACCGGACATTACGAGGATGCGGTCGCACAGTTTGAGAGCGCTGTAGCTGCCGAGCCAACGAACGACGACGCTTATCGGGGACTCGCAGATGCCTACGAGCGTCTGGGTAAGCTTGGGGACGCGGAAAAAACGTACCGCCGAGCGATCGAACTGCGGCCCCATTACTGGGCCGGCTATAGCTGGCTAGGCGCCTTTTATTATTACCATGCTCGTTATGCCGAGGCAGCATCGATGTTTTCCCAGGTCATCGCACTCGCCCCGGACAGTACTCGCGGTTACTACGATCTGGGCGCCACCTACAATTCGGAGGGGCGCTACGCCGACGCGATTGGCATGTTGCAACGCTCGATTGCCATCAGGCCAACCGCCGCCGCCTACAGCAACCTCGGCAACGCCTACTTCTATCTCCAGCGCTACGGTGAGGCCGCGGGCGCTCACGAGGAAGCTGTGAAACTCAGCCAGGCCGACTATATTCTGTGGTGGAACCTTGCAGACGGCTACTACTGGGCCCCGGGAAAGCGCGCACAGGCCGTTGAGGCGTATCGGCAGGCGGTTTCTCTGGCAACGAAGAGGCTACAGGTAAATCCGAGGGATGCCTACGCGCTCGGCGTCCTAGCATACTGTCATGCAATGCTTGGAGAGCGAAAGCCAGCCCTCGACTACCTGCAGGCAGGACTTAAGCTGACCCCTCAGGATTCCGAGATGCGTTTCAAAGCGGCGCTGGTGTACAACCAGTTTGCTGACACCAGCCGCACACTGAGTTGGCTGAAGAGTGCGCTCGCCTCGGGTCTTTCGGTCGCCGTCTTGCGCGACACACCGAATTTTGATTCTTTGCGGTCCGACCCTCGGTTCCAGGAGTTGCTTCAGGCCAAGTGAAATTTCTCACAACGAAGAGGAGGAGCTATGGCGAGCACGAGCACAGTACTCAGTTCGGGAAGCGGAAATGTAGTGACGGTGACAATTTACCTCGATGGCAAAGGAGAAATCCAGGTAGATCCTGCTCGACCTTTCGAGATCTTTAAGTCTAAGCATCAACAGGTGCTCTGGCGGGCCGGCGCCGGGATATCCCATTTCAACGTCGACTTCAAAAAGGACTCGCCCTTCGCGTACCGCCAGTTTAGCGATGTTGAGCCCTACTCCGGTTTGGTGCGGCGCGACGTCCTCGGAGACCCGGGCAAATACTACGATTATACGGTGAGCGCGGGCGGCAAGAGTAAAGATCCCGGCGGCGTTGTGAATCCGTAGATCGTTTTGGGGCAACACAGAAAAGCCTGATGAGCCGTTCTGGAAGTATTACTGTTTAGCAAAAGAAGCCGGCAATGTGTTGTGCCGCCCCACGCTTTCGGGCTGCGTGACTCTAACCAATTCCGCGCATTAGGCAGGCGGCACGTGACGAAGATGCCCGACGGGAAGCGTTGCTCGTTGGGAGAGATGGGTTGTGTGCTATTCCCGTCGGCCAAGTTGAAGCCGCGCCGATCGGCAACTCTAACGCAAGGGCTACTCCCTGCTCGGAGTAGCCCTTGCGGTGCAGCTTTCAAGACGCGCAAGTTAGCAATCGCGTGCCAGAGCGAAGATCAGGGTTGGCCCGCGCGCCGAGCCTTTCCGGGCACTCCAGGAGTCTCCTCTTGTGTTCCCAAAGCTTCCGGTTGCATCGTGCGCACGAAATCGTCTACTTCCCTTTGGGCCTGCTCTTTGGCCATTCCGTAGCGCTCCTGGATTCGGCCTACAAGTTGATCGCGTTTACCAACGATCACATGCCAGTCATCGTCGGTCAGCTTGCCCCACTTCTCTCGAAAACGGCCGCTGTACTGTTTCCACTTGCCTTCTATTTGATCCCAGTTCATAGCTTCTCCTGTGCAATGCGCTTGGGCTGCGTTACTTCTCGCAACTGCCGCTGACCATCTTCAGATTCGTCACTGTCATGTGGCCATGCTCAGTGGAGTTCTTGTCGATGCCGTGTTCCCTAGCCTCGGTCTTGGTATCTTCCTTGGCGCCGTGTAGAGCCGCGTTAGACACAGCACCGGTAACCGTCACCGTGTGCCCGACATGCTTCGCGAGATCGAGGCTGTCGCTCTTGACTTCCCAGGTGCTGCCGTCCTTCGCCGTCACCTGGTACTCATCCCCGTCCTTTTGCATGCAGCCCGTTACGGTGCGAGTATTCTTGTGCGTTTCTTTCTTCGGTTCGTTCGTCTGCGCCCATACGCTGCATGACATCAGGGCGAGAGCAAGCGTAGCTCCAGCAATTTTGAACTTCATGTAAGCCTCCGAATTGAATTACTCGTTGCACACTCCCCGATGGCATCGTCTCTCTAATGCATCTGGACCGAAATACCGGGCAATCGTCAACTTGGCGGTGTAATGACTATATTACAGTCAATCCATTAGCAGAGGGCCCCGTGGGAGCGACGGATACCTTCGTGAACTGAGCTGCCGACGTCTGGGCGAACACAAGGCGAATCCTTTGTGGTAAGCTCCCGCCATGGGCCAGCCACGCAGATGCCTCGTGAGCTTCCGAGACGACGAGGGCGTCGAGCACCTCGCGGAAGTAACAGCCGGAAGCCTGTACGAAGCCGGAGCGCTTGCGTTGGAGCAGTTTCGTCGCAGCGAGTGGAGCCGCGAGGCATCGTTGGACGCTGGGACGCTACGCGTCGAGGTTTGCGAGTCCACGTTCTACAACATCAAGATCGCGGAGCTGGAAGATTGGCTCAAACGAGCCGGAGGCAAGCCGAGCGAAGTGGCCCTGCGGCAGAAGGTGCGGAGCAGGCTTGGCCGGTAAGATCTGGGAGGGCTTCATCGTTGCTCTCGGAAAATCGCCGGTGGTGCTACTCTCGGCGAAGACGACGGGATCAATCGTGCCCCAGAATAAAATGGCGGATATCAGGCCAGAACTCCTTCGCGATGTTATTCACCACGGCAGATTCCATCTGCGCTCCCCAGTCTCTGGCGGTTTGCCTCAAACCGCGCTCCTGAGGCGGATAATAAGCGTTGGATAGACTTGCTTCGAGCGCATTTCCCGCTACCTCAGACCAATTGAACCTCGTACCTCCCGAGTCCGTCTTGATCAAAACGGTACGGGATAGCGCGTAGCCCATGCGGCGGAAAAAGCCGCCATGGCCCAAGGTGTAATACCGCGGGTCCTCGCGGGTGATGGCGGGAACAATCGCTTCAGTGAAAAAAGTGCCCGACACGCCGTCCGCGAAGGTACGCCAGAAATAGCGGCCATAGCCCTTGATTCCTGTTCCCCAATTCGGGATCGGATCGCAGGGCGAGAGCTTGCCCGGCGAGGATCGCGGTCCAAGTGAAGGCTGAATAATCAATGCTATCGTGCATCGCCAGCACGAACTTCCCGCGCGTCGATAGCGGCGGAAGCTCCGTATCGGGATTGACGGCGGCAAAATTGGGAACGACCCAAAACATGCGATCCGTCTGCTTGTGGTCGGAATGCTCATTTTTCCAATCGGCTGGGGGTGTGAGAGGAAGCGGAGCAAGTTCCACCTGCTGGACTGCTGACTGCGCATCGGCGCTTGATCCCGATTCAGAAGCTCCTGTGCGACCCGTTTCTTGAACCTTTTGTTCGCGCGCCTGCTCGTTTTGATCCTCTCCAGGTGCTACCTGGCTCCAAACAAATGTTGGGGGAAGGAGAGGCAATAGAACCACGACAGCAATTCTGACGAGACGCAAAGCGCCCTCCCGCGGCTGGTATCCACAATCCGCACCCCACCCCTTTCTGATCGTTTCCGACTCCGGCGGCTATTGCCATAGATGACAGAGCCAGCCAGACCCTTTACGTATTTGATGGCAGACTGGCCGATAGGGGTGTCCCGCGATGAGAGCGGCCGGGAAGGCCTGAGGAAGTCTAAATCTTTTCTTGCGGGAATGGCGCGCCATCGGCGTCGCCACAAATATCCTCGCTGACGGCGCCCATGCTCTTATTCCACCGCGCGCCGTGTCGGGCGCCGCAGCGCTGCCGCTGTTTGGCCGGAGCCGAGTCGCAGGCACAGTATTATCAGGCGGTGCCTGCGTAGCACCGGCAGCCAGCTTACTTCGCGGCGCTAGGAGCCGGTTTCGGCGCAGGCGTGCTGAATTGGACCGTGTCTGCCACGAGCTTGCCTTCGGTGGGCTCTTTCGCGTGAATGACCACGCGATCGCCGACGTTCAAATCCGACAGTTTGGCGGCGGACTTATTTTTACTGAACGTCGTCTGCGGCACGACCGCGACGGTTACCAGAGTGTTTGTTGTGGTCTTCACGGTGATGGAATCTTTAGCCACACTGGCTACTGTGCCGATTACGTGCTGTTCATCGCCATGAGCGAAGACTGCCGCGGTACTCAGCGCGATGCAGGCAATGAGAATCAAAGTGCGAGCTTTCATTTTTCTCCTCTTAGGGAATTTTACGCCATCCCCAGGCGGATATCCGCTAACATTTGCGACCTTTCACCAGCCGGCGAAATGGCCGTGCGGCTCCCTCAGTGGTTCGGAATCTGCACGGCCGCAGTGATCACGCAAACCCACAGCAGGATCTCGGTCAGCGCGGCAAACCTGGCGATTCCCGGCGTGTCGCTCGTCTGACCCCAATCGCGCGCTTTGCGCTGCACCACGACATGCCAGATCAGCGCCAGCGGAATGAACAGGCCGAGCTTCCATTGAAACGCGATGTTGCCGATAAAGGCCGTCGCGATTCCGGAGAAGAGCATGAATCCGCCCGTGAGAACGATGGCAAAGCCAATCCAGTTCCAGGCGAAGAGTTCCTGCGCGACTTGCGCGGCCGTAGCGCGCCGGCTGCCCACTCCCAAAAGCCGCAAATCCAAAGCGAAATTGGTCCCGAGCCATATGGATAGACCGGTGAAATGAATCAACTGCACGAATGGGTACGCCCATACTGACTCGCGTGTCATCAGGCCCCAGGGAGTGCCCTCCAACCATTTTGCGAACCCAACCAGAATGTCGTGCATGGGAGCAGCCTTTCTGTCGCTGAAGTGGGAGCCTTTAGCCAAGCCCTTCCAGCGCCGGAATCTCTGACGCGGAAAGGATCGTGGCTATCCACAGCAACAAGGAGATCAGCGCGATGATTTTCGCGGCCTGCGGAATCTCAGGGTTCTGCGCCCACCTCCGCGCACCGCGCTGCACGATGAAGGCAAAAATCGCCGACACCACGATCATCGCCAGCTTGAAGTGAAACACCTTGTCCGGCGCCCAATCACCGGCGTCCGTCGCAAACATCAGGAACCCGGAAAGCACCGCGAGGGCGAATCCGATCCAGGCCCATGGGAAAAGCTGCTCGGCAAGTTCCGCGAGGCCTCGCCTGCGAGCCGCCACGCCCATGACGCGCAAATCCACAACGGCAATCGATCCGATGAACCAGAACATGGTCAGATAATGAGTCACTGCCACCGTTGAATACATCCAGCCTGTGCTGCCCAAGGTTTTGACCCAAGCTGTTTGTTCCAGTGCCTCCCACATTTCGGTCTCCTCCTTGCTACGTGATCACGATTCGGAACCGCCGGCCCCTCCGGTACCGGCCCTCTTATACTTCATAAACTCCCGAAGTTCCAACTCTTCCGTACTTCCGGCTCTTGTCGTCACCAACGATGCACTCGTAATGGCTTTCGCACTTGCGGCCAACCTGCAAACCAAAGCCAAACCGCGCCCAAACTCGCGGCGATAATATCCAGTCCTCCCCTTGGCGGCGCGTTAAATCGGTGCAAAAAGTGCAGGGCGACGAGCCTAGTGGTGGCGTTCTTCTGCGGGAGCTTTCGGGACTGCGCCGCCATCCAGAAATTCATCTTCCCGCTGTTCTTCAGCGCGGTCCGCGTCTGTTTTGGGGTTCAGCTTCTTCATGTCCTCTAGCTCTTCGGGGGTGATCTGCGGCAAGTGGCGGATGAACAGAACCAGCTTCCAAGTCTCGGCATCGTCGGTTCCCGTACCCGAACCCGTACCGAAGGCGGGCATGCCGCTCAAGCGCACTCCGTTCTCGATCGTGTAGTAAAGCTCACCATCACCCTTGTTTTGTGTTTCGGCAGTGCGCATGTCGGGAGGCTTGGGATAGAGTCCCTTACCGAAGAGCGTATCGCCGCCGCCGTCATTGGCGTGACATGTGGCGCAGTGGTCGGCGAAATGCTCCTCTCCTTCACGAATATTTTCAGCCGTGGGTGCATAGGGATCTTTCATTCTGTAGGTTGCCGGCACCGCGAGGCTCTTTGCGATACCTGCCGCAAACGCCTCGATCCAGGATGGACTCTCGCGAGCGCTGAAACCTCGCCGCACCAGAAGAGTTGCGTAAACTCCGCTGGCAGCGAAGAGGGCGATCACCACCAAGAGAACCATCTTCCACGTTTTCACGCCTATTCCTCCCCTGCGCCAGTCGGCACCCGTGGCGCAATAAGAGTGTCAGCAATGCAGCTTAGAATGCCACGACCGACGGATCAAGGGTCCGGCTGCTTGGAGGGATCAAGCGTACCGCCGCCCAAAACGATCCAAGAAGACCGCAGAATTGACGAAATGAGCGAGTCTAGGCTGTGGCTTTGGTGATCAGACCGTAAAGCAACAAAGCCAGCCCGCCCACAAACAGCATGGTCGAGAGATAGCTTACCGTGGGATTGACAGAGAAAGGGAGATTCAGGCTATCGCTGCGAGCGGCAACATAGTGGATGACGAGGCCCAGCACCATATATAGGAATCCTCGCCGGATCCGGCCCCCCTTTACGGCTGCCGGTGCTGCCGGCGCGAGCCGCACTCGCGGAACGACCTCACGGCAATGAGGGCAGTGCAAATGATTCATTGCGACGGGTCTACCACAGTAGGGGCATTGGCGCGCGCGTGCGATGCTCCGTTGAACGCTGCTCATGTACCCCGCCCTCATATTCTTCCGGGAGGATATCTGGTTTGCTTCACGTTGAAATAGCATCCGTCTTGGTTGTGCTTTCGTCAACGAAACCGAGGTACCTGTGAGCGAATCAGCTACCCCAGAGTCAATCTTCGAGCAGATTCGTACCGGCGGAGATTCATGGGAAACGAACTAAGCGCTCGGCGGAACTCGGCACCGAGGAGAAGCTCGTTAGTTTCTAAGGCCAAATTTGTGAAGGGAATACGCCGCCGAGGTAATGACTCGCGTTCCGTAAGTTCCAAAACGGGCCTGTAAGCGTCACGGAGTCTGGCACTTGACGTTCTCGAATGGCCTCGTCGTACGGCAGGCCATCAGCGGCATGGCTGCAGCTTGTCCCAGACATCGCGTCTAACCCCGCGTCCCACCCGCCCGAAGAACTCAGAGATTACCGTTGGACGGGCAATCGCCGCCGTCCTGCCGCAAACCTTGACGCGATCCGCATGTGTAGTCGGTGTGTACACTCTCTCTCAGATTAGACAGTGGGTAATTTCTAAACAGGCCGATAGGGAGCTAAGTCATTAAGGTGCAATGTGATATAGGAGGCCGAGTGGCCTTAGCCCTGCTTTAGTTGAGGCCGAGGCCAACGACACTGCTTATCGAATTAAGGGCAACCGCTCAGAAAGATGCGCAGCGCCAAAGTTGCCGATTCAGCGGAACAAGAGGAAACGAGCCATGACACAAATTCTTGAAGGCGCGCAGAGTGAGCCCGTGAATTCAGCGCTGGGAAGTGGCCAGAATACGTCGGGGGACCTCGCCGCGAGCGCGATGGTATATGTTTACGGCCATGGGCCGACGAGGAATCCGTTCTACGAGGAGGCGAAAGCCCTCAATCCAACCGCCGAAGGCGCTTCACTCATCCTCAGCGCCGCCGTATGCCGCGGACAGAAGTTGCTTCTGATCAGCGTCGCAGGGCAAGATCCCGTGGAAGCTCAAGTCGTTCGCGCGCGGACGCTTGACGCTCAAATGTTCGAGGTTGAAATCGCATTTCCCGCTACGCGGCCCGATTTTTGGAGACCATTTCGCCGAAGTGCAAAAAGCCACGGCGCGGAGAGGCGTCGCTCTCCGCGCGTAGGGCTGCCGCGGGGAATGACAATTGCCTGGCAGGGTACGCACCAGAACGACATCTCGCGTGTCTCCTCGCTCAGTCTGGGAGGACTCTTCATCGAGGCCGCAGACCCCGCCCCGGCGGGCGACACGCTTCGCGTGCAATTCGATATTCCCGGCGGGGCCGTCCGCGGGCAAGCTGTGGTTCGGCGCTCGATCAAGGGTAAGGGCATGGGCGTTGAATTCACGGAATTGCCCGCAGGGTCGCGAGCCGGGCTCAATGAATTGCTGCAGAGACTGCTCGGGGACGTTCGAAATTTAAGATCATAGCTGAGGCGCCACCGCTGCACGTAACCGGTACGCTCTGGGAGAGCGTACTCCCGACTGAATGCGTTGCCCCTCCTAACTCACAAAGCAAACAATTCTGTCTTTCTAGCCGCCTGCAGGTTCGTGCAAGCCCTGAGATTTTGCGCGAGCCAGCCCGAATACATCCGGGGCAGGCCCCGCCAAGCAGGCCCGGCGAATTCATCCAAAGCAGGCATATATCTATATTTGCCGCGAGCGTCAACTAAGAGATCGGACCATTGAGAAATCGGTTGGGGATCTTCAAGTAACCCATGACGGACAAGGTGCGGGCAACTGGAGCCAATTCCGCGGCAGCGGTCGTTTTTGGTTGGCGACGAGGGAGGTTCTCTTTTTGAGAAGCGCTTGCCGATGGGTGCGCATTTGCGCCATGCTTAAACGGTTTAATCAACATTGCAACTCACTGAGGAAATTGGCGGGGACGAATGGCTACGCAATTCATTGTGCACGACAAGGCCGATACAGTCGGTGTGGTGGTGGTCGAAGACGTGCAGCCCGGGCAGGAGCTGATGGGTTGGACCATGCAAACAGACGAGACGATTTCGCTCAAAGCTCTCGACTCCGTCCCGCTGGGCCACAAAATCGCGCTCCGTGACATCAAGGCCGACGAGACCGTTTTGAAGTACGGCCACGACGTTGGCCGGGCCATCCGCGACATCGGCAAGGGCCGGCACGTGCATATTCACAATCTGAAGACGAAGAGGTGGTAAGAATGGGCCGATACGATTTTTACGGTTTTCGCCGCGAGAACGGCCGCGCAGGCATCCGCAATCACGTGATCATTCTTCCCCTCGACGACCTCTCCAACGCCGCCTGTGAGGCTGTGGGCAACAATGTCAAGGGCACCTTGGCGCTGCCGCATCCCTATGGCCGGCTGCAGTTCGGCGAAGATCTCGAACTGCACTTCCGCACGCTAATTGGCACAGGCTCGAACCCAAATGTGGCGGCCTGCGTCGTTATTGGGATCGAGCCCGGATGGACGAACAAAATGGTCGAGGGCATAGCCGAGACCGGCAAACCCGTGGCGGGCTTCTCGATCGAAGGAAACGGGGACATCAGCACCATCGCTGCCGCATCTCGAAAGGCGCGGGAATTCGTTCAATGGGCTTCCGAAAAGCAGCGGCAGCTCTGCACTATCCAGGAACTCTTCGTATCCACGAAATGCGGCGAGAGCGATACGACTTCGGGCCTGGCTTCCTGCCCCACCGTGGGCCATCTCATCGATAAGCTCGATCCGCTCGGAGCCACGACCTGCTTTGGAGAAACTTCCGAGCTCACCGGCGCCGAAATGGTGTGCGCCAGCCGTGCGGCCAGCAAGGAAGTCGCGGATGAATTCATGCGCGTCTTTAACGCTTATCAAGAAGTCATCGAGCGCCACAAGACGAGCGATCTCTCGGAGTCCCAGCCCACCAAGGGCAACATCGCCGGTGGCCTGACCACAATCGAAGAGAAGGCCTTCGGCAATCTGCAGAAGATTGGCCGCGCGACAAAGTTCATCGACGTCCTCAAGCCGGCGGAAGCACCTGGGAAAGGAGCCGGCCTCTACTTTATGGACACCTCTTCTGCGGCGGCGGAGTGCGTGACGCTACAAGCGGCTGCTGGCTTCGTGGTGCATCTGTTTCCTACCGGCCAGGGCAACGTGATTGGCAATCCCATCGAACCGGTCATCAAACTCACTGCCAATCCCAAGACCGCGCGCACCATGGCGGAGCACATCGATCTCGACGTTTCCGGCATCCTGCGACGCGAGATGACACTCGATCAGGCGAGCGACCGCTTGATCGATATCATGATCCGTACCTGCAACGGTCGTCTCACTTGCGCGGAAACTCTGGGACACCGCGAGTTCGTGCTGACCAAGCTCTATCAATCGGCGTGAAGCGAAGTTACTCCGCGAAGAGAAATCGGGTGAAGGACACTTTTCCGCCGCCGATCTGCTTCGCCCAATGTCTCAATGTTGGCACTCGCTGCTTCTCACTTGCTCCCCTAACGGAAAATTCCGGGGCGCATTTGAATTATCACCCCTTGAGCACATGAGCACAGCGCAACGCATCGCTCGAGCATTTCCCTGCCGGGGCGGTCGGGTATATATTGACGGATTCAAGAATCAAGATGATTGAGGCGGACCAATTTCTGCATGCACGTGGCTCGTTGTCTTGAGGGCGGATTTGGAGGTATGCGATGAAACACAAGCTGCCGCTGCTGACACTGGCGGTTGCGGTGTCAACATTCGCCGTTCCACTGTTGGCACATCACGGGAATGCGGCCTACAACTACGATAAGAAGATCATGGTATCGGGAACGGTGACGGAATGGATTTGGGCCAATCCGCACTGCTGGCTGAAGTTCGATGCGAAAAACGATAGCGGTGAAGTGACCCACTGGATCGTGGAGGCGAGTGCTCCGCCAACCATAAGCGCGCAGGGATGGTCGCACAATTCCTTCAAGGCCGGGGATCAAGTCACCGTTACCATGATACAAGTCAAGAACGGACAGCCAATCGGGCGATTCGAAGGCGATGTCATCCTGAATGACAAACCCTTTCCACCACACGACAACGGCTCTTCTAGCAATCCCAAGGGAGGCCCCAAGCCATAAGGCAGCCGCTCGGCCAGGCTAATTTGGCCTGAGTTTGCGCCGCGCGTTCGCATGGCGGCCATATTCGCGAGGGAATCGAAACAAGTCCAGAGCGGGGGATATTTCCAATGCCAAAGCGCTGCGTCTTTTCAGCGATTCTGCTGATTGTACTCCTGAGTTTGCCACGGCTTGTGCACGCTCAAAACGCCCCGGGAACGACGGAAGGGCAGGCGAAACAGCAGAGTTGGAATAATGGCCCGCCGGCTAAAAAAGCGTATGTCGGCAAAAAATCAGCTCCTGCACCACGCCGAAATCTCTCTGGGATCTGGAATGCAGCGGCCGAGGGAGGAGTACAGCCCAAGGGTGTGCTCGAACACCCGGCGCTGTTGCCGGACCACCCCCAGGACGATATTGGAGAGCAGCCCGACGAAAGCAAGATTTCCCGCCCTCTAGCTTATACACCGTTGGGACTGGCGGCACTGAAAGCCAATAAGCCGGGAGTCGGGGTGAGGGCCGTTGGCCCTGGTCTTGTAAATGATCCTGTGGACTTCTGCGACCCACAGGGGTTTCCACGCATGGAGCTTTTCGAATTCCGGGTGCTGGAAATCGCTCAGAGTAAGAACCAGGTACTTCTCCTGTACCAATTTTACGATAACTGGCGCGTCATTTGGACCGATGGACGGGCGCTCCCTGATCCCAAGGAGGCCGAACCGAGGTGGAACGGGTATTCGGTGGGCAAATGGGTGGACGATTACACCTTTGTGGTTGATACGGTCGGGATGAATGAGAAAACGTGGCTCGATAATGCCGGCCGTCCTCACAGCGGCGATTTGACAGTGCAGGAACGGTTTCATCGCCTGGACTATGACACGCTGGAGCTGACGGTAACGATCAACGATCCGAAATTTTACTCGCAACCGTGGCAGGCCCTAAACAAGTTCGTGCTTCACCGCCTGCCAGACGACTACGATATCCAGGAGTTTTTTTGCGCTCCATCTGAGACGGCGGATTACAACAAGCTCATCGGCAATCCCGCTTCGGAGACACCCCAAAAGTAGCAAAGGTGACTGTGCCAGTAGTGAATTCCGGTGTAACGGGCCTTCGATACGCCGATATTGCAAGCGCTCGGAACGCTCTCGTGACTGTTTAGATGGGCAAGCATGGCAGGGTTATGGATGCCGAAGAAGCCCTCTATGATTGGGCAAAAGGATGGCGGATGGATTGTTCGGTTCAGGTTCCGCGGAGCCACTTATGATTTCTTGGCTCTATACCAAGGCCCTTATTGGGTAGGCTTGCTTGAACGGAGGCGAGGTATTGTAGGGCGTCTCTTTCACGGGCAGCAGAAGAACGTAGAATTTGACGCTGTACGGCTCATTGATGCAGTGCTGTCATCTTCCGAACTGATTTCTGATGTTCGTTGGCACTACGATCAAGCCGGCACTCTCTGATGCCCTTATTCGGCGGCCCGGACTCAATGCATCGCACCAAACCAAGGCGCTGGATGACCATACCTGTCTTGAAGTTCTGAAAGCTTGTTTGTAACAACGTACGGCACAAAATCGAGCGACTCCTGAGTTCCGGACGAACTCACCCCATCAATTCGCCACGCCCAGGCACGCAAGAAAATTGACTGTGGCGAGCGCCCACACGGTATCATTGGCAACTTCAATTCAGCCGGAGACGCATGGCGATCCTCAGTGGCAAGCGCCTCGGGCCCTATGAAATCCTCTCCGCGATTGGTGCGGGTGGGATGGGTGAGGTGTACCGCGCCCGCGATACGCGTCTGGAGCGCACCGTTGCCGTCAAAATCCTTCCTGATCACCTTTCCGATAGAGCCGAATTGCGCGAGCGCTTCGAGCGCGAAGCTCGCACCGTCGCCAGCCTGAACCATCCTCACATCTGCACCCTCTACGACATCGGGCACCAAGACGGCACTGATTTCTTGGTGATGGAGCATCTCGAAGGGGAGACGCTGGCGGAACGCCTCAAGAAAGGTCCGCTTCCTCTCGAACAGGTTCTGCAGTACGCCATCGAGATCGCCGACGCGCTCGACAAGGCGCACCGCAAGGGAATCACGCACCGTGATCTGAAGCCCGGCAACATCATGCTGACCAAGTCTGGTACGAAGCTCTTGGACTTTGGTCTGGCGAAGCTGCGGCAAGAGGCAGCGCCCGCCACTCCGCTCTCTCAGCTTCCGACGGCGAAAAGACGCGATCACTGCGCAGGGGACGATCCTCGGCACGCTGCAATACATGGCGCCGGAGCAGGTGGAAGGCCGAGAGGTCGATGCGCGCACGGACATTTTCGCGTTCGGCGTGGTGGTCTACGAGATGGCCACGGGGAAGAAGGCGTTTGAGGGCAAGACGTCGGCCAGCGTGATGGCCAAAATCCTAGAAGTCGATCCGCCGTCGATCGTTTCACTTCAGCCGATGACTCCGTCTGGCCTTGATCGCGTGGTGAAGAAGTGTCTTGCCAAGGAACCCGATGATCGGTGGCAGACTGCGAGAGATCTCACGGATGGATTGAGGTGGATTTCCGACAGCGGCCCACAACCAGGAGTAAGTGTCCCGCCTATCGCACAACAAAACCTAAAGAGGCGCATCATCTGGATGACGATGGCGGTTGCCATCCTGGTGGCAGCCTTGGTCGCTGCCGTATTCTACTTCTACAAGGCTCCTGCGGAAGTGAGGGCCGTCCGTTTTACGGTCGCTCCTCCGGAAAAACAAGCCTTTCCAGTGATTGGCAACACGCCTAACTTCCTCAGTATATCGCCAGACGGCACCAAGCTGGCATTTGTCACAGTGGACTCTACGGCCCATCGCATGCTCTGGATTCGCGATCTTGATTCGCAAGCTGCGCAGTCTCTTCCCGGAACGGATGACGCGTTAGCGCCTTTCTGGTCACCGGACAGTCGCTTCATTGCTTTCACCGCTGGCAATTCACTCAAGAAGGTAGCCGTTACTGGTGGTCCTGCCCAAACCATAACGGCGTTGCCCGCCAACGGCGGGGGAACCTGGAATCGCTCCGTGTGCCCTCCACAGGTGGTTCGACAACTCCAGTCACTTCACTCGACCCGTCCCGGCAGCAACTTGGTCATGCATGGCCATTCTTTCTACCGGGCGGAAGGCACTTTCTCTACTCAGCTCTTAGCGCGAATCCGAAAAATTCCGGCATCTACGTTGGATCGCTCGATTCCAAAGAGACGAAGCTCGTTCTGAACGCCAACTCTTCCCCGTTCTACAGCCCGCCTGGCTATCTGTTGTTTGTCCGGGCGGGGACATTGTTAGCGCAGCCTTTCGACGCAGACCGCCTGGAGTTAAAGGGCGACCCACTTCCCGTCGCCGAAGGCGTGCAGTTCACTCCCGCGAACGGCAGGCCGGCCGTCGCCGTCTCCCAGAACGGCGTGTTAGCTTACCGATTGCTTCCTACGAACGCCCAATTCAAGCT
>QHYQ01000246.1 GCA_003224175.1 Acidobacteriota bacterium
AAGCGATCGTACGCCAGAAGGAACGCCAAGCTTTGCTGATCGACGCCGACCTGCGCGCTTCAAGATTGCCCCTGGCGATGGGAGCTCCTTTTATGCCGGGGCTGGCCGATTACCTGCGCGGGGAAGCCGACGAGTTTTCCATTGTCCAAACGAACACGAAGGACAATCTCTTTTTCATTCCCGCCGGGAGTCCCGTCTCCGACCCCGCGGAGTTACTTGCCAACCAGCGCTTAAAAAGTTTGCTCGACCGGCTCACTCCACTGTTCGACTGGGTCATCTTTGATGCGCCTCCCCTTCTCCCCGTTTCAGACGCCAGTGTCCTGGGGCAGCTGTGTGATGGTGTGATCATGGTGGTTCGTGCCGGATCGACGGCTTTCGACTTGGCCCAAACGGCGCGCCAGGAGGATTTTATGGAAAAAAATCTTCTTGGTGTGGTCCTGAACCGCGCCGAAGAAGAGGCAGAGAGGTACGGCAGCTATTACGGGTATGGCGAGCGTCACCAGCCCGGTCCCAACGTTTAGGGTGCAGAACAGGACTCCCACGGCCGGTGCTTTCGCTTGTTGGCTGCAACTATTCTGGCCGCGGATGCTACAGCCCAGGTACCATCGCCTAACGACTTTTCTAGTACCTTTACGCATCGCAATGACAATCCGCGGAACGGCCAAAAGTCGCAAGAGCGGGGCCAGCCCGCGTCTGAGCCAAGTCGAAAGCCGTAGATCCCGCACGAACCACCATGATCACACCATCACACAGCTGCCCCAAGACGCTGGCGTCTGACAGCGGTGTCACCACTGGTACAGGGGCAGAAGCGAGCCCACCCAGCCTAGTCAAAGGAGCGCTCAAGCGCGCGAACCCATGTGTGGAATAGCAGGAATCATCGGTACTGACCAGAGCTATTTGGCCGACGCTGCGGACGTCCATCGCATGTGCCAGACCATCGTGCACCGCGGACCGGACGATGAAGGGATTTATGTAAACGGCCAGGTCGCCTTGGGGATGCGGCGACTGAGCATCATCGACTTGTCAACCGGGCACCAACCCATCCACAACGAGGACCGGACTGTTTGGGTCGTGTTCAACGGAGAAATCTATAACTTCCCTGAGTTGCGTCCGGAACTCGAAGCTCGCGGCCACCGCTTCTACACCAACACCGACACGGAAGTGATCGTTCACCTGTACGAGGACTATGGGCTGGATTGTATGCAAAGGCTGCGCGGAATGTTTGCGTTTGCACTCTGGGATGAGCGTCGACAACGTCTCATGCTCGTGCGAGACCGCTTTGGCAAGAAACCGCTACATTACGCGCTGAGCGGAGGGCGACTGGTGTTTGGCTCTGAGATCAAGGCGCTGTTGGCCTCCGCGCCCGAGCTTACCGACATTGACCCGCAGGGTTTGCTAAGTTCGTTCTACTTCGGCTACATCCCAGATCCGCTTACTGCTTTCACGCGGATCCACAAGTTACCCCCTGGGCATATGCTCGAATTCAGCGGCGGCCAAGTTCGCGTCAGCGAGTACTGGAACCTGCCCGCCTACGGAGTCCACGAGCCCCGGTGCGAGGAAGAGTGCTTAGAAGAACTGGAGCATCGGCTGGCCGAAGCGGTTCGGATTCGCCTGATCAGTGATGTTCCGCTCGGGGCGTTGCTCAGTGGAGGCGTGGACTCCTCAACCGTGGTAGCGCTAATGGCTCGCGCCAGCTCGCGCCGGGTCAAAACATTTTCGATTGGCTTTTCCAGCAGGGACTTCAACGAAACAGAGTATGCCCGGCTGGTCGCGCGACAGTTCGGGACCGAGCATCACGAACTGGTTGTCGAACCGCACATCGAGGATACCGTACACATGCTGACGCGTTCTCTGGAAGAACCGTTTGGCGATGCCTCGATGGTCCCAACGTATCATGTAAGCCGCTTGGCTCGCCAACACGTCACCGTGGCCTTGGCTGGAGATGGCGGGGATGAACTGTTTGGTGGTTACGACCGTTACCAGTCTTATCTCGGGCGACGGAGACTTCGCCTATTTCCGTGCGGGACCGGTCGCTGGTACCGCCAATTTATTCACCCACTGGTTCCCTCCAAATGGCCGGGGCGCAGGTTCTTGTATAATCTCTCGCTGCCCCTCCGGGAACGTTACTTAGACGAGATTGCGTTATTGCCAGCCTGCGGTCGAGACCGCTCTATCTTCTCTAAGGATTTCCTGGCTTGGGCCGACAAACAGGCCTCGCCGTTCGAGGCTTTCCGGCGTCATCTGGAACACAGTCCTACCTCTGATCCGCTGAGCGAAGTCTTATATCTCGACGCCAAAACGTACCTGGCAGCGGATATCTTGACCAAGGTAGATCGCATGAGCATGGCGGCTTCGCTAGAGGTTCGCGCTCCCTTTCTCGACCATCCGTTCGCCGAATGGGCCGCGCAGTTGTCACCTCGCTGGAAAGTGCGGCTCGGCGAGGCCAAGTACATTCTGAAAAGGCTAGCGGAGCGGCTGGGTGTTCCCAGAGAAGTGCTCTATCGCAGAAAGCAAGGCTTCGCCATGCCCCTGATACACTGGTTCCGCCAGCGGCCTTCACCGGCTCTGTTAGACATCCTTTTAGAGGCCAAGACGATCCAGCGAGGATATTTCGATGAGCAAGCGGTACGTCGAACCCTCTTTGAACATCGCCAAGGCTTACGGGACCGCTCGTGGGAAATTTGGCAGCTGCTCATTTTCGAGCTCTGGCACCGCAATTTTCTGGAGCCGGTAACCCAAATACAGTCTACGGCTGCTTCCTGGTGCAACCAGCCCCCAGAAGGTATGGGCATCCAAACATTAGCTCCTAGGCCCCTTTCCCCCACCACCATACAGATGGCGGGGTGAGCATACCCCAGTACGTTGACATAGCCCATGTCTGGCACATTGAGTACACACGAGCGAGCTATTGTCGGGGAAGAGCTGCCTCGATCCGCATGGCGGCCCAAGCGAGAGTTCGCTCACTCGGTCCGGAAGCAGCCGATTATCGACGGCGATGCACCCGTGCTGTATCTGGTCGATACGCTAAACGTGGGGGGCACAGAAACCCAACTGGCGCAGGTGGCTCTTCGCCTGCGGTCCACGTCCTATCCTGTAACCGTGGGCTGCCTGCGTGCCGAAGGTCCCTTGGTCGAAGTCCTGGAGCGCGCCAGCATTTCTGTGGTCGAGTTTCGGAAAGAGAGGACACTTCTTTCGGTAAGAGGAATTTACCAGTTGTTGCGTTTGGCCATTTTTCTGCACCGCGGGCGGTTTCAGGTGGTTCATGCGCACGACCCGTGGGCAAATCTGCTGGGGGTGCCAGCGGCTTGGTTGGCCCGCACGCCCATCATTATTTCCAGTCGGCGCTATCTGGCAGATCCAGAAGAACAGCGGGACCGGCCGCTGAGACGCAAGTGGAGAAACAAGGCCGCGCGCATGCTGTTCCGCCTTTCGACCAACGTAGTAGTGAATTCCACCTCGGTGCGTGATGTACTCGTGAAAAGAGACGGCTTGCCTCCAGAAAAGATCAGGGTCATACACAACGGCGTGGACCTTGACCGATTCGCCAGTGCTCGGAGAGATAGGGAAGGATTGTTTCCGGGTGTCGGGAATTCTTCGAAGCTTATCGCTGTGGTAGCGAATATGCACAGCCGGGTGAAGGGGCATGCGTGCTTAATTGCTGCGGCCTGCACGGTTTGCCGAGAAGTTCCTGAGGCCATCTTTATCTTGATCGGCGATGGCAAGGAGCGAACCAAATTAGCACAGCAAGTAAGAGAAGCGGGCCTAGAGGAGAGCTTCTTGTTTCTTGGATTTCGGGACGATGTTCCCGAGTTGTTGGCCGGCTGCGATCTTGCGGTCCTGCCGTCAGAGTCAGAGGGATTGCCCAATTCCGTTCTGGAAGCGATGGCCGCCGGCGTGCCCGTGGTGGCGACATGTGTGGGTGGAATCCCTGAAATCATCGAACATGGGCAGAACGGTCTGCTGGTTCCCCCCGAGAATCCGCAGGCTCTCAATGGAGCCATATTGCGCGTACTTCGGGATGCAAACTTAGCGATGAGGCTTGCGCGTGCCGGACAAGAGCGAATGCGAACGCACTTCAGCTTCGATCGTGTCGTTGCGGAACTCGAGCAGCTCTACACTCCTAAGCAGATTGCGGGAAGTCATTGTGGCTAGCGTGAAAGAGATTCCGGAGCGAGTGACATCGTCTGGAAACCGGGCCACCGCCCCGTAGAAAGGCGAGTCACGCAGCACTAGACAGCGGATCGATAGTGTCGATCTTGGGATTCTTGATGGATTTCCTCGGTGTTGCTGGAGCTGTCCCGCTTTCTCAGCGCAAAACGATTTTCTGACGTGAAATGGGGTTTATGAGGACGCCTATTTTGGAAACGATGTTTTGGGTCTGTGTGGGTGCGCTAGCTTATCACTATGCGGGCTACCCCTTGTTACTGTTCATCTTGTCCGTACTCTCCCAGGCGAAGTCAGATTTCTTGTATTTAGTTCGTCGAGACAGCCGCCGTTGTCCCCGCCCGAGTGACTACGTTCCACGGGTCGCCCTCTTGCTCTCCGCCTACAACGAAGAAGCTGTGATTCAAGCGAAGGTGAAGAACACCTTCGCAATCGATTATCCGTCCGCCCGACTAGAGTTCCTGGTCGGACTGGATGCCTCCACCGATTCCACTGCCAAGCTTCTGAATCAGATCGCATCGAGCCGACTTCGTGTTTTCCCGTTCTCGACCCGCCAGGGGAAATTGGCGGTGTTGCGGGCTCTGGCGCAGCAAACCTCGGCCGAAATCCTGGTATTTACAGACGCCAATACCGCGCTGGAACCCAGTTGCATTCGCAATCTGGTGCGCCACTTCAGAGACCCGCGTGTGGGCGCGGTCAGTGGGGAGGAGACCCGGGTCGTTGCTCGGGGCACGGACCCGGCAGCAGAGTCTCTTTATTGGCGGTATGAGTCGGCCCTGAAAATCCTGGAAAGCCGCCTAAACTGCTCCCTGGGAGGAAACGGCGCTGTGCTTGCTGTGCGCCGTTCGGTTTTTCAACCGAGAAAGCAATCGATTGTGGAGGATTTCCAGATTCCGCTCGAAATCCGATTCCAGGGCTACCGAGTCGTTTATGATCCAGAGGCCATCGCCATCGAGGAAGTTGCTCCGACCTTTTCTGCTCAATTTGCACGTAGAGTCCGTATTGGTGCCGGCAATTACCAGACGCTTTGGGAGAACCCGGCATGTCTCAATCCGTTGAAGGGCTTACTGACATTTTGCTTTTTCTCCCATAGACTCCTGCGCTGGCTAGGCCCATGGTTCCTTCTGGTTGCGTTCTTCTGTAGTGTTTCACTGGCCACCAAGCCGGAATTCGCGATTTTCGCTGTCGCCCAGTGTTTCTTCTATGCCCTAGCCGCCGTGGGGTATGGGCTAAAAAAACAGGGCAAGTCGGCGCGATTGCTTTCCGCTCCTTTTCATTTCTGTTCCATGAACTTGGCATTGCTTCTGGGATTGTTTGTCTACTGGAAAGGTCGACAGGGTCTCACCTGGGCATCTACACCCCGTCAATCACGACCAGAGGGGTTCGCAGTTGACAGAGCGGGCGATGGTTGGCAGGACCCGCGAGTGGCGGTCTAGCGAAGCGTACCGAGAGTCGATTCCGTACACGCGAGCACAGGAATTCGGGGTCGCAGTCGTGGATGGCGACCGGGGGCAGACATACGATATGTCAAGTCTGAAAACAGCACTCAAGATGGTACCAGCGGCACGAATCAACAAACCGATCGCCGACTCGTATAGTTATTTTGAGAACTACGCAAGAGTCGTGGCAGAACTCCCCTTTGCTGAGATCGAACAAGTTGCCGATGAGCTGCATCGAGCGTACGAGCAAGGGCGCAAAGTATTCTTGTTCGGAAACGGAGGAAGTGCCGCTCTCGCTTCGCACTTTGCTTGTGATTTGAGCAAGGGAACCACAGCACCGGGCAAGTTCGATAGACACTTCCGGGTTTTGTCACTGACCGACAATGCACCTCTGATCACTGCATGGGCGAACGACACCTCATACGAGCAGGTGTTTGCGGAGCAACTGCGTAACTTTGTGGAAAGCGAGGACATCGCTTTTGGGATTAGTGGTAGTGGATCCTCACCGAATGTCCTGCTGGCTCTTGAAGTGGCGCGGGAATCCGGTGCCATCAATATCGGCCTGACGGGGTTCCAAGGTGGGAAGATGCCGGGGCTCTGCGATCTATGCATGGTCATCCCATCCGACAATATGCAGATCGTTGAGGACTTGCAATTAAGCATCGCCCACGCCTTATTCACCGTGATTCGTCATCGGATTATCAACGCCGCATGAGCGGTTCAACCGTTCCAAAGGATATCTCCACCCATGCCCTATACGCTTTCTACGTACCCGGGCGCCAAGGAGCGTTCCCAGAACGTTCGGGGCAAATTTTAATGAGCCAGTCTCGGCACAAATTCGTCCTCGGCAGGGACTCGCTCCGGAACGGTCCCCACACAGGATGGGCCAGGAACCGAGGGAGCCTCGGACTCCAGCGATCTTTGAAACGTTGCCTGGACCTGCTTGGCGCTGCAGTTCTTATTCTTCTCCTCCTGCCCGTTTTCGTCATCGTGGGCCTGTTAGTCGCTTTCCAGGAGGGCAGGCCCATCCTTTACCGCAGGCGAGTTCTCGGCATCCGTGATGAGTTTGATGCTTTCAAATTCCGCACCATGATCCGCGAAGCGGACGCCGTGCTGGCGTCCAACCCCGCTCTGAAGGCTGAATTTGAGCGCAACTTCAAACTCAAGGACGACCCGCGGGTCACCCGGTTAGGGGCTTTTCTGAGGAAAATCAGTTTGGATGAGCTGCCGCAATTGTTCAACGTGCTGCGTGGGCAAATGAGCCTCGTAGGTCCGCGCATGATCACCGCTGCTGAGCTCGATAAGTACGGTCCGCCGAGAATACTCCTGCTCTCCACAAAACCTGGTTTGACAGGTTATTGGCAAGTCCGTGGTCGGCAAAACGTCTCTTATGAAGAGCGCATGAGAATGGACGCCTACTATATAGAAAACTGGAGCCTGTGGATGGACTTGAAGATTCTCTTCGCGACTCCTCTTAAGGTTCTCAAGAGCGAAGGGGCGTTCTAATGGATCGGATCTTGGTAACCGGTGGTGCCGGATACGTAGGCTCTGCCTGCTGTGGCCGACTCTTGTCTCGAGGCTTCTCGGTCGAGGTGGTTGATGACTTAACCACTGGACATGCCGATGCTGTTCCCGATGGTGCCAGGCTTAACCGATTCTCTGTGGGCGACCGTGATGCGCTTAACAGCTTGGTCGCCTCCAAGAAGTTTGATGGGGTGTTCCACTTTGCTGGAAAGGCGCTGATCTCGGACTCGGTAAGCAATCCCGGCCCCTTTTTCGATGCGAACGTCGTTTCCGGTGTATCGATGCTTGAAGTGCTTCGCAAACACGGCATCCGCAAGTTTGTCTTTTCTTCCTCGGCTGCAGTCTATGGATCACCCGAAGTCGTTCCCATCTCTGAAGATCACTGCAGAAATCCAGTCAATGCATACGGCGAGAGCAAACGAGTCTTCGAGCAAATTTTGAGGTGGTACGCCTGTTCCTACGGCTGGACCGTCGTCGTGTTCCGCTACTTTAATGCCTGCGGGGGTGGCTGGCATTGGGGCGAACGACATGATCCGGAAACGCACATCATCCCATTGCTGTTACAAGCTGCTTCGGGACGGAGGGAATATTTCGAAATCTACGGGACCGATTATCCGACGAGTGACGGAACATGCCTGCGCGATTATGTACACGTCGCCGATATCGCGGAAGCGCATATTCTCGCCCTCGAGAAGATCCAGACGCCGGGATTTCATGCCTACAACATTGGCACGGGTGCGAGCTACTCGGTAAAAGAGATCTGCCAGGCGGTGGAAAAGGTTACCCAAAACAGGATCATGGTTCAACAGGCGCCACGCCGGCCGGGTGATCCGGTCCTATTGTGCGCCAACCCCCAGAAGCTCAGGAATGATTTCGGCTGGGAGGCTAGGCATTCTGACCTGGAGGAGATCATCCGCGGCGCATGGGAGTGGGAGCAAACCCTGTGCGAACGGGCACTCCTAAGACGGGCACAAGGTTAACGGAGAAGAGGGAACGATGAACCTGAAACTACGGCAATGGATTCTAAGCGCGGACCTGTTATGGATCGTCATGTCGGTTGGGCTTGTGCAGCTCTTGCAAAATGGTCTGACCCCGGAGCCTGAGGCCTTGGCACCGTCTGTTTATGCCTCTGCGGTTTTGGTGGCAGCGTCCATCTGGACCGTGCTTTACTTCAGCAAGAACCTGGAAGGTTTCTGTCTGGGGTGGTATCTGCCAAGAGTTTTCGCTCAGGTAATCGTAGGCGTTTTCTACGTCATGGGATCTTTGCTGGCTTTCGGCTTCCTTTCCAAGCACTTTTATTCCCGGCTGGCCTTGCTCTACTTGGCGTGTTTATTGCCGGTAGGGTTCATAACCATCCGTTGCCTGGCCTGGTGGCTCGTCCAATCGCAAGCGCGGATGCGCACAAAGCGGCGGGTGGTCATTGTCGGCAGCGGCAGTCTTGTGCACCAACTCCTGGTTAAGATTGCGCGTCATCCCGAAGCGTCCATGGAAGTTGCCGGGGTTCTGTATCCAACCGATGCAGAGACTTCCAGCCAACCCCTGAATTTGGGACCGGGTACCGTTTCGGTGCGGACCTTGAATATTCTGGACCTGATGCAGAAGAGGAGTGTTCAGGAACTCATCCTGGTGGAGCCCCTGCCACCTGGTCCAGAGACAGAGGAGCTGATCTCCAGTTGCCGGAAGGCTGGATTGAAAGTCCATCTGGTACCGCTGCAGTACCAGCTTTATCTCTCCAAGGCAAAACTGACAGAAATCGAAGATGTGCCATTACTCTCGCTGGAGGAGCAAACGCTCTCTCCGGTCGGCTTACAGCTCAAAAGAGCCATGGATTTCTGGGGAGCCTTATGTCTGCTGGTCCTCAGCACTCCTTTTCTGGTCTTTTCCGCAGCAGTGTTGCGTTGGAATAGGGGAAAAGCATTCCGGCGAGAGCTCCGTTGCGGAAGGAACGAAATCCCTTTCTGGATGTATCGTCTGAATGTGGACCGCGACGCGCCAACCCAGGATGGTTATGAGCGAGGTCTGGTCCAGCTTAGCCTCACCGAACTGCCCCAGCTTTTGAATGTCTTGAAAGGGGAAATGAGCCTGGTCGGTCCGCGCCCCGAACCCCACGAAAGGGTCAAGCATTATTCGATGTGGCAGCGTCAGCGCCTGACTATAAAACCGGGGCTGACCGGACTCGCGCAGGTCCATGGGCTGCGTGAACAACATTCTTCTGAGGAGAAAGTCCACTTCGATCTTCAATATATCTCTCATTGGTCTTTGTTCTTGGATCTCTCTCTGGTTCTGCAAACGACGTGGACGCTCCTTCTCAGGCTGGTGCACGAGAATAGGCTTGCGACCAGGCCCCTACGGAAGCCGAGCACAGATACTCATCTGGGTATCGGGAAGATATGGAATGCTAATCGTACGCAGTCCCGTGCGCATTAGTTTTGCGGGCGGAGGAACGGATCTGCCGGCGTACTACGAGAAGTTCGGCGGCGCCGTCCTAAGCACTTCCATTAACAAGTACTTCTACACCATTTTGCAGAAGAGGACCGATGGAAAGATCCAGGTGATTTCCTCGGACCTGCGCGTGGTGGAAACCTGGCGGGATATCTCCTGCATGGACGTCAAATCGAGCGCACTCGAGATTCCTCTTTCGGTCATAAAAGAGCTCCAATCGGATCTCTCCGTCGATCTCTTCCTGGCTTCGGAAATTATGGCCGGGACAGGCCTGGGATCCTCAGCCAGCGTTTGTGTTGGGGTACTAAAGACCTTGGCGACCTACGTCGATCTCCCGCTGTCCAAGTACGAGTTAGCGGAACGATCCTTCCACATCGCCCGCGATATTCTGGGTAAACCAGTGGGAAAACAGGACGAATACGCTGCCGCCTTTGGGGGCCTGAACTTCATAACCTTCCATGCGGACGGAACCACTTATGTCGAACCCATCGAGCTACGAAGTGACTATCTTCGGGAGTTCGAGAGCAGCCTGATGTTGTTTTTTACCGGCGTGGCGCATAACTCGTGGAAGCTTCTCCAGGAGCAAGAACAATCCACAAAGAAACAGATCGGTTCTACGGTCGAGTCTCTGCATGAACTTCACGATCTGGCCGAGCATATGCGCGGCGCATTAGTCAAAGGAGACATGGGGACGTTCGGCGACCTGTTGCATCAGAGCTGGGAAGCTAAGAAAAAGATCTCCTCGAATATTTCGAACCCACTCATCGATGAGGCTTATGCCTTAGCACGTCGAAACGGCGCTCGGGGCGGCAAGGTCGCCGGAGCGGGGGGTGGAGGTTTTCTGCTGCTGTCTTGCAGTCAACCGCACCAGGACAAAGTTCGCGATGCTTTGACAAAACTACAGTTGCGCGAGATGGCCTTTGGACTCGACACCCAAGGCGCCAAGGTAATCGTCAACGATCCATTTATCGATAGAGACGAGAAGTGCGGCACGCGGTGGACCTTTGCTCCCGCGTTTTCTCTGCAGCCGGTTTTGGGTACCTTCTCCTAGAGGAAAAGCCTCTCACCCGAAGCCCTATTCTTAGAATGAAAGCCTTCCTATTAACGGCAGGCAAGGGCGAACGCCTACGGCCTTTAACCGACCGTACTCCCAAATGCCTAATTTCCATTCAGGATCGGCCAATCCTAGCGGTTTGGCTGGAACTGTGTCGCCGACACCAGATCGACGAAGTGCTCATAAATACTCATTCTCACGCGGATGCCGTCAGGAATTATCTCCGAGATCGTAGCGATGGCATCCGCGTGCACATCACCTATGAAGAGAGCCTGCTCGGGAGTGCCGGGACGTTGCGAGCCAACCGTGATTGGATCGGCTCCGATCCCGAGTTCTGGGTGTTTTACAGCGACGTGCTGACCAACACCAATCTCACACGGATGCTGGCATTTCACCGCAGTCGAAAGCAGATAGGTACGTTAGGAGTTTATGAAGTCTCCCACCCGCAGCAATGCGGCATTGTAACTGTTGATTCTGAGCATACCATTCGGGAGTTCGTCGAAAAGCCGTTGCATCCTCGCGGCCATCTGGCGTTTTCAGGAATCCTGATCGCGACTCCGGAGGTATTGGATGTGGTTCCAAAGGAAATACCCGCCGATCTTGGATTTCATGTGTTCCCCAGGCTGGTCGGACAGATGGCCGCTTTTCCGATCTCCGACTATCTGGTCGACATCGGAACTCCAGTCAACTACGAGCATGCCCAACTGACCTGGCCCGGGTTGGACGCAGCAGCCTAGGCAGGAGCTGCATATGCTGAAAAGCGTGATTTTCGATCTGGATGGCGTGGTAGCCGATAGTCATCCGTTGCACATGCGGGCCTGGAGAAGGTTCTTGTTGACCCGTGGCCTGACGGTGACAGATGAAAAGCTTGCATTTGTTCGCGACGGCCGAAGAAAACAGGAAATCCTGCGATTTTTTTTGGGAGAGCTCAGCGACGATCAGATTCAGGCCTACGGCCGCGAGAAGGATCGGCTGTTTCAGGAGGAAGTGCACAGCTTAAGGACCATGGAGGGTGTCGGAGAACTGTTAGACGAGCTGCACCGCGCCGCCATTCCGACGGCGATCGCCTCGTCGGGCAGCCTCTGGCGAGTACATCACATTCTTAATCTTCTCGGACTCAGGAACTATTTCGCAACCGTCGTCACCGGGGACGAGGTCAGGGTTGGCAAACCGCATCCCGCAATATTCTATAAAGCCGCTCGCCAGATGCGGGTCCGGCCCGAAGAATCACTCGTGCTCGAGGACTCCGTCTCGGGAGTACGAGCGGCAACCGCAGGGGGCCTGAAGTGCCTGGGCATTGCGGACCCGTGCCGTGCCCCAGTCCTCCTGGAGGCGGGTGCAAAGCAAGTCTTCCCGAACTGCAGCGACACTTCCCTAAGTCAACTACGGAAACTGTTTGCCTAAGCCTTTTATGAGCACTCCAAGCATAGGGAGCACGTTCCGTTCCGAGCGAATGCTTACAATGGCCCACCTCGAAGAGCTGCGGTCCAGTCGGCCCGAGCAAGCGCAGGCCATCGAGTGTAAGAGAGCGCTCGAAGCCATGATCATTCACGTACTGGAAGGTGCTGTCCCAGGATCCCTTCGGCTTGGCGAGAACCTGGCATTGGCCATCGCCTCTTGGCAAGAACAGGGCAACGATAGGCGGCATCCCGAGGAAGTTCGACTCTTGGCACCTGGTGCGTGCCGCAAGAGGCAGCTCGATTGGACCGTAGGGCGAGCGGCAGCGCGCCTGGCCCTACAGCAGCTCGGTTTGGAAGATCCCCCTCCCGTGTTGCGCGGCGACGGAGGCGAGCCCCTTTGGCCTGCGGGAATCAGCGGCTCGATTACTCACTGTGACCGTTGGAGCATTGCCGTGAGTGCAAAGTGCGCCGATTCTCTGGCCATCGGGATAGATTTAGAAAGCCTGGAGAGAGTTCGAGAAGCTGACATTATCCATCTCATTTGTCGAGAGCCAGAAATCGAGTGGGTTTCGAGCGACGACGATTTCCACGGGCGCCTGGGGATGGTTTTTTCGGCCAAGGAGGCTCTCTACAAAAGTCTCTATCCTTTTTGCCGACGCTATATTGACTTCACCGAAGTCGAGCTCTCTTGGCTGCCGGAACAATCCCGTTTTCACGCCAAACTTCTAAGTGCTTCCGACGCGAGTAGTTTGCCGCTCCATCCGTCGGAAATCTCCTGCGGACGCCACAAACATTTGATCTTCAGTTGTTCGGTTTGTGAAACCAAGGGAGACCGTCTCACCGGGAGGTCAGCTGGTTTTTCATAGACGGTGTTGGTGAACTTAGTGGTCTTTGAATTATGGAGTAGGGGATGACTCAAGCGCAGAAGCGCGCTTCGCAAGAATATTCTCCTAGTGCCTACGCCATTGCTTTCCTCGAAGTACAAGACTGCCTCTAAAGGAGCTTAACCGTCATGTTCGACACTTGGGCATGCTCACTCGCCGACCGAGCTTTGTACCCGGAGGAGGATCCGCTAAGGCTGGGAGCGCGGAACTTCCCTCCGCAAGAGTATTCACAGGATGCATGTATACCGCATTTGGTAAGCGCTCAGGCCACTCGAGCGCCGGACGGGATCGCACTACGGCACGGCCAGGCCTCGTTGACCTATAAGGAGCTGGATCAGCGGGCGAATCAGTTGGCTCGTTTACTCCAGTCACTTGGCGTTGGTTCCGATGTGGTTGTGGCGATTTACCTGAATCGTTCTGTGGCCATGGTTGTCGCCGCACTGGCCATTCTCAAGGCCGGCGGGGCGTATCTTCCTCTGGACCCGAGCTGCCCACCAGATCGACTGATGTTCCTGCTGAAGGATGCACAGACTCGAATCGTAGTGACCGGACCGGGCCTGGCAGGCACATTGCCCGTCGAACCAGAACACGTTGTGGCTATAGATCCCCAAGGAAAGATGGCCAGTGACCAGCCTTCTGATCCGGTAACAACCCAAGTAAACGCTGAGAATCTAGCCTATGTTATCTACACTTCTGGTTCCACCGGTCAGCCGAAGGGTGTTGAACTTACGCACCGTGGCCTGCTGAATCTGGTGCTCTGGCATCAGAGTGCATTCCAAGTAGGCCCCCACGATCGTGCGAGTCAGCTGGCAGCTTTGGGTTTCGATGCCGCGGTGTGGGAAATATGGCCGTACCTCACCGCTGGGGCGAGCGTCCAGCTGGCAGATGGCGTTGCTGTGAATGAACCGGTAGCCGTCCGAGACTGGCTCATTTCGCAACGCATCACTATTACTTTCCTTCCCACTCCCCTGGCCGAGCGCGTTATGGCCCTGGAGTGGCCTACGAAACCCGCGCTGCGGGTGATGCTCACCGGAGCGGACACTCTCCACCATTATCCCTCACGAAAGCTACCATTCCAGTTGGTGAACAACTATGGACCAACGGAATGCACGGTGGTGGCGACTTCAGGAGTTGTACCTCCGACCCCGGAGCGCAGCAACCGGCTGCCGACGATTGGCCGTCCGATCGCCAATACGCAAATCTATATTCTGGACGAAGTAATGCGGCGGGTTCCGGTTGGTGAGCCTGGAGAAATCTACATCGGGGGGAAAGGTCTGGCGCGAGGTTATCGGCGTCGGCCGGACCTAACGGCGGAGAAATTCGTTCCGAATCCGTTTAGTTCCGATCCAGAAGCCCGCCTCTATCGGACCGGTGATTTGGCTCGTTATCTGCCGGACGAACAGATCGCATTTCTCGGTCGGGTTGACGAGCAAATTAAGATTAGAGGCTATCGCATCGAACCGGCGGAAATTGTAAAGGCGCTGGATGAACATCCAGCCGTCGGGGCGAGTACCGTCGTGGCGCGTGAGGTCGAACCAGGCGACAAGCGTCTCGTTGCGTATTTCGTACCGGCTTCGAATACGCAAGCGACACACACGGAGCTGCGCACCTTCATGGCTGGGCGGGTGCCCGAGTACATGGTTCCCGCGATCTTTGTGATGCTGGATAGTTTGCCCTTCAATACCAACGGTAAGGTGGATCGTGCCGCGCTCCCAGCTCCCAACCCGGCCAACACCCTGCGCGACAGCGCATTCGTGGCGCCTCGTAACCCCATCGAAGAGCGCTTAGCGACGATGCTTGCCTCCTTGCTCGACTTGGGCCAGGTCAGCGTGGAGGACAACTTCTTTCTTCTCGGCGGTCACTCTCTACTGGGAACGCAGCTCATCGCCAGAGTACGTGACGCGTTCGACATAGAGCTCAGCCTAAAGAGTTTGTTCGATGCTCCCACGGTGTCGAAGCTTTCCGCCCAAATCGAGGCGCTCCTTCTAGCTAAGCTCGAAGCCATGAGCGAGGAAGAAGCTCAGCGTCTCCTTAGCGGAACTGCGGCCTCGGCCGCCCAGTGAGTTTTGCCATGACCGCACACGTTCAGCCCGTGGCCACCGCTTCCCAAGCAGACCCTAGCCTGAGCCTCTACCACCTGCTCGACCCGGAGGTTCTCGCCAACCCGTATCCACTCTTCCATCGGCTTCGAAGCGAAGATCCAGTGCATTGGGATCCTTTCCTGCATGCCTGGGTCGTGACCCGCTACAGCGATGTCGTAAAGGTGCTTCATCACTACTCCGCGGCGCGCACTCCTACGCCCGAGCAGCTCACCGACATGGGGCTCGCCTCCCTGAATCCCCTTGCGCAGGTAATGGTGAAGCAGATGCTTTTCCTCGATCCGCCTGCACATACCCGGATCCGAAGTCTGGCGTCGCACGCGTTTACCCCTCAACGTGTCGAGGTATTGCGCGGGCATATCCGCGATATCACCCATTCGTTGTTGGACAAAGTAGAGTCCCAAGGGCGTATGGATGTGATCGCTGACTTGGCCGAGCCTCTGCCTTGCATTGTGACCGCGGAAATGCTCGGTGTCCCTGTGGAGGATCACCAGCAACTGAAGATTTGGTCGCAGGATTTCGCTGAAATGCTTGGCAATTTCCAGCACAATCCGGGGCGGGCTTCGAGGGTATTAAAAAGCACTCTGGCGATGACCGAGTACTTCCGCTCCGCCATGCACGAGCAGCGCCTCCACCCTCGTGGTGGTCTAGTGAGCTCATTGATGAATGCCGAGATCGATGGCGACCGGTTCACCGAGGAAGAAGTGATCGCCAACTGCATAGTCACCATGGTCGGGGGTCAAGAGACGACCACGAACTTAATAGGGAATGGCGTGCTGGCGTTATTGCGGAATCCTGACCAACTGGAAAAGCTGCGATCCGATCTCTCGCTGATCCCTTCGGCGGTCGAGGAGATGCTGCGCTATGAAAGCCCCAGCCAGCATACGGCGCGACTGGCTCCGGAAGACACCATTCTTGGTGGGAAGCGGATTGCAAAGCGACAGGCCGTAATCGCGGTCATGGCGGCGGGCAACCGCGATCCGGAGAGATTCCCTGAGCCGGACCGCTTGGATATCACCCGCTCCAACAACGGACATCTGGCATTCGGCTGGGCGGCGCACTTTTGCTTCGGCGCTGCGCTGGCGCGTATCGAAGGACAAATCGCTTTTGAGCTGATGCTACGCCGGTTTCCCAATTGGACCCTCGAGCCCGGATCACTCGTCTGGCGAACGAATCTAGGATTGCGCGGCTTGACGCGTTTGCCAATTCGTTTCGGGGAGCCGGAGCAGGATGCGATTCCTGCGCTTCAAGAGTGAATCGTCTGGAACCGGTGATGGAGCGAGGTAGCAGGTGAACGAGATCCCTTCAATTGCAGTGGGAATTCCTCTTTCGGAGCCGAAACGCAAGCTCCTCGGTAAACTTCTGCGAGGTGAGATCGCGCAAAATGCAACTGACAAGCGTGCAATCACCCGGCGTTCCCCAGGTACGCGGGTGCCATTGTCCCTCGCACAAGAGCAAATTTGGTCTGTGATCGAGTCGAATCCTATCGCCCCTCCCCTATACAACGAGTCCATCACGATCCACAAAAAGGGGGCGATGGACGTTTCTACTTTGGAGCGAAGCTTCGCTGAGATCATTCGACGTCACGAGGCCTGGCGAACCACATTCCAGGTGGTCGACGGCAGGAAGTCTCAGATCGTTCAGGAGGCGTCCGATCAAATTTCACTTCCTTTCGTAGATCTTCGCAAATTGCCCAAGGCAGAACGAGAAAGAGAGGCGGCGCGCGTGGCGACCGAGGAGGCCAAGCGACCTTTTGACCTCCGTTGTGGTCCACTTGTGCGACCTACCTTAGTGAGACTGGAAGATGAAGAATACCGCTTGTTCTTGACGATGCATCAACTCATCGTAGATGGGATTTCCGTTTTCCGTATCCTGCCTTCAGAGCTGGTCATGCTTTACGAGTCATTTGTGGTCGGCGGGCCTTCACCATTGCCGGAACTTCCTGTTCAGTTTGGCGACTTTGCTTGCTGGCAGCGGCAATGGTTCAGTGATGCCCTGCTGAACAAACAACTAGATTATTGGCGGAGTCATCTTTCGGGTCATCTTCCTGTTCTCGAGTGGCCGAAGGGCACCTCTCGACCTGCTGCTCAGACTCTTCGGGGCGCCATCTATCCTAAGTTGATTTCGAGAAAGGTTGCAGAAGCAATCCGCGTGCGGAGCCGGGGGGAGGGAGTGACTTTGTTTAATACCCTGCTCGCTGGATTCGCAACGCTTCTCTATTCCTACACTGAACAGGATGACATCATTATCGGAACTCTTACTCCTTCCGGACGTGAGCATCCCGAAGTGCAAGGTCTGCTGGGCTATTTCTTGAATCCCCTGCCACTGAGGTTCCGTTTACAGGATGATCCGAAATTCCGCGATCTGTTATGGCAGGTGCGCGAGGTCACCTCAGCCGCCGTTGCCAATGACGACGTGCCTTTCCACTATTTGGCAAAGGAATTGCCGGAACCGGATCCGAGCCGGAACCCGTTTTTTCAGGTCGTACTATCTCTGGCTCCCGAGTTGCCCGAATTGGGTGCTGGATGGAACCAAACCTTCATGGATGTCGAGAGCGGAGGGGCGAGATGGGATTTGTACTTAGAGTTCAATGACCGACCCAACGGAATCATCGTTCGCGCCCAATACAATCCTGACATCTTTAGCTTGGCGACCATAGAAAAAGCGCTGGGAGACTTGGAAGTAATCCTCGAAGCCGCCACTTGTAACCCAGCGCGGCGAATTTCAGAACTACGGACAAATTGATTATGAGACAAGATCGCGCCGTGAGAGCTAACCGTCTTTCTGCAGCTAAAGAGAAGCTATTTGAGAAGTATCTGCGGGGACAAGTTGGCCCGAAACCGGAAACATCGCCGCCCATCACGCCTCGACCTACTCGTGAACCGATTCCTCTTTCCTTCGCCCAACAACAAGTTTGGGTGCATTCTCAGTTGGCTGGGGAAATTCCGATTTATAACGAGACTTTGACCATTTATCGACGGGGCCATCTGGATGTTGCTGTGCTGGAGCGTTGCTTTGTCGAGATCATACGGCGGCACGAAGCTTGGCGAACGAATTTTGATGTCTTAAACGGACACCCAATTCAAGTGGTCCGACCAACCCCAGAGTGTTTTGCTGTACACGTCATCGACTTAAGGCACTTGAATGAACCCGGACGTGAAGAAGAGGCGATGCGAGTGGCGACCGCGGATGCGCAAAAGCCCTTTGACCTGCAGAAGGACTCCCTGCTGCGCGCCACTCTGATCAGGCTGGCCGATGAAGATTATCGATTGTACATGACGTTTCATCAGATCATCTTTGACGCTGCGAGCGCTTACAACGTCCTCCTGCCCGAGCTGTCCACACTTTACGAGACGTTCTTCGCTGGCAGGCCTTCACCCCTTCAACAACTACCAATTCAATACGGCGACTTCGCATACTGGCAAAGAAAGTTGCTTACACCGGAAACATGGTCAAAGAACCTTGCTTATTGGCGCGATAAACTGGCGGGCGCGCTCCCCGTGCTTGAATGGCCCAATGACTACTGGAGACCACCGGTCGAAACACATCGTGGAGCCGTGCACCGTTTCAAGCTGAAGCACAGCTTGATCCCATCACTTAGGGCTTTCTGCCAGCTCGAAGGCGCCTCCGCGTACATGACGTTGCTTGCGGCATTCGTGGCCCTCCTCAACCGCTACACAGGGCAGGAAGATATCGTTGTGGGTGGTCTCTCCGCAGGTCGCAAGCGTCGTGAAACCGAATCCGTGGTTGGTTATTTCGTGAATCCTTTCGTGCTCCGCTTCGATCTGTCGGGAAGCCCAAGTTTCCGTGATCTGGTCAGACGAGCGAGAGGCGTTGTTTTGGATGCCCTGGCACATGAAGAAGTTCCCTTCGAACAGGTCGTCCAGGAACTCCGCATGAAGCCCAATCCAGGCCGCAATCCGATTTTTCAAATCATTGTCTCACAGCAACCCCATCCATCCATAAGTGACCCAGCGTGGGATTTGGTCACGGAGGAAGTCTCGAATGGGGGGTCAAAACTCGACCTGCTCATGGTCATCGACGACCGGGGTAAGGAAATTTCAGGACCAATCACCTACAACCCAGATCTGTTCGATGCCTCAACGATCGCTCGAATGGTTGAACACTGGGAGACGCTCATCGCGCGCGCTTTAGCCAAACCCGATCTTCCCATCGGGGAACTCTCCATCTTGACAACACTGGAGCGTCAGCAACTCTTGGTCGAATGGAATGACACGCTGGCGGAATATCCCAAGGACGCGTGTCTGCATGAACTGATCGAGGCCCAGGTTGCACGAACGCCCGACGCGATCGCAGTGAAGGTTGAGGAAGGGCAGCTCTCCTATCGCGAACTCAACGCGCGAGCCAATCAACTGGCGCACTACTTGCGAGAGCTCGGCGTCGGGCCGGAAGTTCTGGTGGGTGTTTGCATGGAGCGCTCGCTCGAGATGGTCGTGGCGCTTCTGGGCGTGCTTAAGGCGGGTGGTGCCTACGTTCCGCTGGATGCAACCTACCCGAAGGACCGATTGGCGTTCATGGTTGAGGACTCCGGATTGAGGGTTCTGCTGACGCAGGAGTCCCTGGCAGGAATTTGGGTGGGGCGTTCGGTGGAATTGGTCTGCCTCGATCGCGATTGGCCCGTGATTTCGCGAAAAGGTGCGGAAAACGCATCGACTGCCGTCCAGCCGGAGAACCTGGCTTACGTCATTTACACATCCGGATCGACGGGCCGGCCCAAAGGCGTACAAATCCCTCACCGGGCTGTTGTGAATTTCATCAGCTCGATCCAGGCGGAGCCGGGAATCACGGCCAAGGACCGTCTCCTCGCAGTGACGACCATCTCGTTCGACATCGCTGGGCTGGAACTGTATGTGCCGCTGTCAGTGGGCGCTCAGATTGTACTGGTGAGCCGTCAAGCTGCCATGGATGGGCGAGAATTGGCGCGGCTGCTGGCAGAAGAAAAGATCACGGTGATGCAGGCCACGCCCGTTACCTGGCGTTTGCTCGTGGAATCGGGGTGGAAGGGCAAAGCGGACTTAAAAGTTCTTTGCGGTGGCGAGGCGTTGGCCCGAGATTTGGCCGACCGTCTGCTGGAGCGGGTGGCCTCCGCATGGAATATGTACGGCCCCACGGAGACGACGATCTGGTCCACCGTAGACCGTGTAAAGCCTGGGAACGGACCGATTCTCATCGGTCGTCCCATTGCCAATACGGAGGCCTACATCCTCGACCACAATTTGCAGCTGCTGCCGGTGGGAGCGGTTGGCGAACTTTATATTGGTGGCGATGGTCTGGCGCGAGGCTATTTGAATCGCCCCGAACTGACCGAAGAGCGATTCATCCCGCATCCGTTCAAGGAGGGGGCGCGGCTCTACAACACGGGAGACTTGGCACGCTACCGGCCCGACGGCGCTATCGAATGTCAGGGACGCGCGGACCATCAGGTGAAGATCCGTGGTTACAGAATTGAACTCGGCGAAATCGAAGCGGTGCTTCGCAAACACGAGAACGTCCTAGACGCACACGTCATTGTTCGAGAGGATGTTCCCGGCAACAGGCGATTGGTGGCCTATTTTGTCCCGCGCTCGAGAACCGGGGTGAGACTTTCCGAACTGAGTCGTTTTCTAGCACTTCAGTTACCGGACTATATGTTGCCGAGCGAGTACATGTTGCTGAGTGACTTTCCGCTGACACCGAATGGCAAAGTCGATCGCAAAGCGCTTCCGGCTCCCGAGAAGAAGCAGCATGATGCCGAAGGAGGATACGTCGCACCACGCGGTCTGAACGAGGAGCTAATCGCCGATATCTGGGCAACGGTATTGGGGATTGAGCGAGTTGGCGTGCACGATGACTTCTTCGAGCTGGGGGGGGACTCACTGCTCGCGACTCAATTGGTCTCGCGCCTTCGTGAAGCTTTTAGCGCAGAGATGCCGGTCAGCCGCATTTTTGAGCGGCCCACGATTTCCGCTTTGGCCGCGTACCTCAATACGCTCAATGTTGCGAAATCCCGAGTCCCCCCGGTCACTCGACTTCCGCGTCAGGGAGTTGGGCAAAGCTCAAGCTCGATAGCCTCGATAGCAAGGATGGCCTTTCCTGCGTCTTTCGGACAGCAAAGGCTGTGGTATTCGTGCGAACTCGATCCTGCCGCTAACGCTGCCTACAACCTGTATGCCGCATTCAAGATTCATGGCAACCTGAAAACAGACCTGCTCCGGCAAGCCGTGGACCGGATCGTTGAACGTCATGAATCTCTTCGCACAAGCTTCAAACTCGCTGAAGGAGGTCAGTTGCTCCAGGTGATATCAGTGCCCGAGCCGGTTGAGATCAAGGTGGTTGACCTGCGAGAGCCAGCCGCTAACGCGCAAGAGGCAGATGTGCGACAGCATGCCGGCCGGGAAGCGCGCCGTCCCTTTGACCTTGGGGAGAGCCCGCTCCTGCGTGTCGTACTTTTTCCGTTGAAAGAAGACGAGCAAGTTCTTGTTGTAATAACCCACCACCTCATCTCGGACGCGTTGTCTCTTGCGATCTTCGCGCGTGAGTTAACCGCGTTCTATGAGGCATTTGTGAGCGGTCGTGAGCCAAAGGTCGAGGCTCTCGAGTTTCAGTATGCAGACTTTGTTGCTTGGCAGAAGAATTGGTTCCAGGGCGAAACAAGAGAAACCCAGCTAACCTATTGGAAAGCTAAACTTACTGGAGAGCCTACCCCGCTTGAGCTGCCTACCGATCGCCCGCGGCCAGCCCATCTAGCTTTCCGTGGTGGGTTGTGTTCACGCACTCTCCCGGCCAGCCTCTCGAATGAACTCCGTGCACTCGGCAGAAACGAGAGCGCTACGCTCTACATGACAATCCTGGCCGCCTTTAATGCTTTGCTGCACCGGTATACGGGACAGGAAGATATTTGGGTGGGAACGCCCATCTCAAATCGCTCTCGGCAAGAATTTGAGGGATTGATCGGCCTTTTCATAAACACGCTTGTGCTACGCGCTGATCTCTCTGGTAACCCGAGCTTTCGCGAACTGCTTCAGCGGATTCGCAAGCTGACGCTAGAGGCTTATGCGCACCAAGACCTTCCTTTCGAGCAGCTCGTGGAAGTCTTGCGTCCTGATCGCGATCCCAGCCGATCGCCACTTTTCCAGGTGTCATTCGGCTTTCAAATTGCTCGGATACCTTCACTCGAGGTTGGGAACGCTCGCCTGACTCCTTTGGAAATCCACAACGGCACAACGAAATTCGACCTCACATTGTTCGT
>QHYQ01000373.1 GCA_003224175.1 Acidobacteriota bacterium
AAGCTTGGTCGCGGCTGAAGCGAACGTCCCGCCCCGCTGCGGCAGCCCCTTGTCGATGGCAAACGTTCCGACGTGCAATTCGTAGACCACCATCTCATTCCAAGCTGGGGTTGCGTAGGAAATGTCTGTATAGCGCGTATCGCTCGGAGCGATCAGGCTGGGGCCGCCGCGCGTCTTGAATGCGCGGCTGTACGGGTCAACGTGTGTGAGTAACGCTCCCGAAGCGATGTCTGTTATTAGGTAGTTATATTGCTGCCCTACTGCCGCGCCAGACTGATCCGCGCTCCAATAACCATTTCCTTCAGAATAGAGATGGGTGCCCGGCTTCCAATTGTTAAAATCGCCCTGGACCTGAACGTCTGAAGCAAAGGGCGCCCACACGCGGAACGTCACGCCACCATCGTAGGGAGTAGCTCCCATGTAGGGCCGGGTCGAAGGTGCCACCGCAATTCTCCTCAGACTTGGATCGACGCTGCCACTATGTCATAAGGCGTCCGACAGACTATTAAATACTCTTCGAATCTTGAAATACAAAACCCGCAGCGGCGAAATCGGTCTTTAAAAAAGCGGGGCTTGAATGCCAGGTTAGATGGACCCCGAAGTTGTGGCGATTCCTCGGCTGCTGTACATCGGTTGGAGGCTGGGATCGGCGGGGATGGATGTGAGCCAGAACGCAGCGCAAACTGCTAAACTCCTTGTAATATCGCATAGCTTATGAAACTGAACGCGAGGAGATCCGCTCATGGCATCAGAAGGTCCGAAGGTCAAAACATCGGTCGAGACCATGGCCTACTACAACATGATCTTAACCGAAGCCATTTTTCAGTTGCTCGAAGAAAAGGGACTGCTGACACGCCAACAAGTTAAAGATCGAATCGAAAAGTTGAAGACCGAAACGAAGTTGAGCTTCCAAATGATTCAGTAGGCGACGTTCCTTTCTTCGTAGCCAGAGGAAGTACTTCCCAACGACAATGCCCGCGCACTTCTCCGCTAGAACAAGCTGTCAAACTCGGCCTGAGGTTCTGTCCTTGATAGCCGCCTCGACCGCGGGATTAGGGCGAATCAGGATTCGCGTTTCAACCGGGCCTTCTTCGATTTTGGTGATCTGAGCGCTCAATGTTGAAGAGCGCGTTTGTTTGCCGACGCGCTGTTCGATCCGAAACTCACGGAAAGCTGACGGCGAGTCGTTGAAAGCCGCAACGAACGGTACGGCTGACGAATCGCGTCCGGGTGACGAACTACTCGCAGCCTTCCGAATTGCCGACTAGAACCCAGCCGGCGCTACGTGCTGCTGCGCCGCGGGAACCTGCAGCCAAACTAGCCTGTATCGAAAAAGCGATGAACGAACGCCGGTGGTTGCGCACGTGTCACCGCGAGATTTCGAACGGAGGTTTGATTGTCCTGGAGAGCGGGTCGGCGTACGATGTCACGACGTTTATGGATTGATTCTTAACTAATGCCCATGGATATGTCTCGTCGTGAGTTCATTCAAACTACTGTTGGTACGGTAGCGTTCCTAGGGCTTGGGTCAACCCTTCAGGCTAGTCCTGTTAGCGACGACCTTGCGTTCCTCACGATTTCGGAGCTGAGCGAACTCATTCGTACCAGGAAAATCTCGCCCGTTGAAGTCACTCGGGTAATGCTGCAGCGCATCGAAAAATTTAATCCAATCTTGAATGCATATATTACCGTCACGTCGGAACAGGCGATGAAGTCTGCACAGGACGCCGAAAAAGAGATTCAGCACGGCAAATGGCGTGGGCCGCTCCACGGCGTCCCCTTGGCCCTCAAGGACCTATTCGATACGGCAGGTGTGAGGACAACCGCCGCGAGTGCTCTATTTAAAGATCGTGTTCCCCAGGAAGATGCCGAGGTAGTGGGCAAACTTAAGGCGGCGGGCGCTGTGCTCTTGGGCAAGCTCAACATGCATGAATTCGCTTATGGTGGCAGCTCAACCGTTAGTTACTTCGGCGCGGTGCACAACCCCTGGGAACCCACTTATTCCACGGGTGGCTCATCGGGCGGTTCGGCTGCCGCAGTAGCGGCAGGACTCTGCTTTGGCGCTCTCGGGTCAGACACGGGCGGCTCAATACGGGAACCCGCGGCATACTGCGGCATCGTGGGGCTGAAGCCGACCTATGGTTTGGTAAGCACCCGAGGTGTGATTCCTCTATCTTGGTCGCTTGATCACGTCGGGCCAATGACTCGTACGGTAGCCGATGCCGCTACGATACTCCAAGCAATCGCCGGTTACGATCAACTAGAAATAACCAGTGAGCGAATGACTGTTCCAAACTACACGATGGCTCTTCGATCAAAAACGTCGTCACTGCGGTTAGGAATACCTCATGAATTCTTCTTTGCGTCGTTAGATCCGGAAATTGACGCCGCGACAAACGAAGCTCTATCGCTTCTGGGAAAACTAACGGCAACCGTCAAACAGATTGCGACCGTTCCAGTGGACAACATCACTGATCGGACGGTAGTAGCTGCCGAGGCATATGCCTACCATGCAGAGTTCGCTGCAAAATCGCCGGAGCAATACCAACAACCCACACTTGCGGCAATACGCGCAGGATCTGAAATACGTACCCGCGACTACATCATGGCGCGCCGCGAGCTTGCGAGTCTCCGTCAGAGAATCCAACATGCATTTGAGTCAGTTGACGTGATCGTAACGCCAGCAAGTCCGATAGGACCACCAACCATTTCCACCTTCGATGCCGCCTACAAAGACGTGCCCTTCCCAACCGATGCCTCCGACATCAGAAGGCTCGTACTGCGTAACACAGGGCCGTTTGATAAGTATGGCTTACCCACGATATCTGTTCCTTGCGGGTTCGCACGCAAAGGCCTGCCGGTCGGCCTGCAAATTAGCGGTCCGCATGGCGGTGAAGCCGTCGTCTTACAACTGGCCCATGCGTACGAACAAGCAACGAACTGGCACAAGAAGCATGCGGTCATCTCTTAGACTGAGATTATCCTCATCAAGAATTAATGGCGGCCGTTCTGCTAGCAGGACGGCCGCAGCGGCAGCGGCATAATAGGCAGAGCCTACATCGTCGCTGTTAACCCTGTCTTGGCCCTGAGCTAACGAGCTGAACTTACTGTCGCCTGACGCTCCACGGCCACCATGACTTCAAACAGCTCCGTTCGAACCAGACTGCGTAGGGCATCGCCCTGCTCGACAAAGGCGGCAAAGTTTTGCTTTGGAAACACCTGGGCGAAGCGAGTTTCGCCCACTTCCGGGCTCGGAGCTGTGCTCGGCAAGGCGGCGGCCAGATCCTTCATGGTGTTAGAGATCACTGCGTTGAAAGGTGCTTCCGCTCCGCCAGGCGAAACGACCCGGGCGGCGCTCCAGCCCAAAGACCGGCCTTCCTTCACCGCTTGGGTGTTTAGTGGCAAAAGCATGTTCGTCACGTAGTTGCCGTAATCCCCGCCGCGCCCCGCCGTAATCTTCCAGCGCGTGACAGCAAGGTAGTTCCCGTCCTTAGTTTGCGTGCCTGGTGCCATGGCCTCTACCCTGTAAAGTACGCTGCCCACATTGGTACGAAGTGCGTTCAGCTTCTGTGTATATTCCTGGAAACTCATCCCAGTGGCCTTGCGATACACCTCGTCGCGCTTTGCGGCGTTTGGAGTCTGAGGGGCGCCGTCGAAAGTAACGGAAATCGCGTAGTTGTAGCTGTTAGCGGGAACGCCACGATAGGCCTCCCGCAGCAGAACCCAGGACGTGATGTTTTCACCAGAGGCGATGCGTTCCTGCATTAGCTTCCGTTCCGTGGTTCTGGCCTCTTCGAGCATGGTGCCTACTTTTTCGGGAGCAACACTGAAGTAATTCGTTATCCGGTAATTGATGCGCTGGGATTGCTGGGCCAAGCCGACGGCCGACGCGAGTAAAAGAGCCAGGCCGACCGCCGGGAATAGATGTGATCTCTTCATGGGGGATTCTCCTTTGTGAGGGCGATTTCAGATAACCCACCGCAGTTTAGATTACCGTACGACCCCTCAGTGATTTAACCATATTAGGTGAATTAACTTTATACTGTCAAGTGCAATATGGAAAGATATTGTTGTTATTAAGCAGAGATAGTTAAGTACAACGGAGGCACTCTGTGGACCTTTGTCTAGTGATCAAACAGCGACTGCAGGACTTAGGGTTGGAGCCAGAGAGATCTGGCGGTGGCCGCCAACGTCACCGAGTCATATATTTCCCAGCTTTTGACTCGGAAGAAAATGCCTCCCGCGTCCGACCGAACAGACATCTATGACAAAATGGCGAAATTCTTGAAGCTCCCCGCGGGCAAGCTCTCGGAGATGGCTGACCTCCACGCAAGGAACAATTGAAAAGAAACCTCGGGGAGCCGGCCACGCCCTTGCTGGAAGAGGTTCGAGAATTAATCCTTGGCAAATGCGCACCGGACAAAGATAAACAGGTGCGCGCCGGTGCTTTCTCGTCTCCCAGACTTCTAGCGGGTTGCGGCCCCGCAGAGTTAGCGCCCTTAGGATTGCGGGATTGTTGGAAACTGGCCGGCCGAGCCCGCAACCGTCGCCGGGCGTGAAATTTCCTGCCCCAGCCGAGCGGCCATAACCAATCGGGCATCGGCGGCCCGAGGGCCGTGGCCTGACGGTCCGCCCATGCCAGAATAAGAATCGCGTGGGGAGCATGGGGCTTTCCAAGCCAGAATAATCCGCAAGGCATACTGGCGCGTTCGCAGCCCTTTTACCTGAACGCTTCGCCAAAAGAATGAACGAGCAGGGTTCGGTTGTAGAGTTCAGCGCTAAACCCGTGAAAGAGATGCAGCTCACCATGTGCCGCATGGACCGGCGCCAGTGGTGGCTCTGGTCGTACGCGGTCATGGTCACCTTGCTGCTGCTGACTTTTCTTAGAACATCTCTCGGAGAGGTTGCCGCCGACATCGGATGAGCCATGATGGAATTCGCTGGAGAGTACGACCACATCCACTTCCTGCTCCGCTATCGGCCTACTACCTGTTTGAGCGCAGCTATCGGGACGCTTAAGAGTAGAAGCGCCTCTGCTCTGCTTGATCGTTTTGGCTCGTTCTATTGGGGTCGTCATAGCCGTACTCTTTGGTCTAGCGGATTCTTCCTTTGCTCCGTTGGCGGAGCTACTCTGGAAATTCTCAAACGGTATATTGAGCAACAAGGCACTCGCTAGCCCGGCGCAAGCGGCGGGATTGCGCTCGGCCTAAAGCCGTTCAGCTCACCGGTACGGTTATCGAAACGCGTCCCTTAAATACGAACTTTTGGACTCGCCTGCCGTCCTCGACTTCTGAGGTGTAGAGGTTACCCTTATTATCGGTTGTCATGTGATGGAGAACGTCGAACTCGCCAGGTGCTATACCGGGCCGCCCGAACGAGTCCAGCGCTTGCAGCGTCTTGCGGTCGAACACCCAGATGCGTGCAGGGCTTCTGCTAGCGACGTACAAGAAGCGCTGCCCGGGGTCCGGCGAGAAAGCCACGCTGGCGGCTGTGTTGCCGTTATTGCACCCGCCTCCAGCTACCAGACACCAGCGGTCGATCCAAACTTGGGTCATGTATTTGCCATCGGTGGTGAACACCTGCACTCGCTTGCCGCCGCGGTCAGCCACATACACGAGCCCGTCATTCGCGACTTTGATGCCGTGCACGGGTGGTACAAACTGCGCAGGCCCCGGATCTTTGGGATCGAAGCCCGTGGCTAGGGTACGGTTGGCTTCCTCTTCGGCCGCCGCTGCTCTTGCAGCCTCGCCCGTCAAAGCTGGCGGACGTGGAGGGTCGTCCATCGGAGTGTTACCGAAGGCGCCCCACATGCGCTTGTACGCCCCCGTTTCCGCATCGAACACGATGACGCGTTTGTTGCCATAGCCATCGGCAACGAAGATTTCGTTCGTCTTGGGATAGACGAACACATCCGCCGGCCGCCAAAGGCTCGTCGTATCCGCGTTGGTCTTCTTTTGGGCGGCGCGACCGATCTGCATGAGGAACTTGCCGTCTTTCGTGAACTTCAGGATTTGATCGTCGTTCCCGTTGCCACTGATCCAGACATTCCCTTTGTAGTCGACGGTTATTCCGTGCTCGGTCGAAGGCCAAGTATAGCCATCCCCCGACTGCCCACCCCAGCCCTGGATGTAGTTGCCCGCCGGATCGAACTCCATCACCGGCGGTCCCGTTTTCACACCCGGCTTGACAGTTCGCGTGCGATGGACGATCCAGATGTTACCGTCAGTGTCACTCGCCGCGCTGGACACCTGGCCCAGCGTCCACCCGTTCGGGATGTGTGGCCAAGAGGGGTCCACCACAAACTTCGGTACCTCAACCTTCGACGCTGGACGTGGCGGGGTGGCCGAAGCCCAGTGCGATCCAGCCATCACGAACGCTCCACCTGCCACCAAGACGATAGCTGCGCTCAACCACAGGTTCCGCTTTGAGTTCATAATGCGGACCCTCCTCTTGGCTTCCGGGGATTGCTTTGATTCAATCGGATCAACACCCTTAGCCCTTAATTCCGGGATTTGGATCCCGTCCTCGTGGATCGTACGACTCTCCCGCCCTGGACACAACGGGTTTGCCAGTCGCGGTCACTTTGATTTTTGTTCTGCGATCCATTTGTCGGTTCGGGCGTCGAGGAGATCGAGGGGAAGGGCTCCGCCGTTGAGCATCTCGTCGTGAAAAGTGCGAATGTCGAACTTAGGACCTAATTCCTTCTGCGCTCGCTCGCGGAGTTCGCGGAACTTGAGTTGGCCAAGCTTGTAACTGAGAGCTTGTGCGGGCCACGCGATGTAGCGGTCGGTCTCAGACTGGATGGTGGGCTCGTCGACCGCGCCGGACTTGCGGAAGAAGTCTACGACTTGATCGCGTGTCCATCCTTTCGAGTGGATTCCGGTGTCGACGACCAGACGTACTGCGCGGAAGAGCTCTGAGGAGAGGCGGCCGTAATCCGAGATTGGGTCTTGGTAGAAGCCGACGTCTTTGCCAAGTTGCTCTGCGTACAGTCCCCAGCCTTCGATGTAGGCATTCAAGCCGAAACCGTGGAGCCGGAACTTGGGCAACCCCGTGAGCCGTGCCTGGACGGATAGCTGGGTGTGATGTCCGGGAACGCCTTCATGGTAGGCGATGGCCTCGTCATCAATCAGCGAGCGCTCAGCGAAGTTGGAGGTGGCGACGACGACGCGGCCGGGACGTTTGCCGTCCGGGGTACCGACCATGTAATGCGTTGCCGCGGCAGCCTCGAAGGTGGGGATGGCTTCGACCGTGACCGGCGAGTTGGGAAGCAGCGTGAAGAGCTGCGGGAGTTTAGGTTCCATCTGGGCGATATAGCGGCGGAAATCGTCCAGGATTTGCTCCGCAGAGGTCGGAAGGTATTTGGGATTGGTTTTGAGGGAAGCCTGGAAGGAGGTGAGGTCGGCGAAGCCCTCCTTCTTGGCAATAACCGTCATCTCGGACTCGATACGCTCGACTTCTCGGAGACCTAGTTGGTGTATCTCTTCAGGCGTCATGCGGGTGGTGGTTCGGCCGTAGATGTCGTTTTGGTAGCGCTTCTCGCCGTCTGGCAGAGAGGTGACGGCGAGGGTGGTGCGGCCTTGAGGAGCGTATTCCGCACGGAGGAAGGTAGCGAAGTTCTTGTAAGCGGGGATGACGTCGATGTTAACGGCGTCGATGACCTGATGGGTCAAGCGTTTCTGGTCTTCCAGTGAAATGTTCGCAGGATACCTTTTTGTGGGGAGGAGAAAGGGGTCAGCGTCGATGATGCCCTCACACTGGACGGGGAGCTTCTCAACGAGGAACCTGACGGGCATGAGCTTGTCCTTCATGCCAGCGCGAAGGACTTCGGTGGTCTGGCTGAGGACGCGGGGAATCTGGTGAAGACGGGCGACGTAGTCCTCGTAGTGCTTGACAGAGTCGAAGGGCACGGCAAGCGGTAGATCCGCGAGGCTGGTATGGACGCCATTCTGCTGGTTGATTGGCATCTCGTACTCTTTAAGATCAAAGTCGGCGAGGCGCTGCTGGAGGATACGAACCAGGAGGTCGTGAGAGAGTTGGTCCTGGTCGGAGAAGCCAGCAGTCGGAATGGCTTGCAGTCGGGTCAGGAAGGCGACATCGGTCTTGTGCCGCTTGGTGATGGCGTCGAGCGAGTAGTCGGCAAGCTTGTCATTGTAGCGGTAGTCGCCGAAAGCGGTGGCGCGCTCGGGAAAGTTACGGAGATCGGACTCGTATTG
>QHYQ01000374.1 GCA_003224175.1 Acidobacteriota bacterium
CCCATCTTCCCGGCCTCGATCTTGGAGAGATCGAGCACGTCGTTGATCAAGGACAATAGGTGCTTGCCTGCCGATTGAATCTTCTGCAGGTCCTGCTGATTTTCCAGTTTCCCTGAATCGCGCGTCTCCTCCTCCAGCATTTCGCTGTATCCGATAATGGCGTTGAGGGGAGTACGCAGCTCATGGCTCATATTGGCGAGAAATGCGCTCTTCGCGCGGCTGGCATCCTCGGCTGCGTGCTTGGCCTTGAGCAGTTCCTCCTGCGTCTGTTTGCGGTGGAAAATCTCGCCTTCGAGCTCCCGGGTTCGTGTTTTCAATTCGTCGTTGGCACGCTGCAGTGCCGTATCCCGGTGTTGAATCTCGGATAGCATGGTATTGAAACCGTCGATGAGCCGCCCGATTTCGTCGCCATAAAATCTCGTGGCGCGAACCTCGTAGTTCTTGTTCGTGGAGACCATTCTCATCGCGTTTTCCAGGTGCAGGATGGGCCTGGAAATCAGCCTTTGCAATTGCGACGAGACGAGCAGCGCAAATAAACCCGAGAACAGCACGAAAATACCGACAATGGCGCTGTATCGTCTGGCCCGCTCGCTCCACTGGCGCTGGTCCGATTGCAAAAATAACGTTCCGACGTGTTCGCCATTTAGCGTGACATCCCGAAAAACTTCCAGATAGCCGCTTTCAAACCGATAACCGTTCTGTTGCGAGCCGACGGGCAGCGTCGAGGGATGTGCATTGCCATTCGGAAAATAATGCGCAAAGATCGTTCCGTCGGGGCTGTAGAGGACTGCGGCCACGATGTCTTCTTTTGCAGTAAGAGCCGACAATGTCGCGGTGGCGGCGGCTTCATCGCGGAAAGCCATGGCGGCGGCGCTGTTATATCCAATAATCTGCGCCTGAGTCATTAGATCCAGGGTGAGCAAATGGCGGAAGGAGATGAGGTCGTAGATGAGGAAGCTTGCGGACGAAAGGACAAGCGCTGCGCTGCTCGTCAACATCGTGATGAGCATCAGCTTGCCTTTGATGGATAGGTTCTGAAGGTTCATCCGGGCTACCTTGCGTCGGCTGCGGATTGCGGGATGATTCTTGCCAATGCCAGTAACCTGGAGCTGATGTTCAGGTCGGCCTGTTTAGCAGCATCCAGATTGACCTCAAAACGGACCTTGTTATCTTCGACGACCAGGTTGATGATGCAGCCGCGCCTGGCGAATCCCGGTGTTTCCCCGATGGTCAGAACGGGCAAACCTTTCAGAGCGTGGATGACCTCTTCGAGGTGGGCCGCTTCCGACGAACCGATAAACAAGATGTCGCACCCTTTGAGGTCCATTCCCCATTTAAGCCGCTTGATTACGAAGCGTCGCGCATCAATCTGTTTGTCTGCCAGAATGCGGTCAATGATTCCGCCAAAAGGATCCGTGCCTAAAATTCCGATGACGATTGGGGAATCCGGCTGGGCGAAAGCGCCTTGCGGCCATCCCACCAGTTTCGCGAAATTGTAGATAAAGCCGGCCTTAATGAGGTATTCCGAGGAATCAGACGAATCGAGCGTCTGAGCGCTGGCCCCAAGAGCCAGGCTCAAGCAGATTCCCATCGCGATAATTGGTCGCAGCACTCTCATTATGGCCTTATCGCGCGGCACGATAGTCGGCATCACGCGAGATCCCTCGCCCCCGTCTTAAAAGGTCCAAGCAATGCCGCCATAAAACGTACGACGAACTTCGGTGGGCAACGTGTTGATGAACTCCGGGATAAATTCCAAGTGGCGGCTATTCAACAGGTCCTCTCCGCCAAAAGAAAGTTGTAGCTGCGAGATTGGCTTCCAGCTGACATGGAGATCCAACGAGTAATAGCTCGGTATACTCAGGCTCGGAAGTTGATCCACATAACGCACCATCAGGTCCTGCTCCAAATGCTTCGGCAGGTCCAAAGAGGAGCGGAAGTAGAACTGATTGCGCGGACTCGCTCCATTCGGAATGTCCAGAGTCGGATCCAGGCTATCTGCATTCTTGCGTATGTTCATTCGCAAAAAGCTGTAAGAGCCGGAAAGCTTCCATCTGGGGAGGACTTTCCACTCGGCGAAAGGTTCGATGCCGTAGGTCCCACCGCTCATCTTATTGCTCGCCACGAAGGGGAGAACGACATAACTCGGTATCGGGCTGCCCACAAGGATGGGCGCCCCCGGCTCTGCTGATCGCAAATTTGTGTAATTGTTGTAAAAGGCCGCGACATCAAGCGAGAAAGAACTGGTCGCTTGAACACGGTAGCCGACTTCATAAGCAAGGAGATCTTCGGATCGGAACAGTGGGCTCCCGAACACCGCCTCGACGACCGGCAAGGGGCTATTCAACGGGGCGACCCCCGGCGGAATGATTCCTTCATTCAGCTGGAGACCTTCCTCGGTCAAAGCAGGTGTACGGACGGCCCTCGATACGGCAGCCCAGACGGACTGCTGCTTAGTGAGAGTTCCCAAAACTCTCACGTTAGGTTCGAACTCGAAGCCGGTGAACGGATTGTGCTCGAATTTAGACCCAACCGTAATGTGTATACGATTGTCGAGCAGGCTTACTTCGTCCTGCACGAACGCGCTGTATTGATTCAGGCTGGTGTGGTCGGGCAAGAGGGCCACCGTAAAGCTGGAGCCATTGCTATCCTGAATCGAGCGGTAGCCCAAGCCCCAAACCAGCTCCTGGGCTTCACCAAGGTGGATGTCGTGCTGGAAATCGATGTCATATACGGACTCGTGGTCTCCAAAGACCGTGGGGTCCGCGATGTTGGTCCGGTCGTAGTACATCTGCAGTGAAGTAGAAGATCGCGCGAAGGAGTGATTCCAGCGGCCCAGCAGGTCGCCGCCGCTGTTGTAGCCATTGTTGGGATAGGTGCTCGAAAACGTGGGAGAGGTTAACGAGGGAACGGTTAGAGTCTCGCCGAAATTATCATGATAGATGTCGCCCTGTACGGTGAACGAATTCGCCGTCGTGGCGTTAGAGTCCACACGAAAACCGCTGCGCAAGGCATGCCAGCCGTCGGAGGCCGTCGCGCCTGTCGCATCGATTGAAGGATACCAATCGAAGTATTTGCCGTAGACACGATAATAAGTGTTATTGCCGATCTTGGAGCCATAGCGGACGCTTTCAGCCGTCCGTTCTTCCGATCCGGCTTCCGCCGTCAGAAGACCGCCCTGCGTGGCCTTGGCCGATTTCGTAATAATGTTGATCACGCCGTCGACGGCATTGGCGCCCCATAGGGTAGCCCCGGGGCCGCGAATGACCTCGATGCGGTCCACGTCTTCGAGCACAACATCTTGCACGTTCCAGTACACACCCGAGAAAAGGGGCGTATAGACGCTGCGGCCGTCGATCAGAACGAGGAGCTTGTTGTCGAATCGCCCGTTGAACCCTCGCGAGCCGATGGCCCACTTGTTCTCGTCAATGCGCGCCACTTCTAAGCCCGGAACCATCCGCAGGGCTTCTGGAATGCTGGCAGCTCCGGAACGGCGGATGTCTTCTTGGGTTATGACGAACACCGCTGCCGCCGCGTCGCCTACCTTCTGCGTTCTCTTGGAGACCGACGTGACCTGCAGGTTCATCAGGTCTTCCAGAGTCATGCTGGTGACGTCGGGAACGTTCTGCGGGCTCCCGGGACCTGACGCCGACACATTGGCCACTTGCGACACGGTAAGCATACCGAGCAAGAAGATCCGGCCCGCAGAGGCCATCAAGCTGGTGTTGTTCTTGTGTATCGACGACATATCGAAATCCCCCTCTAGGAGATAGCCAGCGAAGCTGGCATGGGATCGACGACCCGGGTTCTTGGGCACTGCATGTTTAGCCTGTTAAATTTTTCCCCGTGAGACATTCTGTGTGCCTACCCTTTTTCGGTTTACTTCCAGCCGAATCTTTCGAGCGGCTGGCATGCCTATCGGCCATCAATCTGCCCCAACAAAAACCAGGCTGCAGTTCAAAACGGCTTCTCTCCGGTCACAGTAAAGACTGTGGAATAAGTGAGCGTGTCGGGCCGATTCAGATATTCCAAAAATCTCCGCGAGTATTCTTTGGCTTCACCCTCATCGCCGAAGATGCGAGTCATCTGAGGCCGCGCAATCTCCAGCTTTAGTTCCCACTGCTTCAGAACGTCCGGGGTGATTTTCCCGGCGATCAAGTGGTAGCACTCAACCTGAACCCTTAAATTTTCAAGACCTGCTTTGCGCGCCAGCCAAAAGAGCTTGCGGCCAACGAAGGGATCAAAACCCGTGTCCCCCAAGGCTGCTACTCCTTTCTCCACTGCGCGCTGCAGCGCCGGGTCTTCCGGGTAATGCCACAGAAGTTGCCCGTCCAGGTCCTGCAGCAGGACCGTTCCGCCGGGCCTGCAAACTCTGACCAGTTCAGCGACCGCGCGCTCCTTCTTCTGGAGGTATTGGAGCAACATGCGGCAATAAACGAGGTCGAAACTCTCCGCGGGGAACTGCATCGCATGGGCGTCTCCGCACACGAACCGTGTTCGCGGATTGTCGCGATTTCTCCGAATCGCTTCCGTGACGCGATCTGGACTGATATCTATGCCCGTTCCTCTTACCGACGGATGCAATGCGCAGATCGCTCCCAAAATGACGCCAGGCCCGCAGCCAACGGAGAGCACCTCCATGCCTGGTGCGATGTGGCGAGCCATATACTTTTGAACCCACGCCTCCGGATCGACCTTTGCTTCCAGCCGCGCTGCCTCACGCGGGTCGTCCATGATGTAATCAATCGTTGCGGCCTTAACCATCGCCTTTCCTAGCCCACGAGCGTTACTTGCGTTGCGTGTTTCTCGGAACGAGCCAATAATCTCGCGTAGAAGTTCTCTACATGGCGATAGAAGCGCAGCTGTCCGCCCCTGAGCCATATGCCCTGGCAATAATGGCGAAGGAGTTCTGCCCCCAATTGCGTCAGGGCTGTAGCAGCAATCTGGTCCGTGATCACCGGGATGGCGCTCAGCTCGAATCCTTGATACGCACTGGAAGCCGCCTTGAGCAGGCAGGCCGCGACACCGAGAACATCGGAGTCAGGAAGCGTCGGATGCACCAATAGATCGCAGCGATTTTCGATGTAGCTGAAGTTGACTCCCAGAGGACCGCGATAGGCAATTACCGCCCCAATGGGTTCATCCTTGTATCCGCGATAGGCCAGCCACACGCGCCGGGTGCGCCGGAGCCCTACGCTGCGATACATTTCGTCCACCGCCTTGAACTCAACGTCCTGCTGCAATTCCTCCGCAGTTACGTAAACACTGCCCCGCGCGGCCGTAGCGACTGCGCAAAGCGGTTCTTTTTGAGATGGGCTGTAGGGTACGACGCGGATTTCTTTTCGCACTGGCAAAGCCAATTTTCTCGGCAGCGCAAAATACATGTGTCGCTGAACCGAGGAGAAGGACTCGCCAATCGTTTGAACCATGGAACCGAATACCCGTGATGGAAAGCGGTTCTCAGGCCGAAACCAATTCTGGTGGGACTCATCGACGCCATTTAAAAAGCTGGCAGCCGATCCGGCCAGCATCACCGCACGTGAGGCGTAGGGATTATTCTCGGAGACAAGGTGCTGGGAGGTCCAACCATTCCGGGCGGTGCGCCAGACGGCAATCGACGCCCGGCCGTGCTTCTCATCGCCGGCAGTCAATACATAGAGAAGCGATTCTCCGCGGCGCAACATCCGCCGCCAGTTCTCTTTGACTTGCTCCAAATGCGGGAGGAGCCGGGCTGCCTTGTCCGGATAGAGGAACCCGGTTCGTTCGTATAGGGCGAAGATTTCATCAACCGGCAGAGCATTAACCTGGACGCCGTACGCATCGTATACGTCCGCCAATTTCGGCAAGTTGTTGATGATTTCCTGATCTAAGGCATCAATCGGCATATAATTTGGCCCATTTCTCGTGGCGTCTCCCCCGACGATCCCTCCCGATGTCAAGCTGCCGCCGCGCGGCACACTCTTTCCCTTTCAAAAAGTGGAGAACTAGCCAGATAGAAACCAGCCAGCTCAGGTTTCGAATCACTTAGATATAGGGGGTATAGCCGACCTTTCAGAATGGCCCGTTAGTACTGTTTCTGAGGCCGCGCTCGAACGGACTATTAACAGCTTCGATACAGTTTTGAGATTGCCTTTCTAGCTGAGAGCCCTATTCGAGTGATTTCCGGAAGGCACATATTGAAAATTGTTAGCGTGGGCCATACCCTATAGAATGCAAAGGTTTTAAGGCGACGCCGGATCAGCGCAATTGCACGGATTGATGTTGCACCACAAAATTCGCCTACGGTTACGCCGCAGTCATGCTCTTGATCGGAGCATTATCGGCGGCACCGAGGGGGGGCTGGCTATTTCGTCACATCGCTCGGGTCGGGCCGTTTCGCCACGCTGCGCGTGGTTGCGAGTGCGAGTTAAGGGGTTCGGTCCTTCCCCCGCGCCTTTGCCGATTTCCGCTTGAGCCATCTTGGCGATTGGTCCCGCCGAGACAGCTCAGATTGCGAGATTCCGGCACGAGCAAGATCAAGCAAATCGCGAGATTACGAGGAGATGTTCCGAGATGATG
>QHYQ01000247.1 GCA_003224175.1 Acidobacteriota bacterium
CGCCAGCTACGAAGTGACGTTCCGCACGGGTACTCAAAGGCGATCGTGTTACAAATACAAGGGTTAGGAGAGCCCTCCTTGACCCCACCCAGGCATTCAGCTAGGCTGACGTAACGGGGACCCAATCGGCTTGGAGGAAATATTGCCGCTGCGGCCTGCTGCGGAATAGTGGTGGCCGCGAAGTCTATGAGACGTACCGTACAGATTGCCGGACAAGTGGAGAACCTCTTTGGCACTCTGGATGAGAACGTCAAGCTCCTCGAGTCGGCGCTTCACGTAACGACTTTCTTCCATAATGATCGGCTGACAGTTGAGGGTGAACCAGCACACGTGGAGCGCGCCGTTCATATCCTCGATCAGTACAACGAACTGGTGCGCGAAGGCCGGCGAATGGATAACGGCGCCGTGAAGGCCCTCCTCCAGGTCGCAGCGGAGGATCCGAAAACCAGCCTTCGCCATATCCTTGAGCCCGGCCAGCCGGTTCGTCCGCGCTTCTTTGGCAAGAAATCCATCACGCCCAAGAGCGCGAATCAACGGCGCTACATGGAGGATATCGAGCATCACGACATGGTCTTTGCTATCGGCCCGGGAGGGACGGGCAAGACCTACCTCGCCGTGGCCATGGCCGTATCGGCGTTGTTAGCGAAGCAGGTGAACCGCATCATTCTGGCGCGACCGGCAGTCGAAGCCGGTGAGCGCCTTGGTTTTCTTCCCGGCACTCTTCAGCAAAAAATCGATCCCTATATGCGGCCGCTGTACGACGCGATTTATGACCTTCTGGATACAGACAAACTCGAAAGATATGTAGATAAGGGAATCATCGAGGTGGCGCCCCTTGCCTTCATGCGCGGGAGGACGCTCAACGACTCCTTCGTTATTTTGGATGAAGCGCAAAACACGACCAGCGAACAGATGAAGATGTTCCTGACGCGTCTGGGTTTCAACTCCAAGGCCGTAATTACCGGGGACATTACGCAAATCGACTTGCCTTCGGGCCGGCGCTCCGGTTTGATCGAAGCCATCGACGTGGTGGGAAAGATCGAAGGCATCGCATTCGTTCACTTCAACGAGCGCGATGTGGTGCGCCACCACCTGGTACAACAGATCATAAAGGCTTATGACGAGTTCGCGGGTGCCCCGGCGCGTTCCGCTTCGGGCGCCAACGGGCCCGGAAATAATCCCAAGCCGGCGGATCCCGACGTAAACCGATAGCCTGGTTGGCAGGTATGATCCTAAACCGCCAGCGCCGCATACCATTAGTTGTGAAACCTCTGGCCCGCTTCTCCGAACGCGTGCAGCGCGAACTTGGCTTCCCCGAAGAAAGCGTCACCATATGTTTCGTGAGCGATCCGGCCATGGCGCGGATGAATCACGAATTTAGAGACCAGCAGGGACCGACCGATGTGCTTTCGTTTCCTGTTGGGCGGACTAAAGCTCGTTGGGCACGTTCTTTTCGGAGGGCGAGAGAAAAGAGCGCCGATCATTACATAGGGGATATCGTAATTTCACCAGAAACGGCGCGGCGATATGCGCGGCGTCGCTCTCGCGGACTGGCCTCCGAGCTGCGGGTGCTGATCTTGCACGGGATGATTCATCTGGCCGGTTACGATCATGAACACGACAACGGCGAAATGATGCATTTAGAGCGGCGCCTGCGCCGCCGGCTGGGTCTCCGCTAAATATGCCCATTTTTGGTTATACGTTAGGCGTGATCGGACTCTGCGTCATCTTAGTCATATTTTCCTTCCTGGACCGCATCTACCGGCAATTGGGCCGCGTCGGTACGGGTGCTCTGCGCGAACACAGCGAGATTTTTGAATCCGAAATTGAGCCGCGATTCAAACTAGACCGGCGCCGCGCCGGCTTGGGATTCGCGATCCTGGCCAACCTCTCGCTTGTAGCGGTGGCGGTCGAGACGGCTCGGGGTGTGCTTCTTTTTGTGCCTGCCGCGTGGCAGGCGGCGGTTCAGTTGATCGTCTATGTGACTGTCGAAGTGATGTTTTGTATGCATTTTGTTCCGGAGATACTACTGGCGCGCACGAGCACGAGCTGGCTTAAGCCTTTAGTTCCCGCATTGAGAGGAGCTTTGACCGTCATCTGGCCACTGCGAGCCGCTCTTGATTTGGCCATTTCCGTCGGGCGCATCTCTGAAGAGGAATTGCCGCCGGGAACGCAGGCCCAACAAGATGGAATCGAGGCTCTAGTGGAAGCGGCGCAGGAGGGCGGCATGCTGGCGGGAGACAAGGCTCATCTGATCGAACAGGTGGTCGAGTTCAGCGATAAGAGAGTCCTGGAAGTGATGACGCCGCGGCCCGACATCGTAGCGATCCCCGCAAATGCGACCATCGAGCAGATGAGAAGGCTATTGGTGGAGACAAAATTTTCCCGATTGATGGTTTACCAGCAAACGCTGGACGACGTTGTGGGCATCGCGCACGTGCAGGATTTGCTGCAGATTCCCGAAAACGAGGCAAAGCATCGCACCGTCCGGGAATTGGCGCGGCCGGCGTTATTCGTTCCTGAGACAAAGCTCGGTTCGGATTTGCTCAAGGAGATGCGCCGGCGCAATCAGCAAATGGCCATCGTTATCGACGAACACGGAATGGTGGCCGGGGTTGTCACGGTGGAAGACCTGGTAGAAGAGATTGTCGGCGAGATGGGTAAGGAAGATGATCATATGGCGCCGGACATCGTGCGGGAGACGGACGGAAGCGTGGTTCTGCGAGGGAGCGTTTCCGTGGCGAAGCTGCAAGAGCTATTCGGGATCGAGTTTGCTGACGAATCGGATCAGGCGGCGACCACCGTTGCAGGGCTGGTCAATCACGTTGCGGGCCATGTCCCTCGCGCAGGCGAGCAGCTCAATTACGAGGGGCTGCACTTCGAAGTGGTCGAAGCCAACCAGCGAAAGGTGTTGCGCCTGCGCGTCCGGCCTCGGATTCTCGCGGTGCCCGTCTCGTAAACTCCCTCAGCTAACCAGCCGCGCCAAGCCGAATGCTGCGGCGGCTGCAATTCCCCCGGTCACTACAGTTTGAAAGGCACCTTTCCAGGGCGAGATATCGGTAAAGCGGCTCTTCACAAAGCCGAACACTGCCAGCGCCAGGAGGGTGATGGCCACGGAGAACCACAGGGCAGAGATCACGTTGGCCAGCGACATATATGGAGCGAGAGGGATTAACCCGCCGACCACATAAGAGACCGCGATGGTGACCGCGCTGCGACTTGCCCGCCCCGGTTCCGGCGGCTCGAGCCCGAGTTCAAAGCGCATCATGAAGTCGACCCAATTTTTCTGGTTGCCACAAATGGCTTGCACGACCGGCGCCATCTGCATATCGCTCAGTCCATATTCCCGAAAAACCTTGGCCACTTCCTCCGTCTCGACGTCGGGGAGTTCCACTGTCTCGCGGATTTCGCGCTCCCGTTCGGATGCGTAGTGCTCCGAGTCCGTCTTCGCCGCCAAATAACCGCCAAGGCCCATGGCAATCGAGCCGGCGGCAATCTCCGCGAGGCCAGCCGTGACGACCAGGCGCGTGGCGTTGGCACTGGCGGCGACGGCGCCCGTTATCCCGGCGGCCAGAGCAAAGGGAACGGTCAGGCCATCGGCCATACCGATGACGACATCTCGCACGCTGGCGCTCGCTGTGAAATGTGACTCCACATGTGTAGCCGTGGGCATGGATTCTCCTGACTTCTAAAATTAGAGGCGCTGAGTCTATCACGGGCGTTGGGATGTAACCCGTGAAGAGCGCTTGCCGTCATTGGACGCTGAATGGACGATGTACTATGGTGGACGATCGTTATGAAGGAATCATTTCGTTCGGGTTTTGTCGCGGTACTCGGGCGGCCCAACGCGGGGAAGTCCACGTTCGTAAACCGGCTTGTGGGTCAAAAGGTGGCGATTGTGACGTCGCGGCCTCAGACCACCCGAAATCGCATTCTCGGAATCATAAATCGTCCGCACGCGCACGTTGTGCTGATTGACACACCGGGCATACATCGCGCCAGCACCGTGCTCGGGCGGCAGATGATGGCGGAGGTAGCCCAGGCGCTCGAAGGGATTGATCTCGTTGCCGTCATGATGGACGCCAGCGGTGGATTGACAGCGGGAGACCGCCTGACCGTCGAGCACGCGAAGCACTTCCGCGGGCCTGTGTTTCTTTTGCTGAACAAGATCGACCGCGTCTCGAAGCCAGCGTTACTGCCGCTGATGGAGGCTTGCTCGAAGGAATTTTCATTTGCCGAAATAATTCCCGTGTCCGCTCTCACCGGTGACGGCGTCGAGCTTGCCCTCGTACAATTCATGGCTCACCTGCCTGAGGGCGAGCCCTACTTTCCGAAAGATCAGATTACCGACCAGCCGGAACGCTTTCTGGCCGGTGAAATCATTCGTGAGAAAGTGATGACAAACACCAGACAGGAAGTTCCCCACGCAGTGGCCGTACGGGTCGAGGCCTTCGAGGAAAGCGAGAAATTGATCCGAATTCGCGCCAGCATCTCCGTCGAGCGGGAGGGCCAAAAAGGAATCCTGATCGGCCGCGGAGGCGAAAGGCTGAAAGTAATTGGCACGGCGGCACGCCGGGAACTTGAAGAGATTCTCGGTGTTAAAACCTTTTTGGAACTTCGTGTTAAGGTGGAACGCGACTGGCGCCAAGATCCGCGCATCGTGCAGCAACTGGACTGGCGACGCGAGCTCGAGCGCCTGGGAAGCGGCGAATAAACCTACTCCTCAGCCGAAATTCCCAGTGACTTCATCTTGCGATAGAGATGGCTGCGCTCCAGTCCCAGAGCCACCGCGGTTCGCGTCATGTTCCATTGATTCTCGCTGAGCTTGCGTAAGATGAATTCGCGCTCGTAAGCGCTGCGCGCCTCGTGCAAAGTCGCATTCGGTCGCGAGGAAATTGCCGGGAGTCCGCGAAAAAGCTCCGGAGGCAGATGGAGAGGCTCGATGCGGGAATGCGGACAGGTGATCATCAGCCGCTCGATCAAGTTGCGGAGCTCGCGGACGTTTCCGGGCCAACTGTGTCGGGCGAGCACGGCCAGAGCTGCGTCACTGATCTCCTTAGGCTTGCGGCCATAGGCGGCGGCGAATTCAGCGAGGAAATGACGCGTCAAAATGGGGATATCCTCGACTCGTTCGCGCAAAGCCGGAACTGTGAAGGGTATTACGTTCAGGCGATAAAAAAGGTCTTCGCGAAAAAAGCCTCTGGCAATTTGCTCCTCCAGCTTCTTATTTGTCGCGGCGATCACGCGTACGTTGACGGCTGTGGGGTGAGTGGATCCCACGCGCTCGAGCCTCTGCTCCTCGAGGACTCGAAGCACTTTGGCCTGCGTGCGCAGGCTCATATCGCCCACTTCATCCAGGAACAGCGTGCCATTATCGGCCTTCTGGAATTTGCCGACCTTGTCTTCGCTGGCGCCGGTGAAGCTGCCTTTCATGTGGCCAAATAGCTCGGATTCAATCAACTCTTCCGGGATTGCCGCACAATTTACCTCGACGAATGGCTCGCGGTTGCGAAGGCTCGCGGCATGCAGTGCATGGGCGACGAGTTCTTTGCCCGTGCCGCTTTCGCCGTAAATAAGCACACGTCCGTTCGTGGGGGCGGTGAGGGCGATCTGCTGGCGCAGCGCCTTCATAGGAACACTATCGCCGAGGACCTGAAAGCGCTGGCCGAGTTCTTCGCGAAGGCGCCGATTTTCCAATTGCAGCTGTAGAAATTCGAAAGCTTTTTTTACGGATTGAGTGGTTTTCTCGAGTGAGAGGGGCTTTTCGACGAAGTCGAAAGCGCCCAATTTGGTAGCTCGAACCGCTGTCTCGATATTGCCGTGTCCCGAGATCATGACGACCATGGGAAAATGTCCATCTCGCCGCATACGCTCGAGCGTTTCGATTCCGTCCATTTTCGGCAACCAAACATCGAGCAGCACCAAATCGACCTGCTGCTTCGCAAGACGCGCCAGACACTCCTCGCCCGAGCTGACCGATTCGACCGCATAACCTTCTTCCGTCAGGATGGAGGAGAGAGAATCGCGTATTCCTGCTTCGTCGTCGACGATAAGAATGGACTGTGCCATAGCAGATTAATGGCTGGTTGGCTGAAGGAAAGGCTTTTCGATCATCCTCAAAGGGCGAGATTTGCTCGCGGCTATAATCGACAAGACGCTCCTAACCTCTGAGGTCCGCGGCGAACCTGTCGGCACATTCAAAGAACACTCGCTTGCCGTCGATGTCAGCCTTCCGCCGCGACAGAGATAGGCGCAGCATCAGCCGCCGGCAACTCGATCACAAATCGCGCGCCTGTGGGCACGTTGTCTTCGGCGCGGATGACTCCGTGATGTTCCGCAATCACCCGGCTGGCGATCGCCAATCCCAGACCAGTACCGCGGTCCTTCGTCGAGAAATGCGGCAGGAAAAGCTTGTCCTTATCCTCCGGAGAGATTCCGTAACCGCTGTCCGCGACGATAATCTCGACGGAGTCATGTCCGACATGGAAGCGCGTACTCAACACCAAATTTCGCACAGCCGAACTTTCCATCGCCTCGGCTGCATTATCGATGAGGTTTACGACTACCCGCCGCAACATCTCTGAATCTGCCCTAACTTGCGGCACCCGCTCGGCGAGGTTCGTGCGAATTTGCACATCGTCGAGCCGCCCTTTGAAGACATCCAGCGCGCCGAGCACAATGGCATTGGGGTCGGTCGGTACGAGCCGCGCGACGGGGAATCGGGCAAACCTTGAAAATTCGTTGACCAGGGCCTCCAAAGTCCCGACCTCCCGTCCGATAAGAGCGGCGCATTCAGTGACCAAGCGCACAAGTTCGGGCGCATTGCAATCGCCGTTGTGACGGCTAATGAAGCGCGAGAGGCGCTCCGCAGAAAGCTGAATAGGGGTCAGCGGATTTTTAATTTCATGCGCGATGCGCTGGGCGACTTCCTGCCAGGCTGCGGCCTTTTGCGCCTGCAGCAGTTCGGTCAAGTCATCCACGACGACCAGATATCCAGCACTGCTGTGCTCCTCGCCGAGAGGGCTCACGGTGACCGCCGCGTGTACCACCCGCCCTCTCAGCCGGAACTCCATTTCCCTTGATGCGCTGCCCATCCTCCGGGAACGGCGTATCAGCTGCTGGATATCGCGCGCCGTATCCTTCCCGGCCAGTGCGATAAGGTCCGACGCCTCTCGGGCGCTGTCTCCAAAAATCTCACGTGCGGAGCGATTCATGCGCGTGATGCGGGCGTTGGCATCGAAAGCCAGGACGCCTGTGGGAATATTTTCGAGAACGGTTTCGATGAGTGTGCGGCGGCTGTCCAGTTCCTGAACCGCCTGCTGCAGATGATGGGTGAACTCGTCGATCCGTCTGTGACTATCGGCGAGCTGCGCGGTCATGTTATTGAAGGAGCGGACCAAAACTCCCAATTCATCTTGAGCTTGAACGTTGACCTGCGTATCGAGATGTCCGGCCGCGATTTCAGCGGTAGCTTTCGCCAGGGCTTGAATGGGGACCGTAACTTGCTTCGACAAGTAGAGCGCCGACCACGTTGCGGCAAAAAGCAGAAGAACCGTAAAGAGAGACAGAGTCAGGAGGATTTGCCGTTTGAACGTGCGTATCCGTTGATTTTCAACGGAATAGGCCGCCGTTTGAAGCTCGATGTTGTTATAGCGCGCGAGAAAATCGGAAGGCAAACGGCGTGCAACAAACAGAAAGCCCGAGCCAAGAGGGGCGCGGGCGGCAAGAAAAGAGCCGGAACGTGAATCCCACAGCTCGCCTCCATTGGGGAGCACACTTTGGAATTTAAGGGTAGAGTCGAGCACTACCGGCAGACTCAAGGGATCGGCCACATGCACCGGCGCCCCGGAGGAATCAACAGCCCAGATCCCTTCCGCACCCTGATTTGCTGCGAATTGTGCGGCGGGCGTGAAGGCTGACGCAAGGTTGTTTGACTTCGCGACCGGAACTGAGGAGGTTGCGCGGTTGGCTAGCGTTTGAAGCCGCGAATATTCCAAACGGCTGAGCTCACTAAGTAAGGCAAGAGCCTGCGAATTGGCGTCCTCCAGTTCCTGCGGGAACCAGCGGTTCAGCGTGCGATTCATGAGCGCGTAGCTGATGAAGAACAGGAATACCAGCGGAAACAGCGACACGGCCATGGCGCCCAGAACCATCTTGGTCTTGATGCGCGACCCGAGTTGCTCCGCTCGGCGCTCCACCCACAGACGTACTAAAGCGCGGCCGAGTATCAGTCCAAAAACCAACAGCGCGGCGACAATAAATGTGTTTACGGCGAAAAGAACGATCTTCTCGCCCCATGTGCCCGGCTCAAAGGGAACCCTAAGCGAACCCAGGGTGATCACCGCGGCAAGCAGAAGGGCGAAAAGGATGCCGCCAAGGGCCAAGAATAGCCGCGAATTGCGGGGGGAATCGCTCAACCTGAAGATCCTACTTCCGCGAGGCTTGCGGGAGCTTTAGCCGACGCTTCCGGCGCGACCGGTTCGAAAAGGCGCCCACTGCCATACTGTGCAAGATATCTACGGGTCAGGATGCAAGTCAAGCGACGATTGTGTCCAAATCGCCACACTCAGCCCGCGCGATTTTACGGGTATTAGCGCTTTCAATACGATAGGTGAAACGCCTCTGCGAGCCCGGGTTTCCTTCTGTTACTTTCCAATTTGAGGCGCATTCCGCCCCAGAGGCTCTCGTAATGTCTTCCCGGCTTGGCGAAATCCTGGTCAAAGAAAACCTGATTACTGCCGATCAGCTTAAGCAAGCGATGGCTCATCAGAGGCAGAATGGGGGCCGGCTGGGAACGGCGCTGATGAAATTGGGATTCGTCAGCGATGACGAAATAACCGAGGTTCTCTCCCGCCAATACGGCGTCCCCTCGATCAACTTGAAATATTATGAGGTGGATCCCGCGGTCATAAAGCTCATCCCCCAGGATACCGCCGTGCGGTACCAAATTGTACCCCTCTCGCGTGTGGGCTCAACACTGACCATCGCTATGATCGATCCCACCAACGTCTTTGCGATGGATGACATCAAGTTCATGACCGGCTTCAATGTCGAGCCAGTGGTCGCCTCGGAAAGCTCCGTCAACGAAGCGATCACTAAGTTCTACGGCGAAGTGGAGAGCGGCGAAGAACTCTCCAAGGTGATGAAGGATCTCGGCGGCGAAGACGGCGGCGACGTAGAACTTGCCGCAGAAGAACAGGAAATGGATTTGGCGGCGCTGGAAAGAGCCGCCGACGAAGCGCCCATCATCAAGCTGGTGAATCTGGTTCTGACCGACGCCGTAAAACGAGGCGCCAGCGACATTCACGTGGAACCGTACGAGCGCGAATTGCGGGTGCGCTTCCGCGTCGACGGCCTTTTGCAGAGCGTGATGTCGCCACCGCTAAAATTAAAAGATGCCATCGCCAGCCGCATCAAGATCATGGCCAAGCTGGACATCAGCGAGAAGCGGCTTCCTCAAGACGGCCGCATCATGATCAAGTATCGCCGGGACGGCAAGATCAAGGAGCTGGACTTCCGCGTTTCCACCGTGCCCACTCTTTTCGGCGAAAAGATCGTCATGCGCTTGCTGGACAAGGAAAATCTCCGGCTAGACATGACCAAGCTGGGCTTTGAGCCCGAATCGCTGGTCAAGTTTGAAAAAGCGATCTTGCGGCCCTACGGCATGGTACTCGTCACGGGTCCAACGGGATCCGGCAAGACCAATACGCTCTATTCCTCCGTGTCCCGCCTGAACACGCCGGACACGAATATCATGACCGCGGAAGATCCGGTCGAGTTTCAGTTGGCTGGCATTAACCAGGTGCAGATGAAGGATCAAATCGGGCTGAATTTTGCTTCCGCCCTTCGCGCCTTCTTGCGCCAGGACCCCAACATCATTCTGGTCGGCGAAATCAGAGATTTCGAAACGGCTGAAATCGCAGTGAAGGCGGCCCTGACCGGGCACTTGGTTTTATCCACGCTTCATACGAATGATGCCCCATCCACCATCAGCCGCCTAATGAACATGGGCATAGAGCCTTTCCTGGTGGCCACGTCTGTAAATTTGATTTGCGCCCAAAGATTGGTGCGGCGCATTTGTTCGAATTGCAAGGAGCCCTTGGAAATTCCTGAGCAGGCCATGCTCGATGCCGGCTTCACCCCGGAGGAAGTCAAGAAGACCACCGTTTATCACGGGAAGGGTTGCGGGACCTGTAACAAGAATGGTTACAAGGGGCGCGTCGGCCTCTACGAAGTAATGGAAGTAACCGATGAGTTGCGGGAATTGATTCTCGTGGGCGCTTCGGCCCTGGAGTTGCGGAAGAAAGCTCTTGATCTCGGCATGACCACGTTGCGGCGCAGCGGTCTAATCAAAGCTGCCGCGGGTCTGGCCACTCTGGAAGAAGTGCTGCGCGAAACCGTGCTGTGAGGAGAATTGTGTCATGCAAGGGACCACATTAAGCGAACTCTTCAAGACGATGATCGAAATGGGGGGCAGTGATCTGCATATATCCACGAATAGTCCGCCGCGAGTTCGCGTCCACGGCAAACTGCGGCCCCTCGATATGCCGCCTCTTACCGCCGCGGATACCAAGTCGCTGGCCTATAGCGTGCTAACCGACGCCCAGAAGCATCGCTTTGAAGAAAATCTGGAGCTGGATTTCTCCTTTGGCCTGAAGAATCTGGCGCGCTTTCGCGGCAATCTCTTCAATCAGCGCGGCGCGGTCGGTGCGGTATTTCGAACGATTCCCTGGGAGCTCAAGGGATTCGATGCGCTCGGGTTGCCCGTGGTGGTGAAGAGCCTATGCGACAAGCCGCGCGGCCTGGTGCTGGTAACCGGTCCTACCGGGTCCGGCAAATCGACCACCTTGGCTGCCATGCTTGACAAGATCAATAACGAGCGCGAAGAGCACATGATCACGATTGAAGATCCCATCGAATTTCTGCACAACCATAAGAAATGCCTGGTGAACCAGCGCGAGGTGCATGCCGATACGCATTCCTTCGCCAATTCTCTGCGCGCGGCATTGCGCGAAGATCCTGACGTAGTCCTCATCGGAGAAATGCGCGATCTGGAAACAATTGAGTCGGCCCTGCGCATTGCCGAGACGGGCCATTTGACATTCGCGACTCTGCACACCAACTCTGCGATTTCCACCATCACTCGAGTTGTGGACGTGTTTCCAGCTCACCAGCAGCCGCAGGTGCGGGCTCAATTATCACTGGTTCTCGAAGGCGTGCTCTGCCAGGCGCTGTTGCCCCGCGCGGATGGGCGCGGCCGGATTATGGTGATGGAGATCCTGATTCCCAATTCGGCGATTCGCAATCTGATTCGGGAAGACAAGATCCATCAGATCTACTCGGCGATGCAAACCGGGACGGGGCAGACGGGCATGCAAACATTCAACCAGGGGCTTGCGAATGCCTACGGGTCTAAGTTAATCACTCTGGAAACAGCGCTTTCTCGTTCGTCCAATCCGGACGAGTTGCAAGATATGATCAATCGAGGTGTGACAGGCCCGGTCGGCGCGCGTGCGCCCGTACCGGCGCGTCGCTGATGGTTCAGGGGGGCCTGAACCGAGTTCTGGACTAAGTAAGGAGGAAGAGGATGCCGGTGTATGTCTATCGGGGCACGAACCGGACGGGCGGCGCCGTCAGTGGGGAGCAATCCGCCACCAATAAGGCCGAGCTCATGAACCTGCTGCGGCGGCAGCAGATCAAGGTCAGCAAACTCTCCGAGAAGGGCAAGGAATTCAGCTTGCCCACCTTCAAGCAGGGCGTTAACGCCAAGGATTTAGCGGTATTCACGCGCCAATTCTCGGTCATGATCGATGCCGGCTTGCCGCTGGTGCAATGCCTGGAAATTCTAGCCGGACAGCAGGAGAACAAGACGTTTGAGGGCGTCTTGACCACCACCCGGGCGTCCGTGGAGGGAGGCTCGACTCTTTCCGCCGCGATGCGGCAACACGACAAGGTTTTCGACGCTCTTTACGTCAACCTCGTGGAAGCGGGCGAGGCGGGCGGCATCCTGGATACGATTCTCCAGCGGCTCGCGAACTACATTGAAAAGAACGTAAAGCTGAAGAGGGCGGTGAAATCGGCGCTGGTTTATCCCGTGGCCGTCCTCCTCGTCGCCGCTGGCGTTATCACGCTTTTGCTGTGGAAGGTCGTGCCCATTTTTGCCACCTTGTTTCTGGGATTGGGCGTAGACCTGCCGCTACCTACGCGGATCGTAATCGCCCTGAGTAATTTAGTGGGGAGCATCTTCGGATTGATGATTGTGGTCTTTTTTGTCGGCTTGGCCATTGCCGTGAAGCTGTGGCATGGAACGGAAAAAGGCCGCTACATCCTCGACGGTATGCTCCTGAAGATGCCCATGGTGGGGATCCTCTTGCGCAAGATTGCCGTAGCACGATTCACGCGGACGCTGGGCACTCTGATTTCCTCGGGCGTGCCCATCCTCGAAGGACTGGATATCACGGCGCGAACAGCGGGGAACGCCGTGATTGAAAAGGCCCTCGGCCAGGTTCGAAGAGCTTTGGAGCAGGGTAAGAATCTAGCGGATCCTCTCAAGGACACGAACGTGTTCCCGGGCATGGTGACTCAGATGATCGGGGTAGGCGAGCAGACGGGCGCCATGGATGCGATGCTGCAAAAGATTGCCGACTTCTACGAAGAAGAGGTGGACGCAGCGGTGAAGGACCTGCTCGCAGCGCTGGAGCCCGCCATGATCGTTTTTCTTGGTGTCGTGGTCGGGGGAATCGTCATTTCCATGTACCTGCCGCTCTTCTCCTTAATTGGCAAGCTGGCCGGCGCTCATTAACACGATTTCAAACTCCCAAACCGGCGCCCCGCAGTGTCCGCGAAAACGAGCGGGGGCCCGCGTGCAAAGACCCGAGCAACGAGCTGTTTGCAAGGAGAGCTTTGCACCCGAATCACTGGTGTCGCGATGGAGCTAAATCAGAATCTAGGCGACTGGCTCCGCTGGCTCAACCGTATCCGGTTCCTTGTAATCACCCTGCTGCTGGGAATCGTCATTGTACTCCAGCAATATACTCAAGTCGTTGTACCACTCCGTTATTTCGTTCCTCTGATAATTCTCTGGTACACGCTGGCGCTTTTTTACGTCATTCTTCTGCACTGGGTGCCTATTGCGGGATGGCATGCTCCACTCGAGGTTATCTGCGATTTACTTTTGGTTACGGGGTTGGTTTATGTCACCGGCGGCCACGAAAGCTATTTTATATCCTTCTATCTGCTGCTAATTATCGTCGCCAGCATTCTTTTTTCCCGCCGTGCCACATTTCTGGTGGCCGGGTTTGGTTTCATTCTTCTGGGGGGCATGGTCGAGCTCGTCTTCTATGATGTCCTGCCGAGGACGGCGTCAACGATGCCGGGCGGCAAAACACTGCAGACCTGGATTCTGAGCAACTTGTTTGCTTTTTTTGCCGTAGGTTATCTCTCGAGCTTGCTGACCGCGAGCCTCCGACGTCAAAGCGCGGAACTGGAGATGAAACGCGGAGAGTTACAGGACCTCCAGGCTTTTAACGAGGACATCATTCATTCCATGCGCGGTGGTTTGATCACCACCGACTTGGAAGGGCGGCTGCGGCTGCTTAACCGGACTGGAGAGGAGATTCTGGGGTTGAGATTCGATCAGGTGAGAGGTCACAAATTGATGGTGGTTGCGCCGGGCATCTGGCACATGACGGACGGCTGCGAAGATAATGCCTTGCCTCAACGGCATGAGGTCGAATTCCGTACACCTGCCGGCCAGCAGCGCTACCTGGGTCTCTCGGTATCCGTTCTGAGGACGGCAGAACGCCTTGGGGCAGGTTACGTCATCAATTTCCAGGACCTCACTGAGCTAAAGCGGCTCGAGCAAGAAGTCGCCACAAAAGAACGAATGGCCGCTCTCGGGCGGCTTTCCGCCGCAATTGCTCATGAGATACGCCAGCCCCTGACGGCCATGGCGGGAGCGGTGAAAGAATTGGGGCGCATGGTTCCGCTGCAGGAGGACGAAAGACACCTCGTGGACATCGTCAGCCGCGAGTCGGAGCGGCTCAACCGCATCATCAGCGATTTCCTGAACTATTCCCGCGAAAAGAGCTACGAATTCGCCGAGGCGGACCTTTCCGAATTGTTGGACGAGACGTTGACTCTCCTCGAGAGACATCCACAGTGGCAAGGTAAATACCACATTGAGCGCGTCTTTGCGGCGAAACCTGTGCGGGTTCGAGCCGATTGCAATCGTATCAAGCAGGTATTCTGGAATCTCTGCGATAACGCGCTCCGCGCCATGCCCGGGGGCGGCACTCTAACGGTAAAGCTGGAAACGGCTCCGTTTTGGGTGCGGATTCGCTTTCGTGACACCGGTATGGGAATCGATCCCGCTCAACGAGTGAAGATATTCGAGCCGCTGCAATCAGGCTTTGCGGGGGGAACCGGCTTAGGACTGGCTATCGTGTATCAAATCGTACATGCGCACAGCGGGCGCATAACGGTGACATCAGAAAAAGACCGCGGCGCGGAGTTTACCGTCGAGCTGCCGCGGGTGGCTTAAAATGGCCAATATCCTCATCGTCGACGACGAGCGGTCCATCTGCGAACTCCTGGAAATAACCTTCCGAAAGGATGGACACCGCGTCGAGATCGCCACAAGCGGGGAATTGGGGCGCCGCCGTCTCGAATCCAAGCTATTCGATATCATTATTTCTGACATCCGCATGCCGGACATGAGCGGCGTCGATCTGCTGGCCTATGCCAAGGAAGTGGCTCCCTCGACGGTCTTTCTTTTAATCACAGGTGTGCCGACGGTGGAGACTGCGATCGCGGCCATCAATGCAGGCGCGGATCGCTACGTGATCAAGGACCACGAATTGGTTGACCAGTTGCGTCGCGCCGTCAGCCAGGTAGACGAAAACCTTCGGCTCAAAAATGAGGCTGGCTATCTCCGCCGGGAATTGCGGCGGTTCACAGGCCACGACAATATCGTCGGCCGAAGCCCTAAGATGCGCGCCATCTTTGATCTGATTTCGAGCGTAGCCCCGCAGTCCAGCCGCATCCTGATCACTGGCGAAAGCGGGACGGGCAAAGAACTGGTGGCGCGGGCGGTTCACGAAAACAGCACCCGCGCTGAGGCGCCCTTTATCACCGTCAACTGCGGAGCTTTTCCGGAAACGCTTCTTGAATCGGAGTTATTCGGCTATCTGAAAGGCGCCTTTACAGGGGCAAACGAAAATCGCCAGGGCTTGTTTCAGGCTGCGCACGGCGGGACGCTCTTTCTCGATGAGATCGGGAACATGAGCTCGACGATGCAGGTAAAACTCTATCGTGTCTTGCAGGAGAGTAAGGTTCGGCCGCTGGGCAGCACCGATGAGATCGATATCGACGTGCGGGTTATTGCCGCCACAAATCGCGATTTAGAGAAGGCCATGGCCGCCGGCGAGTTTCGAGAGGATCTTTTCTATCGCCTGAGCGTGATTCCGATTCACTTGCCTCCGCTGCGGGAGCGTCGCGAAGAGATTCCCTTGCTCGCGCGGGTCTTTTTGGAGCGCTTTCGCAAAACCATGGAGAAACCAATCGAGGGCATCGAGCCTGCCGCGATGGCGCAGATGGAAGCCTATGATTGGCCCGGCAATGTTCGTGAACTGGAAAACACAGTGGAGAGGTCGGTCGCGCTGGAAACCGGGCGGTTCATCTCTCTGGCCGTCCTGCCTGAAAAGATCCGCTACGGCGCTTCGGGTGCAACCGGTGCGGAGCCTCCCACGAATGGACGCCCTGTGCTACCTGAGGGCGGTCTCGATTTGGAGAGTTACATTCGGGATATGGAGCGCGCATACCTTCTGGCTGCACGGGAGGCTTCGGGTGGCGTCGGAACTCGTGCTGCGGAATTACTCAAAATGTCCTACCGTTCTTACCGACATTACGTCCGAAAATACAAAATCACGTAAACGCCGAGGAGTGGTCTCAATTCGGCATCTGACTGCGCGCTGTTAGTCCGTCGTATGGCTTGCTGGGATACGGCTTTCAAGGCCAGAGAAACGCTTGAGCAAATAGGGGACTGGATACGCAAGCGCATACACCGCCAGAACCAGCATGATTGGGTCCATCGGGTGACGGTAGCGCGTCGACGCATGTGTCATGTAAAAGACGAGCGGGAAAAAGATCATAACCAGAGCAAGGGGTACCGCGGACTCATTCTGTTCGCGATACGCAAACAGGACGCCCAGTAAGGACAGCAAGGGGAATATGCAGTTGCCAACGATACCCAGCCTCGTCAGTGGAGGAACGTGACTCCAGAGGTCCGCGGGCGATGAATCCATCCCTAACCAATTATTCGAGAAACGGTGCAACACAAAGTTCATGATATCTAAGGGGTGGGTACGAATAAATAGAACCGCTTCGCGCTGCTTCTCTTCCATGTAGGGAATTTCTGTCATCCGCGCGTACTTGGCCGCCTCAGACCGATCGTCATCGGGATGCATCCAAGGAGCCCACGAATCAGGAACCGCGGGATTATTGCCCAACCAAAGTTCCAGCGCGAAATTCGAACGGAATGGGATGAGCTTATGGAAGACGACATAATTGCGAATGGTCCACGGCATTATTCCCGCAGCAAAGATCAGCGAAGATGCCACGACGAGCCTGCCTGCGGTTGCAAACCGCCGCCGCAAGGGCCATAGCGCCCAAAGCGCCAGAGGCGGAAGAGCCGAAACGATGCCCGGATTCACCATCGATCCGACAGCCCAGAGAGCGCCATAACCAATCCACGAACCGAGGCGTTCCGAACCACGTAGGCTAAATGTCGCCGCCACGATCAGCGCCAACATCAGCGCAGCAAGCGCTGTGTCCCAGACCCAAACCGTGGAAAAGAAAATCGACATCGGAAAAAACACCCAAATCCAGGCAGCGGCCTTTCCCACCCGCTTGCCAAATGTCCGTGCCCCGATGGCATAGATCGGCCAGCACGTAAACGAGGAGAAAGCGTTATCGAGGCAGCGGATCACCAGGTTGGAGCTATAGCTGAAGACTCCACAGAGTTTGAAGACGCCGGCCAGGAGATAGGGATAGATCGGCGTAAACCAGGCCGTCGGGCCGGTTTGCACCATTCTCAGTGGAGAGCTGAACCCCCGCCCTTGGGCAATTGCCGCCGCTACGGCGCCAGCTTCGAAGCCAAAGGCTTGATCGGTCTGGATGACGCGCTCCATGACTGAATGAAAATAGTAGTAGAGAAACACCGTTCGTACTAAGAAGGCGACAACAACGACGAAGCCTACCGAGCAGAGTATCTGCTTCAGTTTTCCTTCTTGCCGAAGTCTATTCAGCATAAATGGCCTTTTCGTCTTCCGCTGCCCAGAGCTTAACAAAAGGGCGCTTGCCTAATTGCGACAGCGGGTAAGCGATTGCGAAAACAGTCAAGATAGCCATGATGGGATCCATGGGGTAGCGATAACGTCCGCTCGTGTTCGTCAAGTAATAAATCACAGGGAACATCAGCATCACGGACGCAAACGGCAGCGCACCTTCGCTTCGTGCGCGATAGGCGAAGAACGCGCCCGTAAATGACAAGAGTGAGAACAGACAGTTCCAGAATAAAAGCAATTTCATGTAGGGTGGCATGAACGTCCACATATCCGCAGGCGCATCCCAGACCCCTAACCAGTTGTGCGCAAAGCGCCGAAAGAAGAACCGCATGCTATCCCGCGGATGTGTGCGCATGAACGCCAATGCCTCGCTCTGTTTCTCCTCCATGTAGGGGATTTCCGCCATACGCGCGTACTTGGCGGCTTCCTCTGGATTGTCGGCAGGGTACAGGAAGGGCGCCCAAGTGTCCGGCACTTCTGGGTTATTGCCTAACCAGAGTACCAACCCGAAAGTAGACCGGAAAGGAATGAACTTGTGAAATACAAGATAATTGCGAATGCTCCAGGGCGCAATCCCCGCCATGAAAATGACTGAGGTCACCAGCGCCAGTCTTAGGGCTTGGGTAAGCTGTTCACGCAGAGGCCAGATGGCCCACAGGGCCAGAAAAGGAAGCACGGAAAGCACGGAAGGATTGACCATTGCGCTAAAAGCCCACAGTGCGCCATAACCAATCCATGAAGACGTTCGGCGGGAGCCGCGTATTTTCATCGTTGCTGCGACGAGCGCCGTTAAGCACAAACCGGTCAGCGCAGTGTCCCACACCCAAATGACAGGATAGAAAATGGCATCGGGAAGGACCGCCCATAACCATGCCGATGCTGTTCCCACTCTCTTTCCAAAGGCCATAGTGGCAGCCCTACGGATAGGCCAGCAAGTGAGCGCCGAAAACAACATATCCAGCAGCCGCATGGCGAGCAGCGATTTATAAGTGAAAATTCCGGCGAGCTTGAAAATTCCGGCCAGCAGATAGGGATAAATCGGCGTCAACCATGCCGTCGGTCCTGTGGTGATTTCGGGTAACGGCGAGCTGAAACCCTTGCCAGAGGCAATCGCGGCCGCGATGGCGCCCGTCTCAGCCCCGTAAGCGAAGCTGCCCGTGAATAGGAGTCCTCGGCCGAGGTAGGCCAGTCGCATGGCGAATGCGAAGAACACGATAAATCCGGTCGCGGAGGCCACTTGTATGAGTCTTTTCGGCAAAGGGATTTCCTTCCGGAAGAGCTCACGCGAATCTTGCGTCGCTCATTGCGCCTGAATCTTGCAACGCTTCAGTGTAAGAAGAAGGTTATGACCCTAGCAACAACCTTAGTACCGACTCTGACGTCCGCGTGTTCATTCGGTTATAAAATCTTCCGACGCGTGTGTGAGTCGGAATTACCGAAGGGCCGACGTGTTCGCAGTTTGCACGTTTGACCTTTTGCGGCACCGGGCGATGACACTTTTTGTCAGTTTCATCCCAAAGGGAAAGTCACCAGCGGCGTTCAAGGTTTCTGTCTCCTTGTTAACCCATGCCTATCCAAGGGCTTGTGGTTTTTGTGCCGCATTGATAATCCCCTCCACCAAGCATGGTACCCCGCTTGCACCTAATGAAGAGCGTGCCCCGGTGCGAACACTCGAGGAGATGTCATGCGGAACAAACAGAAGGGTTTCTCGTTAATTGAGCTATTGATCGTGGTGGCAATCATTCTGATTATCGCCGCCATCGCCATCCCGAACCTGTTGCGGTCGAAGATCGCCGCCAATCAGGCTTCGGCGGTGGGCTCGCTGCGTAGCTTGAACACGGCGTGCATCGCCTATTCCACAAGCTATGGATCATTTCCGACGGCGCTCACGAACCTGGGCCCGGTGGGGTCTAGCGGCACGGCGAGTTCCACGTCGGCAGACTTGATTGACTCTGTGCTGGCCGCTGGTACAAAGAGCGGCTACACGTTTGTGTTTACGGCTGGTTCCAGCAACCAGTCTTACAGCATCACGGCTACACCCATTACCGCGGCCACGACCGGACAGAACATGTATTACACCGATCAGTCGGGCGTGATCCGCGTGGACACCTCTGGTTCGAGCGCAAGCTCCGCCAGCACCCCAATCGGCAACTAAGTTTGTCGGAAAATGGATAAAACACGACCAGGGGAGGGAGCAAAATCTTCTTCCCCCTCAGGTCGCAAGTTTCAAAAACATGAAAGACCGCTAGACTGGCGAGGTCCCAAAATGGAAGCCTCCAAAAATTTCGTAAACGGCGGACGAAGCAAGAAATCTGCGGGTTTCTCTTTAATCGAGCTCATGATCGTCGTTGCCGTCATTTTGATTATCGCAGGCATCGCCATTCCCAATTTCATCCGCTCGAAGATGCGAGCCAATGAAGCCGGCGCTGTCGCCAACGTGCGAAGCATCACCACGGCCAGTGTGGTTTACAATACGACTTATGGCTTGGGTTTTGCCCCTTCGCTGGCAGCCCTTGGTGGCGACCCTGCCACGCCGAGTGCCTCGCAAGCTGGCTTGATCGACTCTGTGCTGAGTACCGGAATAAAGAACGGATATATTTTCACGTACGCCGTTTTGGCCACCGATGCCAACGGCAATGCCCAAGCCTATTCCGTGACCGCTGACCCCATTACGCCGGGGACAACGGGCGACCGGCATTTCTACGCAGACCAAACCGCTGTGATTCGCCAAAATCTTACGGCGGCGGCGGGGCCGTCTGACGGTCCAATCCAATGACACACCTCATGTTGAAGCCCCCCCAGGTTTTGAACCCATTTCGAGAGGCGCTCAGCGGCTTTGCAGGATCTAAGCGGTCTCCTGGCGGAACCGGGAATCAGTCGGGACTCTGCTAGACTGTTTGGGTGAAGCAGCCAGCAATTCTCCTACTCGCCATCGCCATTCTCGCTCCGATTCAATCCGTCGAGGCCGATATCACTCCGCGGGCCGCCGCCGCCGCTCGTGCCCTTGAGGCGCGCTACCACGACGCCAAAACGCTTCAGGCGATTTTTCTCGAGCGCTACAGTGACAGCCGACAAGGTCTGCAGGCCGAATCCGGAAAAGTTTACTTCAGCCGGCCCGGCCGAATGCGTTGGGAATATGAGGCGCCGGAGCAGAAACTTTTCATCTCCGACGGTAAGACGGTCTGGTTTTACGTTCCTTCCGATCACACTGTGACACGCGCTCCCATGAAGCAAAGCACGGATTGGCGTACGCCACTTGCTCTGCTCACGGGAAAGGCCAAGCTTTCCGAACTTTGCGAAAGGCTCGATTTGAGCTCGCAAACCCCCGGCGCCCAGGGCAATGTAGTTTTGAGCTGTCGACCTCGAGGCGAGAAGCCCAAAGCAGGGGGCCCAAGCGAAGAGACTCTCGATGCTTCCATAGCCCCGATTGACCAGCAATTCGACGAGGTGTTGCTGGAGATAAATCCGGAGAGCGGTGAACTGGCCGATGTCCGCGTCCTGCAACCGGGCGGGATCGAACTGGAATACCGGTTCGGAAATTGGCAAGAGAACCTGCCTTTGGCAGAATCCCTTTTCCGATTTCAGGTTCCCGCCGGAGTTGCCATCGTGGAGCAGCCAAAATAGGGGTTTCACCAGCCCGCTGACCCTGCCGCTCGGCTATTGAAACTATAGAACGCCCCCGGCAACGGCGACATTCCGGTCAGGATGCGTATAAGGTAGACTAAAAGACTATGACGGAGTTTGTGTGCAAAGTGGCGGATCCAGCTGGCCGTGTCTTTTCGCACGTGGAGGCTGCGCAGACGGTTTCTGAGGCCCGCCAGAAGCTCACGGATCGGGGCTTATATGTTTATTCCGTGGAGCCGCGGGGTGGTTTGCTTGGCCGAACCGTCGGTGGGACCAAGAGCCGAGTTCTCAAGAGTTCCGATTTTCTGATCTTTAACCAGCAATTTAACACGCTGCTCAAGGCAGGTCTTCCCATCCTGAAGGGTTTGGACCTGCTTGCGGAGCGCGCCGCCTCACCCAATTTGCAGCCCTTACTCAGAGAGGTCCGCGACCGAGTGCGTGAAGGGGCTTCACTGTCCGAAGCGCTTGACCAGCAGGGACTTTTTCCTAAGGTATACGTCACCTCCGTTTTGGCCGGCGAGAAGAGCGGGAATCTTTCCGGCGTATTGGAGTACTACATCGCCTATCAAAAATTGACTACAGGGGCCAAGAAGAAGCTCATTGCCACGTTGATTTATCCGACGATTCTGGTCACGGTTGCGACGATGATCGTGACCTATCTGGTCACTTATGTTGTGCCCCAATTCGCAAAGCTTTATTCAGACATGAACGTGCAATTACCTGGCGTGACGCGCTTACTCCTGAGTTTCACGGTAACGTATCGATTTGATGTGCTCCTCGCGGTCGCTTTGCTGATCGCGGGGGTTCTGGGCGTTTTCGCGTGGTCACGGACCGACCAGGGTGGCACGGTCGTTGATCGCGTTAAATTGAAGTTACCTCTTGTTGGCGAAACGTGGATCAAATTCCAGGTGGCGCAATTCTGCCGTACGCTGTCCACGCTGCTCGCAGGTGGCACCCCGCTCGTGGCCGCGCTATCCACGTCTGCGGAGTCGGTGCGCAGCCGGCTGGTTGCTTCGTCTATACAGGAGGCATCCGCACTCGTGCGCGACGGCCAATCTCTTCATGCCGCTCTGCGAAGTACGGGGATTATGCCGGCCATGGGCATCGAGATGATCGAGGTCGGGGAAGCCAGCGGCGCGCTCTCCCCGATGCTTGGCAGCGTGGCCGAATTCTATGAGGACGAAACCAACCAACGGATCGCAACCCTCATCGCAATTGTGGAACCTGCGATTTTGGTCTTCATGGCGATTGTGATAGCCTTCATATTGATGTTTCGTTTCAATTTCGTTCCCTTGGAGTCCCGCGAAAATCAGCTGATCGTCGCTGTGGCCGATCCGAGCCATGTCTTATTGAGCGATGAATTACCGCTGCTTTTGGGAAAGAAGCTGGTTTTGAAGGTGGCCACGCCCACGCAAATTAGCGATCTGCTCAAGCGCACCGAGCAATCGCAGCGCGTGCTCGAGCAGGCCACGGAGGCGTTTACGCTCCAGGTGGTCCAGGACGAGGACGAAAGTGAAGAGGCGCTCTTCGCCGAACGGCTTACGCAAGAGGGTGGCGTCAGCCCGATCGTGCGTCTGGTGGATACGGTTATTTTTACCGCGCTGGAGCGGCGCGCTAGTGATATTCACATCGAAGCGCGCGATATGGAAGTGATCGTGAAGTACCGGATTGACGGGATTCTCGTGCATGCCATGCCGCCTATCTCCAAAGAATGGCACTCCACCATCCTCTCCCGCGTCAAGGTAATGAGCGAACTGGATATCGCCGAACGCCGCGTGCCCCAGGATGGCCGCTTCCGCGTGCGCTACAAGGGCCGCTTTGTGGATTTTCGCGTTTCCATCATGCCTTCCATTCACGGCGAGGACGCCGTCCTGCGTGTGCTGGATAAGGAGACGCTCTCTGAGAAGTTCCACAATCTCAGCCTGGAAGTGGTCGGCTTCTCCGGAGAAGAATTGGGCCGATTTCGCCGCTACATTCACGAGCCTTACGGCATGGTTCTGGTTACCGGCCCCACCGGTTCCGGTAAGACGACCACGCTCTATGCCGCCATCAACGAGATCAAAACTGACGAGGATAAGATCATCACCATCGAAGATCCAGTGGAATACCAGGTTCGCGGAATCACGCAAATCCCTGTAAACGAGAAAAAGGGGCTCACCTTTGCCCGCGGCTTGCGATCCATTTTGCGTCACGACCCTGACAAAATCATGGTCGGCGAAATTCGCGACGAAGAGACGGCTCAGATCGCCATCCAATCGGCGCTTACCGGTCACCTTGTCTTCACCACCGTGCATGCCAATAACGTCACGGACGTCATCGGGCGCTTCATCAACATGGGCGTCGAACCCTATAACTTTGTTTCGTCCTTGAATTGCATCATGGCTCAGCGCCTGGTCCGGGTGGTCTGCGAAAGCTGCAAGAAGCCGGTGCATCATCCTGCCGAGGTATTGCGCGCATCAGGTCTGGACCCGGACGTCTGGGGCCCCGCTTCGTTTGCTGAAGGGGCGGGATGTCTGGAATGTTCGGGTACCGGATATCACGGGCGTACGGCAATTACCGAACTGCTGGACCTGTCCGATCACATCCGGGAAATGATCATCGGACGGCGCCCGACTTCTGAAATCAAGCGGGCCGCGCGGGAAGAGGGCATGACCTTCCTGCGGGATTCGGGACTGGAGAAGGTGCGCGCGGGCATCACTACGTTGAAAGAGATTAACAAGGTCACCTTCATCGAATAAGACGGCGAGGAGATTTGTCCCGGTACGCCGGAACTTCGAGAGATCAATTTATCGCTCATGGTAACCGCTGAGGGAGTTCGCCAGGGAATCTATCGGAGTGAAGCCATTCGCCGCTTTGCGCAATGGCTGGATGTGGCGCCCCATCCGCTCACCGCTTGTGAGATATCCTCCGGATATATTGCCGCGGCGCGTTGGAGTCGCGCGGGCGCCGCGGTCGAGTCCTTGGCGATCGAGCCGCTCCCGCCCGGTGCGATCAAGCCCAGCGCTGTCGAAGCGAACCTGTCTAATCCCGCAGAGGTCCGCTCCGCTATCGAGAAGGTATTCGCGCGGGTGCACGCCAAGACCCGCGACGTTGCGCTCTTCTTGCCCGATCCCGTCATTCGTGTTTTCGTCCTGCACTTCGATGTTTTCCCTCGCGCAGTCAATGAGGCTTTGCCGTTATTGCGATGGCGTCTGAAGAAGAGCGTTCCTTTTGAGGCGGACGAAACGGTGATTTCCTTCATGCGCCAGGCTCCCCGCGAAGAGGGAGTCGATGTGGTCACTGCGCTGGTCAGGTTGCGCGTCGTGCGAGAATATGAGCAACTGCTGGAGTCGGTGGGCGTGTCTCCGGGCGTGGTGATGAGTTCCACGCTGGCCGCGCTTCCGTTGCTCAACGATCGCAAGCCGGCGCTGCTAGCCCGCATTGCGGGCAGAGCGATGACGGCCGTGATCGTTCGCGACGGGATCCTTTGCGGCTATCGTTGCGTCGATCTTCCGGCTGAGGAAGGCGAGATTACCCCGCAGGCCTTGCTGGATGAAGTTTATCCCCTCGCTGCTTATTATCAGGATTCCTGGCACGAAGGGATCGCCATGGTCGGCTTGGCCGGACTAGCCGGAAGAATCGAGGAGTTTCGCGAGCCCCTGGAGCGCGAATTGCACTGCCCGGTGGGCGGTTTATTGAGCGCCGCCGCCAGCGAAGGTCACATCAGCAGCGAGTTGCGTCCCTTGGTGGAGAGAGAACTGGATGCCTTGGTTGGATGGACGCTATATCGTGGTTCGTGAGGGGATTCTGAATCCGAAACTCATGATTGGGAACATACCGTCGATATGAAAGTGCGTCTCAATTTAGCGACCTCGCCGCTTGAGAAGAATCGGCGATTTGTTGTTTTCTCCACGATCATCGGCGGCCTTGGCCTGCTCACTATGGCGCTGCTGTCGTGGAATGTTTACAGTATGCGCCGTTCGAATACCGCCCTACGATTGGAACAGGCGCGCATGGAAGGCGACATGCAAGCGCTTCGGCGTCGCCGCGCCGACTTGGAGGCATTCTTCAATCGTCCCGAAACCATTCAGCGCCGAGATCTCTCCGCTTTCCTGAACGGCTTGATCGCCCAGCGTGCTTTTCCCTGGACGCAGATCTTCATGGACCTGGAACGCAACTTGCCCGACGGAGTGCGTGGTGGACCTCACTTTGGCCGCTTTTAGCTGGCAGATGGCCGACGCAAACCGTACTCCGCAGTCAGAGTTGAATGCGGTCAAGCGACAGCACTCTCTGATGGCTGCCGACATCACCCGCGCCGAGACGATTCGTACCACCCTGCCTGCAGTTGAGCAGCAGTGCGACAGCTTTTTCCGGCAGAATTTCCGGCCCGTCAACTCGGGTTATTCCTCCGTCATTTCGAATTTCGGCTCGCTTTCTCGCGGCGCCGGATTGCAGGCCGAAAATCTCAATTTCCACCGGCACGAGGCCGACAAACGAGGGGTTACGGAGGTAGATATATCCGCCGTTGTGGACGGGGATTATTCCAGCGTCGTTCGTTTTGTCAATGATCTGGAGCACTCGGATACATTTTATGTGCTCGATGGCCTTTCCCTGGCTGCCAGCGGTTCGGGGGGACAATTGAAGCTGAATCTCCAACTGCGCACGTATTTTCGCAGCTGAATATGTCGAGGCAGCAAAAGCAGATCATGCTTCTGGCGGGGCTCGTGGCGGTTTTCTTCTACGCCATATATCGGAGCAACCGGTCGCCCGAGATCGCGCCGGTGGTCTCCAGCGCGGATGAAACATTTCGCCCCATCGCTGTGGAGAACCCCGCGTTGAAGCTGGAATTGCTGGAGCGTTTGAGGAAGCTGCAATACGAAGGTGCGCATCGAAACATTTTCAGCGCCGTCGCACCGCCACCCGTGTCGGCCGCGTCGCTTAACGCAATACCTCCGCCGGTCGTTACGCCTGCCCTGCCCTCTGGCCCGGCGCCTTTGGCAATACCGGCCACCTTCTATGGCTTCGTAACCGATGCGCAGACGGGAGTGCGCCGGGCCTTCTTTATGGAAGGGGAAAGCGTCTACATTGTGGCTGTCGGAGAAACATTGCTGGGGCGTTTCCGGTTGGTGCAGATTGGCAATAGCAGTGTCGAGTTGGAGGAGATCAGTACGGGACGGCGCGCCACGCTGACCATGGAGGAGCCCAATCCCGCGTGAGCGCAAGCCAGACTCGCTGCAAAGATGACGCTCGCTAGCCCAGGTTCGTCAGTGAGAGGGTCAAAAGAGGATTAAGTCCTTTAAATTCAGCTTAGGCTAGGGCTGGGTTTTCACTACATTTTAGGATGTGAATCGGCTCGAGTCGTTCGGGCAATTGCAGTTGGAGTTGGTGAAGAATCTTCTGCTGCTCTTCATCGAGCTTGCTGATACGCCGCAAGAAGATCTCTCGCCCTTCGACCGTCGGCAGCACGATATCCACACTGTACAATTCGGAGAGTCGCTTTAACACTTTGGCCGGCGAATGTTCCGAACCCGCTCGCTTCAGCAGATGCTGGAGGGTCACCAGCAGAGCATAGCCGAGAAACGCCACCAGCACGTGTGCCTTCACCCGCTTTTCCAGTTGATGGAACAGTGGTCGGATCGCCAGCTCGCTCTTGAGGGTGCGAAAGGAGGCTTCCACTTCCGTCAGCTGCATATATTTCTTCCAAAAATCTGCCGCCGTGCCGGCCTTTAGATTCGTACGCAACAGATAAGCTCCCTCGCGGGCTTCGAGCCATTCTTGCTGGTCTGACTTTTGACGCCAGACGAGACGTGTTCTCCCCTGGTTATCCTTGATGGCCATCTCATAAAGATCGGCTACCTGCGGATGCGAAGCCTGAATGCGGCCCAGCCGCATCAGCATCTTGTCGCGATCCTTCAGCTTACCTTCCGCGATGCGCTTCTCCAGC
>QHYQ01000375.1 GCA_003224175.1 Acidobacteriota bacterium
CTGCGGGGTTTTTCCCCTTTCTTCCATAGTGGAACGTGCTCGGAGCGGCCCGCAGCAGTCAAGTGCGCGCCGCTTTGCGGGCGCGGCGCAGCGTACACTTGACGGCGAGGACCGCTCAGAGACAATCACGACAGGAAGGAAAGGCGGTTCATTCCAGTTCTTTCGCCCACTATAAAGTCCGAATTCCCCAAAATCAACGCGGAATGCAACGACGCCGAATTACGTGGCGACGTGGCAGCCATGGACAACTGCGAGACTCCGGATTTTACGCACACGCACGCTAACGGCATGGTGGAGCATAAGGCCGAATATCTGAAGGGTGTCGGAAGCGGCGCCCACAAGTTCTTGGCGCTGGATCTCTCCGACGTCCATGTCCGTTCCTATGGCGCGACAGCCATTATCGAGGAGCACATGCATCTTCGCGCGGATAATAGCGGCCGAATCGCCGACGTCAACAATCTGGTCATGACGGTCTGGACGAAACAAGAGGGCAAATGGCGCGAAGCTGCCTGGATCGCCGTCGGCCTGCCGGGCAGCCGCCCCGCCGCCGAACCCAAGTAACGCCCAAAATCATCAGACTGACCCGCTATCGATTTCTTACGGTTTGACGCGCGCGGTAAGATAGATATACGCCCGCTTCGGAATTTGCGGCGGCACTTCGGGGCGAATTCCGGGCTTGCAAAAACGTGCGGGCGGCGTAGCAGCCTTGTCGATTCTTCGCCAAAAAACGGGCATCCGATCAGGATGGCCGTCCCGAGCGACGAACCAGAGCGAGGGATCTCTCATTTTGCATTCTTTCTTCAGAATCAGAAAAAAAATAATCCCCCTCGACCGACCGAAGTTTCAGACGCCGTCTTTTCGAATGCAGTGGCAGCTGTTTTCCCTTTGCTCAAAATCAGCACTTGCACTCAGGAGCTAAGCGCCTTGAAATGAACACTTGCAGAAAAAGGGGGTACCCCCCTATGCACGCGATCGCAAAGCTAGCATCTGTTGGAAAAAGAATCGAGAGAGGCCGCAGCGAGAAAGGATGACTGATGGACGAGGCCGCTGAGGAAACAAGGACCGGTCCGCTGAAAGGTCTCAAGGTGATCGATCTTTCGCACATCATGGCGGGGCCCGCCTGCTCGATGTTGCTGGCCGACATGGGCGCCGACGTCATTAAGGTGGAGAGAATACCGGACGGCGACGACGCGCGGCGCATGGTGCCGCCAACCATCGCCGATGAATCCGCGGCCTTCCTGATCATGAACAGAAACAAGCGCGGCATTGCCTTGGACCTCAGGGCGGAAGCGAGCCGCAACGTTCTCTCTCGTCTGCTGAAAAATGCGGACGTGCTGATCGAGAATTTCCGCCGCGGCACCATGGAGCAGATGGGCTTCGGCTATGATGCAGTGCATTCGTTGAATCCGCGGCTGATCTACTGTTCGATCTCCGGGTTCGGCCGCACCGGACCCTATGCCGACCGCGGCGGATTCGACCTGGTGGCCCAGGGCATGAGCGGTTTGATGAGCATAACCGGGGAAGGCCCAGGACATCCGCCCGTAAAGGTGGGAGCACCTGTTACCGATATCACGGCCGGCGTTCTCGCTTGCGTGGGCATACTCGCGGCGTTGCATTCTCGCGAATCCAGCGGGCATGGACAAATGGTGGACGCCTCCCTGTTTGAAGCCGGAATTATTCAAACCTATTGGCATTCGGCCATGTGTTTCGCAACGGGCCGAGCGCCGGGTCCCATGGGAACCGCACATCCCTTGAACGCACCCTACCAGGCGTTTCCCACGTCGGATGGCTGGATTACCGTCGGCGCCGCAAACCAGGGAAATTGGTTGCGGCTGCTAGAAGCACTCGGAGCGCCGGAACTCGGCGACGACCTGCGCTTCTCGACCAATGCCGACCGCATGCATAACCTCGCTGCGCTGACCGCGACGCTGACTCCGTTGTTCAAACGCCGCAGGTCCGCCGACTGGCTGCGTCGCCTCGAGCAAGCGGGTGTTCCGGCGGGGCCGGTGCTGGAAGTGGGCCAAATGCACGCGGATCCGCAAGCGCTTGCACGCGAAATGATCGTCGAGACCGTGCATCCCACGGCCGGGAGCGTGAAGGCCATCGGTCTGCCCATCAAATTTTCCGATACTCCTGGCGGCGTTCGTCGCGCGGCGCCGATATTCGGCCAGGATACGCGGCAGGTCCTACGCGAGCACGGCTTCTCCGATGCCGAAATTGACCAACTCGCGGCTCAGGGAGCCATCCACATGCCAGACTCCATTCAGAAAGGCACATACGGTGAGCCAAGACATCCTCTATGAATTCCATGATGGCGTGGGCCGCATCACCTTCAATCGCCCCGAGGCCCGCAACGCTCTCACCTTTCGCATGTACGAGCGCCTTGGGGAAATCCTCCAGCAGGCAGAGAGCGAATCCTCCGTGAAAGCCCTGATATTGACCGGCGCGGGCGACAAGGCATTCGCGGCCGGAACCGATATCTCCGAATTCAAAGCATTCTCCGGCCCTGAGGACGCGCTAGGCTACGAAGCCCGGATGGATCGCATCCTCGACGCATTAGAGCGTTCCCGTATTCCCACCATCGCCGCTATCGCCGGGGCGTGCACCGGCGGCGGCGCCACGATTGCCGCCTGCTGCGATATTCGCATTGGCGCGCCAAATGCCCGCTTCGGCGTCCCCATAGGCCGCACCTTAGGCAATTGCCTCTCGATATCGAACTACGTAAGGCTCGTATCTCTGATCGGACCGGCGCGCGTAAAGGACATCATCTTCACCGGCCGTTTAATCGACGCCGCCGAAGCGCACGCAATCGGCTTACTCAGCGAAGTGCTGCCCGATCACGCCAGCTTGCAGAGCCGCGCGAGCGAGCTTGCCCGAACCGTAGCATCCCAGGCGCCGCTCACCTTGCGCGCCACCAAGGAGGCGCTACGCCGCATCAACGAGAATATTGGCCCGAAGGAAGACCGTGATCTGATTCTGATGTGCTACATGAGCCGCGATTTTCGTGAAGGGATGGACGCATTCCTGAATAAGCGCGCCCCCAAATGGACCGGAACGTAGTGGAATCGATTCAGCGGGTTGTCAACTTGAGCGCAGCAAGACTTGCAGGCTTACTTCGCGACCCTGATCTAGTCATATCTAATGTTTCTGGGTCGTGCCTGAATTCCGTCGCCGCCGCTCATAGAAACAGGCGGCAGATATTCGCCGGCCAGTGAACGTACCCACCATTGGCTCGTTTCCCGCCGCTCCTTCGCTGTCGCGAATCGATATCGATACAGGCGTGCTCGAATGACCTTTGGCCCTTGAGGGAACGGATTTGCGCCGAGCAATTTCAGGGTCGACGCATCATTTTGCAGCAATTTCTGTATGAGAATAATGAACCAGGGGTGCTCGAGATAGTCATAGACCGGCGACATCGCCGCAAACCACATCAACCAATCGAGCCGCAGATGGTAGGGAGCAATTTGCCTGGGTGGGCGCTTCGGATTGCCCGGCTTGGCCTTGAATTCGTACTCTCTCCATGTCGTTTGCTCCCGCACGGCCTCTTCCTCCGTGCCCTCAATCACGATTTCGTAGCGAGCCTTGGTTACGCTCCCGAAAGCGCCATATGTGTTTACCAGGTGATAGGGATTGAAGCTGGTGTTCATTAGCTGCCGGCGTGAAAGCATGTTATGCACCGGCCAGTAGCTCAAGACCGTGACGATTGCGCTGAACACCGCGATCACCCATTCATAAGCCTCGGGCCCAGAGAGGCTGCTCCGGATTTGCATCCGCAGGATCGCACCGAGCTGCGTGTTCGTGAAACTGGGAATGGCCAAGAGCATCGTCAGCAGGTTCAGCCACGAATAATTTCCACTGATGAAGAGCCACATTTGCGTCAGGATAATCAGGGCTCCCGCGATCCCCGCCACCGGTTGCGGAAAGAAAAGGCCCCAGGGAACCACGAGCTGCGCGGCAAAATTTCCTACCACCTCCAGTTTATGAAATGAGTTTGGCAGGTGATGGAAGTAGGAACTGAGCGGATTAGGAAGAGGCTGAGTCTCATGATGATACTGGAGGCAGGTCAGATTGCGCCAGCAAGGATCCCCTCTCAGCTTGATGAGTCCCGCCCCAAATTCCACGCGAAAAAGCATCCATCTCAGGAGAAAGATAATTGGTACGGGAACCGCCATTCTGTTCGGGCCCAGGAGAATAGCCAGAAAACCCGCTTCCAGCAGCATGGATTCCCAGCCAAACCCATAAAACACCTGGCCCACATTCATGATGGAAAGGTAGAGCACATAGGGCGCGCTCCACACGGCAATGGACATCCAAAGGGGGCCCCGCTCGGACAAGGACGTCAGCCCGATGATCGAAAGCAAAATGCCGGCGAAACTAACAGCGCCGAAAAAATTATCGGAATAAAACAAGTGAAAGATGCTGGGAGCCCTTCTGAAATTTACAAACCCCAGAAATTGCGGAACTGGCAGAAGTCCGCGCTCTCCTAGTAGCGGCCGAAATTGATTGAACGCCACCAGGAAGGCTATCAGGTAGATCAGCGCCAGGCCTCGCTGAAAAGCGAATCGGGCCAGCCAGTATTCCGACCCAAAGAGCCCCTGCCAAAACTCCCGAGTTGCCATCATCTAGAACGCCGCCGGAAAGATCAGCCTGCATTGACTCTCGCAAGCCAGTCTCTACCCATTCACACTTGACTCAACCTGAATATTGGAATAGCTAATAGGCCAAGCTTATCCCGCCTGAGGCGTTCTCAACAGAGCGGGTCGGCGGCGGAGGAGGAGGACCGATGCACATTCGTTCGTTTTGGCTTCGTTTCCTGATGTTGAGCACCCTGCTAGCGCTGATCGCAGCCCCAGTCGTTTTCGGCCACATCAGGATTTATCCCACGCAATCTACCTTTGGCGCGCGCGAGAAGTACACCATGCGCGTTCCGAACGAGCGGCAGTCCCCCACCATCCGCATCGAAGGCGACTTCCCGGCCGGCCTCGATGTCTATGACTTCGAGTTCAAGCCCGGCTGGAAGATCGACTTCAAAAAAGACGCGAATGGCAAGATCGTCGGCGCCTTCTGGATCGGCCGCATTGAGCCTTACGAATTCGTCGAATTCGGCATGCTGGCCATCAACCCGAAAGACGGCAATCCCAATATGCTTTGGAAGTTCTATCAGTATTACGAGGACGGATTCAAAGAGGAATTCACGGCGCCGCCAGACGCCAAGATGCCCTTGCGGCCTATGCCTCAGGTGACGCTTACGCCTGAACCGTCGTCACCCAAAACCTGAGAGCTTTCTCTCACAACTTCAATAGTCGTTCGGCGTTGGCGTGACAAATTTTGCCCAAGTCCTCTGGACCGACCGGCAGCGCATTCAAGAAGCTGCGTCCAGCGGCGTTCGGGCTGTAAGGGTAGTCCACCGAGAAGAGGATGCGATCCGCACCGATGACCTGCAGAGTGCACAGGAACGGCGGTAGCGTGAAGTATCCGCTGGTAGTGATATAGAAATGTTCCTGGAAGTATTCGCCGACTCGCCGCTTGAGATGCTTAGCGTCACGCGAAAGAACGCTCTCGACTCGAGCGATGGAGAACGGCAGGTCCTCACCCATATGCCCGATAATGATCTTCAATTGGGGGAAGCGGTCGAATAGGCCGGAAGCGATCAGCCGCAGGCAGTGCGTTCCGGTCTCGACGTGCCATCCCCATGCCGCTGTGGCAAGAAAGAAACCGAGTTGCCCTGGCAGTCCGCCGAAATAGGCTCGCTGAACTGGTTCTGGCGGCGGCGAGGGGTGCACGTAAATGGGGACATCGAGCGCCTGCGCCGCTTCAAACAGGGGCATGAATTGCGGATCATCGAGGAACACGCCCTTTGTCGTCCCGTGTACAAGCGCGCCCTTAAGCCTAATTTCCGAATGCAGCGCTCGAATTCGACAACCGCCCCTTTTGGATCCTGCAAAGCCAACGCAGCAAAAGCCGCGAAACGCTTGGGGCGAACCCGCACAGCTGCGGCCAGCTTGTCATTGGCGTCGCGGACCAAGGCGGTCGCAGTCGGGGCATCCAAGTTGTCGATCCCGTTGCCCGTCAGTGACAGCACCTGCATGTCAATGCCGGCCGCGTCCATCTCTGCTATGCGACCTTCTCCCAGGTCCAGCAACTTGCTTTCGACGGCCTGCACGAAATTAACCCGACCCGCCGGTACCAGGGGCGTAGTCGCTTTCAAAAATTCAGGGGTGGCAAAGTGCTCTTCGAGGGTGATGGTTCGCATAGATTCGGACTGTTGGCCTCCGGATAGACCCAACACTCTACCATCGCTGGCAAGTCAAACATCAAGCGAAGCTGCGGAATGGCAACCTCGAATGCTTGCTAACCGAACCCGCATCACGCGTCGTTCAGTGCCCGCGGAATTCGGACGAATTAAGGATTGGCGGTTTTGTCCTTGATGGAAACCAGTTCGACTTCAAAGATGAGCGTGGTATTGGGTCCAATCACGTTACCCGCGCCGCGCTCGCCATAGGCCAAATTGGCAGGAATGAAGAATCGCCATGTGGACCCCACCGGCATGAGCTTCAGAGCCTCTTTAAACCCGGGAATGACTCCGCCGACTTGAAAAGTCGCCGGCTGCCCCGCTTCGGACTTATCGAATTCAGTTCCGTCGATCAAAGTACCGCGATAATTGCAAGTGACCGTGTCTACATCGGTTGGTTTCTTGCCGTCAGTCGTCTTTACGATCTTGTACTGCAATCCGCTCGGTAAGGTGACCACACCGTCTTTCTTGCCGTTATCC
>QHYQ01000376.1 GCA_003224175.1 Acidobacteriota bacterium
CACTTGGGCCGTGACATTATCGCTGCCGTCCTTTTCGTTGGCAAGCGCCACCAGCCTGCGCGCGGCCAGTTCCACGTCCGCGGTTTCGCTCACCACGCGCGCGATCTCCTCGGCCGAAAGCGCCCCATGCAGCCCGTCCGAACACAACAGCAGAGTATCCCCGGGGAAAACCTGATGGTCGCTTACCTCCACGCTTACGGAAAGCTCGCTTCCCAGCGAGCGGCTCAATATGTGCCGTGTTTCGGCCTCTGCGACTTCGTCCGCACTTAGCAACCCCAGCCGGGCATGCTCATTTGCGAGGGTGTGATCGCGTGTCAGCGGCGTGGCGGCTTTCCCGCGGACCAGATAACACCGTGAATCGCCGATGTGCGCCACCACCGCGCGGTCGTAACGCAGCGCGCAGGCCACCAACGTCGTCGCCATGCCCGAATTCATTCCGGCATCGAGCACGCGCGTGTTCGCCCGCCTCACCAGCTTTTCCAGCAAACCGCTCAGCTGCTCCCCTCTGCTCGCCTCGCGAAATCCCTCCACCACGGTTTCAATCGCCGTTCGCGACGCCACCTCGCCTTTTTCATGTCCTCCTACCCCGTCCGCAACTGCAAACAACCATCCATGGCTGCGCGCCTGCTCCGGTGTATCCGGAGCCACGTGGCCCAGGCAATCTTCATTTTCCGCACGAACCCGTCCGACGTCGGAGAGTTCGGCGAAGTCGATCTCCAGCATGGAGTCTTCAAACGGCCGATGCGCGGCTAGAATTGGTCCGCCGCGCGTCAACCTCTGTCCTCGATAAACCTCAAACATAGTAACTCCGCAAATGCGGCCGGGGCGAACGTCTGTCGCGCTTGTTTGCGCTCGCTGCGTTCGCCCCGAACCGCTTCCCACTCATGTTTTCTGCTGGATCAAGCCCTCCCCTCGCGGCTCGCGACGAAAGTCGCCCGGCCTGCTGCCCTGCTCGCCCGGGTGAAGTAGATACCGCCATAGATGGCCCAGACCGCCGCGATACCCAACGCGCCGAAGGGCTCCATCTTTGTGCCGTACCCAACGAACGGCCCGATGATGTAAAAGAGCATGCAGATGAGGTTTGCCAGCACGCCGAAGATAGGGATCAGCAGGTGCTTCAGAGCGCTGAAGTTCGGGTGCCCTTGATATGCCACGATGCAGATGACGCAACTCAGCATGTACAGCAGGAATGTGCCGAAGTTGGACGCCAGCACGATCATGGTCAACGTATTTGGAAAAGCCGCCATGTGGTCGTGAGTGGTGGCGAACCATACGCTCGACCATAAGCCGTGCGGCAATTGTGCAATGGCCGAATCGGCAATCGCCGATGAGTCGCCGAATACCATCAGCAGCGCGATGCAGCCGATGACCGCCGAAATAATCGCCAGAGCCCAAATGGCGCGGTGGGGGCTGAGGTTCTTCTCATGCAGCATGCCGAAGTGTTCCGGCACTTCCTGGTCTTTGCCCATGGCGTAGGTCACGCGTGCCCCGGTGTTGATGCAGGAGAGTGTCGTGCCGATCAGTGCCAGGAATACGGTGATGGCTTCGATCAACATGAAGGTTCGGCCGTGGCCTTGGCCAAACAAGGCATCACCGACGACGATCATCATGTCACCGATAGGTGCCGCCGATCCCGTGGCGCTTTGCATGGTGTAGCCGCTATTTAAGAAGTAGTTGGCCGCGAAATACTCAAACAGATAGCAGAAGCATCCTTGCACCAACAACGAAGTGATCACGGCGATCGGAACGTCGCGTTTGGCATTTTTCGCCTCTCCTCCAAGCGACGTGACCGATTCAAATCCCACCAGGATCAGGATGGCTACCGTGGCTTGTACGAACATCCAGCCCACATTGTGAATCCCGATGACGGAACCCGCACTCGGATGCGACAAGAAATTGCCTTTGTCATCGGCCGTGGGATAGCTGATCTGGTACGGCACCGGCTTCCCAGCGGCGTCCAACTTCGGCTGCGGCACCATGTTGGCGTCCCGCGTGATCGTCTCTGTGGTTTGCCCGTTGGCCGTTGTCTGTGTCGTTGCAAATTCATACGTGTAGGCTTCGCCAGAAACCGAATCAAACTGGAAAGCGACGCTTCCGGGCGGGTGATTGATCCGGTAGCCGATGGCCATCACCGCGAACACGACGAGCGCGCTGATTTGAATGACGTTGATAGCGACGCTGACTGCGGTCGACCCGCTAACGCCGCGATGCGCAATGTAAGAAACCCCGAAGGTAAAGAGCACTGCGACGACCATCATGAACAGGGTGCCGGGATTGGAGGCGCTCATGGCATTCGGCCACAGCGTTCCCACCACGTAACCGCAAAAGATCCCGGTCACGGCCACCATCACACCCGGATAGATCCAGTAGTACAGGTGCGATGCCCACCCGACAATAAACTTTGACAGCCGGGCATACCGCCAGTGCTTGTCATGATTCAAAAAGGATTGTTCGGCGAAGTAATACGAACTCCCCGTGCCCGGGTAGAGTTTCGCCAACTCTGCGTAGCACACCGCTGTTGCCAGGCAAAGCAATGTAGCGAAAAGAATGCCGATCCACATTGACGGTGCCGTCGAGCCCTCCCCTGCTTGGCTAAAGAACGTAAGCCATAAAAAGGCCCCAGGTGCGATGAGCGCCATGGCATTCATCGTCAGCCCTGTGAGGCCCAAGGTCGCTTTCATCTCCGTGGTGATTTTTTCGGCCATCTAAGATTGCCTCTTTCGTCGTGGATTTCCTGCTGCCCGGAGCGTCGCAGCCGCGAGCGGCGCAAGAATAGCCGGAGTGTTCGGCAACACCAAACGCAACGTTTCGATCAAACCCATCGGGATTTTGGATTGGCGCCGAACTATCGGCGCTGGCCCCTTTTCGCCGCGGTTTCGCGTCCGCCGGTGTCATCCGAGTCCGCCTAGGCTCTGCCTTGTGCGCGGTCGCGTCATCCCGTCCAAGCCTTGTAGCTCAAGTCGCCCTGTTACCCCTCCCCGCAGCGGCTAAATCCCGGGCCCAAACTTTGATAGCCGAAACAATGTAAGTTATGTGATATTGCCGATACGCTTGGGCGCGCTCTTTTCCCTGGCGCAGGGGTTGTGCAATGAAACTTGCCGGCTTTCTATTGCTGCTCGCCGGATGGGCCATCGTCGTGGCCGCCGTTGTTCTTCTCATACCCGCGAACGCGAGAGTGATTTTCGTAGTTGCTGGAGTGGGCGTGGAAATGATCGGCTTGACGCTAGTGATCCGCTCGAATCCTCTAGCGGCCCGGGAAAAAGAGTAATTTCCGTGCTCATGCCCATCACAGAAATTGTCCTCGTCATCCTTCTGATTCTTCTCGCGCCCTTCTCGGTCGCGGGACTCTCGCTGATCAATACGGGACTCGGCCGTTCGCGCAGTGCCGCACACTGCCTGCTTACCTCGCTCTGCATCTTCGCGGTTGCCGCCGGTGTATACGTCATCTGTGGTTTCGCCTGGCAAGGGTATATCGGAGCTCCGGCGCACGTGATTGTTGTCGCAGGCCGGCAATGGAATTGGCTCGCGCGCGGCTCATTTTTTCTTCGCGGGATTGAATTCGATGGCGCCCCTATTTCTCTCGCCGCAGGCCTGCAGATCTTCAGTGTGGGATTGGCTGCCCTGATTCCGATGGGCGCGTGCCTGGACCGCTGGAGACTGTCTGCCGCCTGTGCTTCCACGGCGCTTTTGGCTGGATGGACGTATCCCCTCTTCGCGCATTGGGTCTGGGGCGGCGGCTGGCTCGCGCAGCTCGGAATCAATGCAGCCATGGGCCACGGGGTGATCGATGCCGGAGGCAGCGGCACGATTCAGGCCGTCGGCGGCCTCACGGCGCTGGCCCTCGCCTGGATTCTCGGCCCGCGTCGCGGCAAGTATTCGCTCGAAGGAATGCCCACCGCGATCCCGGGGCATAACGCCGTTCTGATTTTGCTCGGCTGTTTCCTGGCCTTCTTCGGATGGCTGGGACTCAACTCCGCCGGCGCTATCTTGTTTACAGGCGCCGCCCCGGGGCGCATTGTTCTGATTTCCATTAATACGGCGCTCGCTGCCGGTGCCGCCGTTCTCGCAGCCGTCTTGATCACGGGCATGCGTTTTGGCCGGCCCGATGTCTCCATCAGCGCCAATGGCTGGGTTGGAGGACTGGTAGCCAGCAGCGCCTCCTGCGCGTTCATCAGCCCGCTCGCGGCCCTTGTGATTGGCGCGATTGCCGGCGCGCTCGTCACCTACTCGGTGGAGTGGTTTGAATTGCATCTCGGCGTCGACGATCCCGGGGGGGCCATTTCCGTGCATGCCCTTGGCGGCATTTGGGGTTTGCTGGCGGTAGCCATTTTCGCGCGCTTCCCGGCTCCGGCCGTCGACATCGGGGGAGGACTCTTTAGAGCGGCTTCCACGCGCGATGCGGGCCAAGCGCTCGCACAGGCTGTAGCCGTCGCGACCCTGATTGGTTTCGTATTGCCGCTGACCTATGGCCTCAACTTAGCGTTGAATCGAATTTGGCCGCAGCGTGTGGCCATGGAGGGTGAAAGGCAGGGCCTGGATCTTTACGAACTCGGCGGCGGCGCCTATCCCGAATTCGTCACCCATAGCGACGAATTCGGGCAATTCCGCTAGCGGTGCGACCTTTGCCCCTAGCTCGCGGGCCCAGGCGTGCCCCCAACAACGTTGTCATCCCGAGGGCCGTCTTTCGGGAACCATAGCGCACGCCGCCTTCCCGTGCGCTGGGGCGGAGGCCCGAGGAATCTGCTTTTGATTTTGGGTTGTAGTTCTGCGAACTGCGTCGCGCTGCAAGGTAAGAGAAATCTCCGTTTTTCCGCCGAGCGTTACCGGGCGCCGTTGATCGCAGCACCCGGCAACGCAGCGAATTACTAGATAAGGCTAAAGCGCGAAGGGCGCTCCTTTACACCAACCTCCTTTCGGCGGCTTCTGCAAATAGCATCATTTGCGCCTATCGTTTCGGACCAAAGAATGCGATGACCGCGAAAGTCAAGGTGTTCTGGTGCTTCGAATTCCCGACGCCGAATGGGGTGACGACGCACGTAGTGAGCGCCCCAATACACACTGGCGGAGTGTGATCCAGGAAGAACGGCTGATCCGACCAGTCGTGACGATACTCGCCGCGCCACAGGAGGCCTTCGATGATCTTGTACTCACCCGTGAAGGTAACCTCCTTAACCTGTTGCGCGACGCCGGTGTTAAATCCGTCGGTATCATTGAACCATTCCCCCCGTCCCACAAACGCAACCTTGGGCGCAGCTTGGACGCGCAGCGCCCCGGCAAACCCCTTCCAGGTCGCCGAATTCGTCGTGGCCGTGCCGGCTCCATTCACATTTCGGTTCTGGCCGTAGTCGTAGTTGAGATACACACTGGCCTTGCTGGAGGGTGTCAGGGTCAGCGTCGTGTCAAACAGACTGCGCCATCCCTTATTCGTATCTGGATTTTCCGGTCCACCGTAATAGTCGATGACCCAAGTCCACTTGGAATAAGTTATGGTCACGTTCGGGCCGATGGTCTTGCCGCTGTTGTTATCGACCAAGTTATTCCAGCCGTTCACTAGCTGAAAGCCCCCGGTGAGGTGCTTGCCCATTGGCCAAGAGGTTCGCACTCCGAAGTGGAAGTACGGAATCGCCCAGGCAAATAGGAGCGAGTGCGAATAGTTCCAGTTGGTGTAGGATTCGATCACCTCAGCACCGGCGGAGGTCACGAATTTTCCAAAATCCAACTCAAATCCTTTGGCCTTAGCTGGCTTTATGCTCACGAACGCCTGCCTGACGTACTGGTTAAATCCGTTGTCGCCCAGATCCGTAGCGCCGACGGTCTTAAATGCTTGGCCGAAGCCGAGATCAATCTCTCCGCCAATCGGGTCCGGCGAGTGTGCTATTCCGAACTCCACTAGGTCGAGGCCGAACTGTTGCGCGGGTATGTTGAAGTTGTAAAGGCGGTTCGTGCGGTCTGCCGGATGCTGAAAGTTGTAGCTGTAATAGCCATCTACGGCACCGCTGAAATCGATAGGGCCCGCAGACCACGTTGGTGGAGTTGATGGTGGCGGCTGCTGCGCCGGCGCGGCTGCCGGAGCCTGCCCCCCCTGAGCAGACGGTCCTCCTCCCTGATCAGACGGTGACGGACCAGACTGCTGTGCTATAGCCGGCAACACTGAAACAGCAACAAGTAGAAATGCAAGAAGACCAAGCAGTCGAGTGTGCAAGTTTACGCTCTCCTTTCGATTTGTGGAGTCCAGCCAACACCCCATCTGGTAAAATTCGGGCGTGACTTTACGTGGAGGAATCCGGAAAGACCAACGCAATATTTCGATTGAACTCATGCAAAACTTTGTAGGTATTGTTAAGGTGGCTAAACGTTCACGCGAGAAATTGATCGATCCAACGCAAACAACCGGCAGACGACCCCACATTCATCCGGTTGCGCAGCGCAGGCCGGCGGATATGCCCATGACTGAACCGAAACCAACATGCTGCGGCCTCGGGTGCCGCTCACAACGGCACCCGGAGCGCAGCGAACAATAAGACTGCACTAATGGAAAACTTTATTAACGCACGAAGGACACTGCTCTAGGAGTCTGTCGGAGATAAAGCTTCTGAATTTCTCTTTTCTGGTTCTTCGGGCTTTGCGAGTCGAAATTTGGGCTTTGGACCCTGACCTCCCTGCCCAAGAGGTGCTTTAGGCAGGTCATCTCCCTTGTTTCATGCCCTCTGCGGACTCCATCCGAACCGGAAGAGCTTCAGCAGGTTGTGC
>QHYQ01000248.1 GCA_003224175.1 Acidobacteriota bacterium
GAGGTCGCCTATCTGGCGAACCTGGATCCATATATGTTCCGGCGGCAGAATATCAATGGCCAGGACTGGCTATCGGTGCTGGATGCAGTGGCGAAAGCGGCAAACTGGACACCCCGAAGAGCGGCTTCAAACCTGTCGGGCGGCCGAATCCGCAGGGGCAGGGGAATCGCCGCGGGCACGCATCTCTCGTCTTATGGCGCCGCTGTGGCGGAAATCGAGTTGGACACTGAAACGGGCCAGATTACCGCCAAACACATGTACGGAGCGATTGATGCCGGGCAGGCGATCAATCCCGGCATCATCGAAGACCAGATCACCGGGCAGATGTGCCAGGCGGCGAGCCGGATGCTGAAGGAAGAGGTGACGTTCTCGGCGACGAACGTGACCAGCCTGGACTGGAACAGCTATCCGGTACTGCGGTTCGGCGAAGCGCCCGAGGTAACGGCCATTTCAGTAATGCGCCAGGACCAAACCTCGAGCGGGGCAGGGGAGGAATGTCTGGCGGCCGGCGCCGCCGCGATCGCCAACGCATTCTTTGATGCGACCGGCGTGCGCATGCACAGATTTCCGTTGACTCCACCGCGTGTGTTGGCGGCGCTAAAGAAGGCTTAAGGGGCGCCACAAAAATAGGAATGAGAGCATGAAGATCATGCCCAGCGGATACATGAGCCGCCGGACGCTATTGAAGGGCGCGGCGGCGCTAGGTGGCGTTGCTGCCGGACCAGGGCGCCTTCTCGCGCGGGTGCCGGGTGTCGCAAAAACTCTTGCCGCTTCGCGGGCGGAGTTGGCTGCCAAGCCTATTGAGGAGGTGAAGCTGACCAACGCGATTACTATGTTCAGTGGCCCCGGCGGGAACGTGGTCGTACGGCACGGGGATTTTGACAAAGTGGTGGTGGACACGTTCGTACAAGGTGCGTTCCCCGCCTTGAAACAACGCCTCGACGCGATGGGTAATGCACCGATCCTCTACGTCATCAACACGAATTGGCTTTTCGATCACACCGATAATAACGAGAGTTTTCGCAAAGCTGGCGCTGAAATCGTCGCGCATGAGAATACCAAACGGCGCTTGTCCGAGCCGCACGATCTGCTCGGAATACACTTCGTTCCGGCGCCAAAGGCCGCATTGCCGACGCAGACCTTTACGCAATTCCGCGACGTCAAATTAGAAGTCCCGCCGGGCTTGGAGGAATATATCGACTTGGGATACCTTCCGCGAGCGCATAACGATACCGACATCTACGCCCATTTCGTTATGGGCGATGTGCTGCACCTGGGTGACACGTTCTTGAATGGCATGTATCCGTTCATTGATGGTGAAATGGGCGGGAGCATCGGAGGGATGATTGCGGCCGTCGAAGGCGCGCTCAAAGGGGTCAATCCCCGAACGAAAATTGTGCCGGGACATGGGCCGGTGGCCGATCGCGCGGCGCTCATGAGATATCGGGACATGCTGGTTACAGTGCGCGATCGCGTGCAAAAGTTAAAGACGGCCGGGCGAAGCGAAAGGGAAGCGGTGGCAGCCAAACCGGCTGCGGACCTGGATGCGACTTGGGGCCAGGGATTTGTACAGTCCGATGAGTTCGTATCAATGGTCTACAAGACGCTGTAGCTTGCGGATTGTCGCCATTTTGATAGCCTCCGCCGTAATCCGTCCGATTAGGCTCTCGAAGTTGAGCATCCGGTTGGCGTCGGCGTTTACCGCAAGAGATCCTGCGGCATGGTAAGCATTCCCCCTCCTATCACCCAGATGAAAACGGAGTTTGAGCGGGCCCGTCGTTGGCGACGAGGGCGCCGCGAACCGCTGCAGTTTGGTGACCTGCGTTGCGAAGCGCTGGACCGATTCCTGTCGCTCGGCTTTCCGACACCCCAGGATGAAGAGTGGCGGTTTACCAACGTCGCTCCGATCGCCGAAAAGATCTTCACGCTGGCATTGCAATCGGCGAACGACGCGAAATATCTGGGTCTTGCACCATTGCGCCTGCCCGATGATTTCGCTGCGGAGCTCGTCTTCGTCAATGGCCACTGTCTGACCGAGGCCGCGACCTTACGCGCCCTCCCGCTCGGCACACGCCTGGAATCTCTATCGCAAATCCTCGATTCGAGCGCATCCGACGTCCTTTCGTACCTGGCCCGCATAGCACCCTTCGAGCATCGTGCCTTCGTGGCGCTGAATACGGCTCTTTTTGCCGACGGAGCGTGCGTCCTTGTCCGGACACACACAGCGCTCGAGAAGCCGATCCATTTGCGGTTCATCTCCACGGGCGAGGCCGATATGAGGCCGGCGATGTCGAACCCGCGCGTGCTTGTGGTGCTGGACGATGCCAGTCAGGCGACTATCGTCGAGAGTTATGTAGGGCCGAAAGGTGTCCAGTACTTCACAAACGCAGTTACCGAAATTGTGCTCGGCGAAAACGCTGCTCTTGACCACTACAAGGTCCAGTGCGAGAGCATGGAGGCGTACCACACCAGCGCAACCAACGTAGTTGCGGCGTCTGGGGCGAGCTGCTCGCGGCACTGCATTAACCTTGGTGGTGCGCTTGTTCGTGACGATGTCGTCGCCGTGCTTGGCGGCGAGGGTGTGAAGTGCACGCTTAACGGATTGTGTCTGGCGGATGGCGAGCGGCTGGTCGACAACCACACGGCTATTGACCACGTAATGCGGCGTTGCAGAAGTCACCAGGTTTACAACGGGATTCTCGCGGACCGTGCCAGGAGCGTCTTTGACAGCAAGATCATGGTTGGCGCCGACGCGCAGCAGACCGATGCCAAACAGACGAACCGGACGCTGCTGTTATCCGAGGAAACTCGGATCAGCTCGACGTCGCACCTCGAGAATTTAGCGAAGGAAGTCCATTGCATCCAGCGCGCGGTCAGTCGCCCGCTCGATCGGGAGGCGGCATTCTACGCTCGATCGCGCGGCCTGGGAGACGCAGAGGCACGCCGCCTCGTGATCTTTGCCTTTGTTCGCGACATCGTGAACCGGCTGCCCCTTCAGCTACTCGCCCGTGGCGTCGAGGAACTCTTTCAGCGACAGCTCGAAGGCATGCTAGGGAGTGTGCCGTAGCGCGTCGCACCAGTGCGGGCATTTGCCGCCCCACGTGGATTGCGGTTAGGCGCCGTCCGCTGCCAGATTCGATTTGGTTGCCGCGTTGCTCATTTTGGCAAAGCCAAATAGGCGAGTGAGGTTAAGCAGCCCTTAAGGTGAGCGGTGCAAGATAACGTTAATTGGAATCCGGTGAGGGCGGGCGCCGTGTTAGCCCGTCTCCAGAAGGTAGCCTAGAAATAGAGGAGCATATTTCATGACACAAGACTCTTCGCGCGAGCGCCCGGTTTGGCTTCTGCCGGGCGTAATTTTGGTTGTCCTTGTGATCGGCTTCGCGACCTTACCCCCCGCGCGCGCTTTGTTTGGGCGCTTTCTAAGATCACTGAGAATGCAAAAAGTTCAAGCCGTGAATGTGGACCTCTCTGCGCTCACAGACCCAAACGCGAATCCGTCGTTGCATCAAATGGTCACGCAGATGATGTCTGACAGGGTGACAAGGAGCGTAAATGAGCCGGACCAAGCGGTCTCGGACGCCGCAGCGGCAGGCAATTTGGCAGGTTTTCATGTTCAGTTGCTGAGTGCGCGCAAAGATCCTCCCAAACTGGTGGTTTCCGGCGAACAGTCTGTGAACCTTACGGTCGATCGCGCTCGTCTGCAGTCCATCTTTAACGAGGCGGGCCATCCCGAACTGGCGGTGCCGCAATCCCTTGATGGCGCTGCGGTCGCCGTCGACATCCCCCGTGCCGTGGAAGCCGAGTACGGGACCTGTCCGGGTCCAACGAGTGCTACCAGCGAAATTGCCGGAAGTTTTACAGGCCCGACTCCAGGTGGCACCCAGTACAGCGACTGCGTGCGGTTGCGAGAGGGGCCCAGCCCTGTGGTGAAGGTCCCGGCGGAGCTGGACGTCGAACATCTGGCCGAGATCGGCCTGGAAGTTGCCGGCATGAATTCAAGTCAGGCACATGATTTTCTGAAAACGGTAAATTGGCAATCGACCTTGATCATGTCTGTGCCGCGCTTTCTGCGTTCCTATCAGCCAGTCAAAGTTGGGGGCGCACGGGGCACACTCCTCACCGAGGCGGGCCGGAGGGGGCCAGGCTACACACTGATTTGGTCCAAGAATGGCACAGCCTATTCCCTCGTAGGCTTTGGCGATTCTAGCCAGGCCGTGGAGCTGGCCGACTCGCTAAAGTGAGCGCCGTCTCCAATTTCCTGTCGTTAGCACGTGAAGAACGACAGCAGCGAAACATGCCAGGAAGCGTAAGGGCAGGTGGTTGTTAGGTTCCGGCGGCTGAGCAGCGGAGTGGTGTAAGAGAGCCTCGGCCATCCCCTCTGTGGGCACAGATTCACCAGCTATGTCCGCTAAAAATCAGTCATTTTCATTGACTTTGTTCTGTTATCCCAAGATATTCAGCTCTTGCTGTCATGGCGCAGGCTGCCAGGGCGGGCCCACGCATGGGTCAGCGGCTCTCTAGCTCTAATCTGAATCGCAAACAGGTTCTGCGGCTGTCTTGCAGGGTTTCTGCATGAAAAACTGCGCGCAGCGCGAAGGAGAAGAAGCATGAAAGCGAGGATCTCCGTTTCGGTTTTGATCGTGGCTGCAGTTGTCGTCGGCGGGTGGTTCGTTGCGAAGCCTCGTGCTGCTAGCGCTCCCTCGGCATCCGTGCCGACGTTTTCGACAGCCGAGATTGGGCGCCAAGGCCATTTCTATGTGGGTGGTCATTACGCAGGGGAGTCCGGCAATGAAACCATGCATGGCGCGATGTATGTCGAGGTTTGGGTACCGAAGAACGTTCGCCATCCGTATCCCATCGTGTTCGTAACCGGAGGAGGCGGGCAAGGAGCGTACGCTCTGAAACAAACGCCGGATGGACGGCCCGGCTGGGCCTATGATTTTGTCAATCAGGGCTACACCGTCTACATGATGGACTATCCGGGGAACGGACGTTCGGCCTATGTACCGGGCGTTGACGGCACGATCACGCCGCCCCGTTCGGGTCCGCTAATGGAGGAGGTCTGGACAGGCGGACGGTCGCCCTCGTCTGACTGGAGTAAAGAGCAGCATATCCGTGAACATCGAGCACAAGAGGGCGCTGATTGGCCGCAGGCCAAAAAGTATTCGCAATGGCCCAGCGACTCGCCGAACAAAGGCAAAATGGGCGACCCGGTGTTTGATTATTTCGCTAAGACGGAACTCCAGATTGCAGCGGTACCAGAGAAAGTTACCCTGGACGCCATCGTGCAACTGCTCGACACGATCGGCCAACCGGTCATCCTGCTATTCCATTCGGGTATGGCATCGATAGGTTGGCTGGTGGCAGACGCTCGACCGCAACTGGTCAAGGGGATCATTGCCGCGGAGCCGGTTGCCCCGCCCGTTGAAAACGCGGAACGGGGGTTGTCAGGTCCAGGGCGTATCTGGGGCCTGAGCAATACCTTCATTCATTATGATCCGCCGATCAAGGAAGCCTCAGAATTGCAACCTATTCGGGAAGACAAGGCGGATGGACCGGACCTGCTTCCGTGCTGGGTGCAGAAGGAGCCCGCGCACAAGCTGATAAACCTGGAGCCGATACCGGTCCTGAACGTGGCCGGAGAGGCGAGCTATCACCGTCCGTATGCCCATTGCGTCGCAAAGTGGCTCAATCAGGCGGGTGTGAAGACTACGTTCGTGGGGCTCGAGACCGTGGGGCTGCCGGGCAATGGCCACCAGATGATGTCCGAAAAGAACAGTGCGGGCATCGCCAAGTTCTTTATGAGCTGGCTCGACAAGAACGTGCATTAAGAACGGCCATTTAATTCCTTCTTTGGGAGTGTGAGGTTCAGGAGGCATCATGCGTAAGAGACTGCTATTCCTGATAGCCTTCGCGGCACTTCTGATTTTTGCAGTCGCCTGGGCGCAGGGGAGTAATGCGCTCAACATCTATTTCGTAGATGTCGAAGGTGGGCAATCGACGCTGTTTGTGTCTCCATCTGGGCAATCCATGCTGGTCGACACCGGCTTTCCCGGAGAGCGAGACGCCACGCGTATCGCTGCAATGGCGAAGGAGGCAGGCGTCAGCAAGATCGATTATCTGGTGATTACGCACTATCACGGCGATCACGTTGGCGGTGTAACAGAACTGGCCAAGAGGCTACCGATCCAGACCTTCATAGATCATGGACCGAGCGCGGAGCAGACTCTCAACGTCCCACAGAGTTATGAAGCCTATCTCAGTGTGCGCGACAAGGGCCCGCACCAGCACATCGTCGCCAAACCAGGCCTAAAGCTCCCAATTAAGGGCATCGACGTCGAGGTCGTCTCGGCGGCGACTGAATTGATCAACAAACCATTGCCTGGCGCGGGAGCTCCCAATCCACTCTGTTCTGAATTCCAGCCCAAAGATGAAACGAAAGACCCCCTTCTCGGAGGGGAGAACGCGCAATCGGTGGGCACCGTAATCTCCCTGGGCAAATTCCGTATGGTTGATTTCGGCGATTTGACCTGGAACCACGAGCATGGCCTGGCCTGTCCCCGCAACCTCATCGGACAGGTTGATCTATACCTGACTACACATCACGGGCAAAACATCTCCGGATTACCCATGCTCGTATATGCGCTTCACCCGCGCGCGGCCGTGATGAATAATGGCGCAAAAAAGGGAGGGGCTTCGGATACATTCCAAATTCTTCACAAAGCGCCGGGATCTCCGGACCTCTGGCAATTGCATTACGCTTTGGATGCCAAGGAACTCAACTCCGTCGAACAGTTCATTGCTAATCCGGATGAAACCACTGCCCATTATATTAGAGTGACCGCCCGGCTAGATGGCAGCTTTACCATTACAAACAGCCGTAATGGATACCACAAAGACTATGGGCCGCGCAGCTAGCAGCGAATAGCCGTTTGCTAAGTTTGATTTGCGCCGCCTTCGTTTCTCCCGACAATGATCCGGGACAGCGGAATGCGCACTGTCAACATTGTCCCCTTGCTTCTGGAGTCTGCGAGTGCAAACGTACCCCCAAGAGCAAGGGCGCGTTCGCGCATGCCGGTAATGCCAAGTGAAGCATGGCTATAGATCAGCTTCCTGTTGATGCCCTTCCCGTTGTCCGTCACCGTTAAAATCAGGCCGTCTTTTCTCTTCATCAAAGCGATGACGGCCCGTGAAGCCTCGGCATGCCGGGCAACATTCGTGAGAGCCGCTTGCACGATCCTGAAAATAGCGACCGCCGCTGAACGGTCAAACCTGGCTTTTGCAGTATTGGTCTTAAACCTGCACTGTATTCCAGTGTGTCCCTCGAACTCCCTCGCCTCCGATTTCAAGGTCTTTACCAGGCCCAACTCATCCAAAACGCCAGGTCGCAATCCACTCGCGATGTTCTTCAGCGACCGGATTAAGCTGGTCGTGGTGGCTGATAGTGACCTGATTTTCTCCTGCAAGGGCTGTTGCCCTGGAGTCAATTTGCGGGATATCCAGGACAGTCCCAACTGCAAGCTGGTAAGGGCCCGGCCAAACTCATCGTGAAGCTCACGTGCGATCACGGCCCTTTCATTTTCGCGCACCGACAGCAAGTGTGCCGCGAAGGCACGCAATTGATTCCTGGAACTCCTGAGGGTTTCTTCCGCCTGCTGCAAACGAACAAGCATGATGTGACGCTGACCGACAATCGCGTCCACCTGCTGGGTCCTCAAGACGTGAATGAGTTCCTTTGCCTCTTGCATCTTGGTCTCCAGGTCGCGGTATGGCGGTTTCTGGTTACTCATCGCTCGTCACGTGTCAGTCTGAGTGCGTCAAGGACTTGCCGGTCATCACTGAGGTTGCCCAACACTGTGACCTTGGGAAGGGGCTTGATCAGGATCAGCGTGGGCTGGGGCTTTCCCGTTCCGCACAACAACATGCTATGCGCATTGAGGATGGATATCTGCCCCACTGCGCACACACTTGCGGTGAATTAACTCTATGGCGCAATGTCTGCTGGGAGGGTTTGATCTGATCGTTCCAAGTCTTATGGCGCGAGGAAGCTCGGTGCTCGTCCGCCGGAACGCCATGTTCGGCAGTTTGTCTCGAGATTGCCACCAGGGATATGAAACCGTATTGTTTATCGACCTGTGGGATCGAGGGCCTGCGGCTATGGGCCCGACGCTTCCTTTACGTTTACGGACGGACTAGATTGTATGAGATAGGGTCAAAATGGAAGAGCGCTGCAAATCAAGTGGCTAAACCTCGGCTGCGTCAATCTGTGCGCGTACAACAGAGGCTGCAAGCGCTGCTCGAGGTGGCTGACGCAAATCCCATACGACGTGGAACCATGACAGAATCTTCAGGGCGTAGTAGCTGACATCCACTTCCCACCAGAAAAATCCCTGCCGGACAGAGGCCATGTAGTGATGGTGGTTGTTGTGCCATCCTTCGCCAAACGTCAGAAGCGCAAGAAATAGGCTGTTGCGACTGGTGTCCGGGGTCTCGTAGCGCCGGCGCCCGAACAGGTGGGAAAGGGAGTTGATCGTAAACGAGCTATGCCACAAGGCTACGGTGCTGACAAAAAAGCCCCAGACTAGCGTTCCCCATCCGCCAATCAGAAAAAGCGCCGCCGCGAGAGTCACCGGGGCACTAGATGGTATCGATTCAACCACCGCAATTCTGGATACCTATCGAAATCGCGTATCAAATCAATTCGTGTCTCCTGGTATTTATCGGAAAGAATCCAGCCTACATGAGCCCACCAGAACCCGAAGATGGTGGGCGAATGCAAGTCTTCCTCAGTATCGGAATAGCGATGGTGATGGCGATGATTGGCTGCCCACCACAGTACGCCCTTTTGCGTGGATGTTGTGGCCATGAATGCCATCACAAATTGAAACGCTCGGCTGGTTTTGAATGAGCGATGAGAGAAGTAACGGTGATAGCCAGCGCTCACAAAAAACAGCCGTACGTAGTAGATCGCCAGGCATGTAATAAGATAGGACCACCGGAATCCAACAAAAAAGACTGCGAGACAGGCCAGATGTGCCGCCAGAAACGGCAAAGATCGCAGCAACGGTATCCGTTCGCCGTTGCGCAATACGATTGCGCTGGGTGCCATGCTGCCGACCTCCTGAGTTCCGAAAGGTCTGAACCGCTGTAAGCCCTATCATTCTGTCGTTTTACGCCTGCCTGCCCGCTCCCCAACTATAGGAGTTCTTCATTGTTCACTCGATTTACATTGTGCGCTTCTGTGCGAAACGAATCTGTCCCAAACCGGACATATGTTTGAATGCGAGTCGATACAGAGGCTGCTTTGTCAAACGGAGAGAATCATCAAAATCCAATAGTGAGAACTGAAGCGCATGCCGCTTTCTTTCTGGCCCGATCTTCGGCGCCGACCTATGCAGCACCCTCTGCGTTCCAGGCCGCACCAAGAAAGATGAGCGTTGCAGAAAACTCCATCCCTACCATTAAACCTATCGCCGCTGCCAAACCACCGTAGATAGGCCCATATTGGGTCTTGCGGACGTAAATCCCAAAGAATAAATTGAGGCCCCACCACAGAATCGTCGCCGCGGCGGCTCCGGGCAGGACGGAGCTCCAAATCGTTTCCCCTGGTCCCGCAAACCGATAAATCAAAGCCAGGACAAGTGTCTGTAGGATCATCGCCAAGATTGGGAGGAGGATCGTCCAGAAGCCGTGAACCAACGGAGACGTGCCCAGTCCGTGAGTGATCCATCGGCCTAATGGCCAACCGAAAACACTCACCGCGACGGCCGCGAACCACACCACACTTGCGGCGGAGAACAAAAGTAGACCGCGAACCTGCCTCCCGAGAAAGGAATTGCTGCCGGCGTGACCATAAATCAGCTCGATACCCTTGATGATCAGCTTGATCACCTGTGAGCCTACCAGCAGCATTCCTACCCAGCCGAAAATCGCCAAGTACCAGGTGTTCACTTCCGGGCGCAACAGCCTTTCGGATATTAGCTGCCAGCTGCCCGGCGGCAGGGATCGCCCCCAGCCGCATCGCCAGTTCCTGACCACCCTGCCCTTCCAGAGAGCCTTTCATCAGGCTCAACACAATTAATAGGAGTGCAAAAAAAGCCAAGAACATATTGAAGGCGACCGCCTGAGAAATCATGGAGCACTGGGGAATGACTCTTGCCAGCGTTCGGACGAGCTTTTTTGCAACGGCACTTATGTGCCCCGAAACCTTTTCCGGTGACCGTTCAACTGTAAGGGCAGTAATGGGGGTCATTTCACCGGGCCATCAGCCGCGAGAATTGAGACAGGGTTGGCTGACTTCAACTGATCGAGCCCAGTAAGTACCTTTTGCCAGCGAACCGTGTCCTTTTTTGTCTCGATCGGAGCGGACAGGTCCGCATAAAAGTGCAGGACGTCGTCGCGTAATGCCGGCGTGGTCAAATCGAACTTCCGCTCTGACAGTTGGGCCAGTAACTTTGCATACGCGTCGTCTATGAGTGAGTATTCCGCAGCCTTAGTTGCGTTGCCGCTATCAAAATCGCGATTGGGAAGCACGAGTAAATCCGTTACGCACTTCTTCGAGAAAGGCCCGGTATTGATCGACGGTCGTATTGATGCTCTTGAAGTACAAATCCTCTGTCTGCGGGGTCGGGTTATTGAAAGCCAGTGCCTTAAAGGGCCCAATCTTCGGCATGTATCGCAAAAGCGTTGACAACACGTGGGTGCCGAATCCGGGCGTCGTGTAGTCCTTTCCCCACTCCTTTTCATAATCGGAGCGCGAAAGACGGAACAGGAACTTTCGTTTCGCGAAATTGGGCGTCTCGCGCATAAGATCCTTCTTGTGGGTTTGCAGCGCAACCTTAGTCATTAGCGGGATCATACGGCTGACCGAAAAACGGTAGGAGCCGATCGCGAGATCTTCGTGCGGCAGCACATCTTTCAATTCCACTCCGTACACGACTGGGGAAACCCGCTCCAGGAGGGACTGGGATACCTTAAATCCGATAAAATCGTGGTATTGCTGAGACGCATAACGATTCTTCGCGACCTGCACCATGTCGAATCCGAACTCCGTTTTCAAATGTGCGGTCTTGTCTTGCGCGTACTTGACGGAGTTTACCGAACCTCGCCCTCAGCTTCGGGTATTGCATGGCAACGGCCCGGTTTACAGCAGGGTGGCCGGCGATATCCGACGAATAGTGTGCTAGCGCTCCCAGCGCGAATGCGTATTCGTTGGCATCCTGGCTATCGAGTATCAGTTCGCGAACGAAGTCTCCACTGCGAACGTAATGTACCAGGTCGCTGAACTCCCTACCGCCGAACGGGTAGTAGCCGAGGTCCTGGATAACAGCGCCTCCGTAGGCATACGCGTGCGCTTCCGTGATCTGCTCTTGCGTCAGCGCCGGAAAACGCTTGAGGAGGAGTGGCCGGATTTCATCGGTCCAAAGCAAATCTACGATTTCTTCGTGCGTCAGCACGGAGTATGCAAACGCGCCAAGGCACATCAGCAGAACAAACAGGAGCGCGACTACGCGAAGGCAAATTAGGCGCCATCCGCCAAACAGGGCACCCCGGGGCGATCCGCCGTACTCTGGCCTCGTTGAATACTGCTCTAAATGTTTAGCCATAAGCTTGCTTCCTTGGAGCCATTCACTGGCGTTCCGACCGCACACCCGAGAGTCGTCATCGCGAGCAAGTGCTAAACTATTCACCAGGTGCTTTGCCTCAGAGCCGGCCGAGAACCAGCAGGAGGAGAACGAGTCCGCCCTACCATCGGGAAATGACGCCACTGCTGGCTATGCGACCACCTCGGTAGTCAATCGGCGAGAGCGGGACGCGTGGGCTTTTCGACCGTTGCGGTGATCCTGCTGATTCAACTCTTCCACACGTACGGATCGGGCCAAGCGAGGCTCCGCCATTTCTTTCCTGACCCTGGCGAGTGTTACCTTGCCGGATTCTTTCTTTGATTTCTTATTAGGCATGCGCTCGCGGCGAAGCCAAACGTTGAATTCCCTTCAGAACGGGGATTCACAACCACAAACGCCATCCCCATTTGGCCCGCCGTCTCTCCGTTTTCTGTTTTTCAAGAACCCCGCCACCGACTAAACCCCTACGGCCATGGCTTTGCTAAGCGCTTCTCGTCCCTTATCCATGGCCTCGCCTACCTGCTGCTGGCCCCGATCGATCAATTCCGCAAACTGTTGACGTGTCTGCTTGACCTTGGCGTTGACGGAATCCATTCCATCTTTGTATTTCGTCGCAAACCACTCACGAGTGTCATCCCCGGACTGCGGAGCTAGGAGTACGCCGAGGAGAGCACCAATCCCTAAACCGACAACTAAGTACGTAAGTCTTGACCGTTGATGGTTACCTTGCCTTTTCTCATCGTGCTCGTCGCGTTGGTTTTTCATCCGTTTCTCCCCTTAGAGAAATTCGCATTCCTGGCCTCAACCCTCGCATGCTGCCGTTGTCTGTGCCAGCCTGCTTACGCCCCAACGTGGATCCGGGAAAGAGAATGCAGGAGTCCAAGAACATTCAAAAGCCACACAACCACACCGATCACGACAACAGCATTCAAGATCGACTTGATCGATCCAGCCATCGGTATGAAGTTATTGACGAGCCACAACAGAGCGCCCACCACGATTAAGACCATCAATATTTGAAGTAACGGCATCTCTGGTACCTCATTCTTTCCGCGGGCGGGCGCTTCGGACTTGCCCGGTCTGCTATCGCGATCTGCGGTTGGTCCGAAGTCGTCGTTGTTTAATCTGACAGCGAGGAAAGTTCCGATTCCCTGGTCGCTTCGCCCACGGACGACATCCTAGAAGATGCGCCGATGGATATCTGTTCGCTTCGGAACACATTTGTTGTTTGTTCCACATTCGCGTTTGGGGTGCAGTACCTGAAACGCAGTTTCGTCTTGAGGGTTAATGGCGGCCCAATTCAGATTCGCTCGCAGATACCGAGCCTCGCTGGGAGGACGCGCGATTTTCTGGGTCTGAGGATCATGAAACAGAACCGCATGGGGCGGAACAATGCGGTTCCGAGACCCGGCGAAGATCGCCGAGTCCCGGAACCGCAAAGTCATCAACAAACGTTTAGAAATTGACCACTAGAGCCATCACCGGTTAGAAGCCTTCGCCGATGTGTTCCGCGGCGAATCCTTTTGCAGGATGCGCACCAGACGGCGCCCGGACGCAGGTACCGCTGTGCCTTTACCCAGCACGATATCTCTGGATGTGATTTTGCGACCATAGACCTGTTCGTTTGCCTCGTCGTCGGGGCGAAGCGTAGAGCCCTCGAGCGATATGCCGGCAAACAGGCCGCGCGAGCGGGAGTAACTGAGGATCTCCGCCCGCAGGTAGCCATCGGTGTCGGCGGAAGCGTCACGGCCCTTAGGGCCCGCCGCGGCAGAAGCGTCTGCACCCAATTTGACCTTGCTGCTCAGAAGAGCCTCCATGCCACTCGACTTAACTATCTGAGCTTAAGTGGTCTGCAATACAATCAGATTGTACTTGACACAGTAAGTTAATTACCTTATTATGGTTAATGCACTGAGTGAGCCAGAGGGCAAGCTTAACTAAAGTGGGTTATCTGAAATCGCCCTTGGCCAAGACAACCAAGGAGGTTGCCATGTTTGCACGCAGAGTGTCTATGCATCTGAAGCCCAATAGCGTTGCCGAGCTTACACAGAGGCTGGAGAAGGAAATCATCCCCATGCTTCGAAAACAGCAAGGTTTCCAGGACGAAATCATGTTTGTTGTCCCAGGCGGAATGGAAGCGTTCGGAATCAGTTTGTGGGAAAGAGCAGAGAACGCGGAAGCTTACAACCGCGGAACCTATCCAAAAGTGGCGAAGATCCTGGCGAGTGTGGTTGAGGGAACTCCTCAAGTTGAAACCTATAACGTTTCCAACTCCACCTTCCACAAGATCGTCACTCCGGTAACGGCCTAGAGCCGGTAGGTATTTTCGCTCGGTGGGGGCGGGGTCCGCCCCTCACTTCTCCGGCGCTGGGGAAACTGGGCAAACGAGGTAGCCAATGGTCACGAAAATCACGGAGTGGGTTGCCATTACAGCGTTGCTCCTGGTGGTGTCATGGCGCCCCTTTTCAAGCTACCAACTACCGCTGGACTTTGTCGTCTGTGCGGGTGCCGTCCTGGTTGTCCTGGCTTTGTTCTTCTTCAAACACCGAATCGGGACTCACTACGGCGTCGATAACAGATTCAACGCAGCGAGGCGCGAGTCATTGTAGCCGTGAGCGTGGCGGTTGAGTGCCACTGCAAGTGAGGTCTCTTATCCAGTGCCAACCTCCCATGAAACCATTGAAAAAGGTGCCTGATGCCCAAAGTTAGCTTCACCCTAAATGGAAAGCCGGTCTCGGTGCCATATGAGCCGGGGATGCACTTCCTGGAGGTCCTGCGGGAAGAGTGTGGCATCGTTTCCGCGAAGAATGGGTGCGCTCCTGAAGGCACCTGCGGCTGCTGCCTAGTGCTGATCGACGGGCGACCCGCGCTCTCCTGCCTGCGTAAGCCGGAACAACTACAAGGCCATGAAGTTACCACGCTCGAGGGCATTCCCGACGAGATGCGCCGAGTCTTGGCCGAGGCTTTCGTGCTGGAAGGCGGGGTGCAGTGTGGATTCTGCATTCCCGGTATCGTTGTGCGGGCAAGCTCATTGCTGCAAAACGGCCAGGCATCGAGCCGGGAATCCATCGAGAAGGCTTTGGACGGCCATCTTTGCCGCTGCACTGGGTACGTTCGAATCGTCGATGCCATACAAACGGCCGGCGAAGCCTGGAACGATCACCACGAAATGCCTCGAACGGAACCGCGGCGCCATTTTTATTTCGGCGAGGAGTTTGGGCTGAAACGGAGGCTGATTCCCACGGGAGACGGGAAGAGTGGCGTGGGCGCATCGGTCTCCCGCTACGGCGGCATTGACCAAGTGTTGGGTGACAAGCTTTTCGTGGATGACATGCGCGCGCCGGGGATGCTGCATGGCGCGATGGTGCTAAGTCCACATCCGCGAGCCAGGGTGCTGGGGATCGCCACCTCCGCAGCGCTGGCGATGCCGGGGGCGGTCAGGATTTTTACCGCCGCAGATGTTTGGGGCCAGCGGGGCACAGGAATGGTCTATCCCGATCTGCCTATTTTTGTAGGTGTTGGGGAAACCACCTGCTGCGTGGGAGATTTTCTGGCGATGGTGGTGGCGGACACGCAGTTCCACGCACGCCAAGCGGCGAATCAAGTGAAGGTCGACTATGAGATTCTGCCGGCGCTGACAGACCTGTCTGAGGCGCTCAAGCCGGGCGCGCCGCACGTGCATCCGGCGGGAAATATGTACGTGCATGGGAACCTGATCGACACGACAGCATTCGCACGCGGCGACGTGGAGGCAGCGTTTGCGAATGCCCCGCACGTGATTGAAGCGACATTCCGAACGCAGGCGATCGAACCGGCGTTTCTCGAACCGGAAGCGTGCCTCGTGGTGCCTCAGGGGAAGGGCGTCAAAGTACACACGCAGAGCCAGGGATCGGTTTACGACCAGCAACAGATTGCCAAGATTTTGAATCTGCCGCCGGAAGAGGTGGAGATCGCCCTGGCAGCGAGCGGCGGCGGATTTGGCGCCAAAGAAGAGCTCTCGATCCAAGGGCAGACCGCATTGGCGGCTTATCTGCTGCAGCGTCCCGTTAAGACGGTGCTTACACGCAAGCAGTCCACGCAGCATCATGTTAAGCGCCACCCGATGACGTTGCACTACAGAGTGGCCGCGGATGCCGAAGGCCGATTGCTGGCGCTGAAGGCCCGTATCGTGGGGGATGCCGGAGGGTACGCTGGGACCAGCGGCAAATGCCTGCTTCGCGCGGCGTGTCACAGCTGCGGTCCTTACCGCGTGCCCAATGTGGATGTGCAGTCCAAAGCCGTCTATACGAACAATCCGACGAGTGGGGCGATGCGGGGATTCGGCTCGAATCAGGCGCACTTCGCGATGGAAGGAGTGATGGACATCCTCGCGGAGCGCATCGGCGTGGACGGTTACGACATTCGGGAGCGAAACATTCTGAATCCGGGCGATGCGTTCGCCACCGGACAGATTATGAGAGAGAGCGTGCGGGGCTTGCGGGAAACGCTGCACGCCGTGAAGGAAGTCTACAAGAATGCAAAATACGCCGGGATCGGCTGCGGCATCAAGAGCACCGGCATTGGGAACGGCACAGTCGATAGTGGACACATAAGGATTCGCGTAACAGACGGTGGCCGCGTGCTCGTACTCAACGGCTATACGGAGATGGGGCAGGGCGTATACACGGCCACCCTACAGGCCGTGTGCGAAGAAACAGGTTTGCCGCCCGAGAAGGTGGACGTCGTCTGGGACAAGGAGATGGGCAGCAAATGCGGGGAGACGTGGGCGTCACGCGCGACCACCCTCAGTTGCGCGGCGGCGCAAGATGCGGCGCGCAAGCTGGCGGCCGACTTGAAGCAGGCATCCCTCGAGCAGCTCGCAGGGAGGGAGTACGAAGGCGATTATGTGTGCGACTTTACGACGAAGCCGGGCACTCCTGAGGCGCGAAAAAACCCGAACACACATTTGACATTTAGCTACTCGACGCAACTGGTGATTCTCGGCGAAGATGGCCGGCTGGAGCGCGTCGTCGCGGCGCACGACGTTGGCCGGGCCATCAACCCACGCCTGTGCGCAGAACAAATGGAAGGCGGCGTGCACATGGGCCTGGGTTACGCGCTGACCGAGAATTTCCTCTCGACCAACGGTGTGCCGGATTCGTTGTTGCTGCGTGACTTTGGAATTCTGAGAGCCAAAGACATGCCGCAGGTGGAAATCATCCTGATCGAAGTGCCCGATGAGGTGGGCGGCTACGGCGCAAAGGGTGTGGGCGAAATCGGGTGTGTGGCCACGGCCGGAGCGGTGGCGAGCGCGCTTTATTCCTACGACAGAATCCGGCGCTTCAACTTGCCCATGGAGAGTGCACCGGCAGCGGCGCCGTCCCTACCGAAATCACGTCGCGAGGCCGTGGCCACAGAACAACGTGTGCGAGCGAGAAGCAAAGAACTCTGTATAAGCCCAACGTTCTACAAGCAGAGAATGGAAGAGGCCACGGATCTTGTGACTGAACTCACAAGAGCCAACTAGACCTAGAGCTGTGGCAGAGGCCAGCCTCACAAATTTCACGATATGTCCGGTTTGGAACAGATTGGTTTTGGCCTGAGTTCACAACGTAGGTTGGAAGTGAAACATGTGCGTATCTCTTGAAAGGAGTCTTAAGGCCCTATTTATCGGTTGGTAGGCCGGGGCTTGCGGCAGAAAACATGGCAAAGATGTCGAAGACTGGTTCACAGCCGAGAAAGAGCTGAGCAACCAGCCTGTCGGGGGAGCGGCGAGACCGAGGGCCGCACAAGCAAGTTGTGACGGCCGTAAAAACAGATTGCGAGGTCCCGAATGTCGACAAAGACAACGAACTTAACCAACAAGGCAGGCGAGACAGTAGGCGCGCTCTCTTTCGATGAGGGCGCTCACTCCTGGCGGATCGCCACTAAAGCGGAGCCGAATTTTCCGCGCACATTCCCGACCCAGCAAGATGCATTTTATTGCTGGTATACCACGTTCGACCAAAAGACTGGCAAGCTGCGGGCTTAAACACCTACGGTCACAAAGCAGCCTTCTGCCAGCGCCAGTTGCTAGAGCAGATGCCGCTGCCAGATGCCGCGCAGAGGCAAGTCTAAGATTGTGAGCGTGGCAGTCTGGAACGCCCACATGCAAAGCAAGGGAGAAGCACCATGTCAAAGACGGGGAAAACCGCTAACAGCCGGTTGGAATTAGATAAGGCCTTTCAGTATGCAGTGACTCTAGCATGGGATGACTTGATGAAACCCATCGAGCCACGCTCAATACGGGTTGAATACTTATGTGAACCAGGAACCGCGTTGGATCACCTAAGTGTGTGGTCGGTTCGAGCCAGAGGCTATCAGGATCTGGTGTGCGACTACTGGACACGGGTTTCTTCGGCCCATCCAACCAGTATGCGCTTCGAGAACGGATACTACTCCGATCAGTTAGCTCTGACCCTCGAGTTCATCATGAACAACCAAGGCCAGTTCACGCGTCCCGCAGATGCTGGACTTCATGGTTCAGTTCAGATTCATCCGCCCGACGCCGATGATCGTACCAAAGCCACCACTTGGATAAAAGTGGTCCGAGCACTGGAAAGCGAAAGGGGTTCAGGAGAGGCTCCCGTATCGCCCGAAGATCACCGTCAAGATGAAGACGCATCGTCGCGAATGGATGATGAAGGATATTCCAGCGAAGGTGCCGAAACCCTGCCCGTTGCGACAGGATACTCGGGCTACGAGTGGTCCCCTATCTCCTAGTCAATGATCCGCTTGCGAAGCTGTCTGTGTCGACACCGAGGAGAACCGCAGTGCCAGACGTAACCGAAGCAGGAAGAGTTTTTATCAGGGAAGGCACACTGTTGCCGAAAACCCTGCAGCTCGAAAGCGAGCCCTATATGCCCGGCTGGAGATCGGTCAAGAGGCCTCACGGCTACGGATTGGGTCGAAAGATCCATGCCGCGAACGGGAAGAGTTACGTCAGCGAAGCAGTGTCTTAGGCTAAACGGAGAACTCTTGTCGCAGGCAATTGAAGACAGGCATGACCAGGTCCAAAGCATCATCAGTACGGGGAAGGAACGTGGATACGTGCTGTCTGGCGAGGTGAACGACATTTTGCCGGGCGAAGTCCACTCGTCGAAAGAAATTGACGATCTGCTCTTGACTCTAGAGCGCTCCGGCATGGACATCTACGAAGATGTTTCCTCCGCGAACGGTGCGGGCGCCGCACTGGAGGCCGCCGAAGCCCTGGAAGCGGAAGTAAAGGAGGAGGCCCCCCTCGGCGGTGAGGTGGATCTCGACCTAACGCCGGGCCTCCGCGAAAAGACAAACGACCCGGTCCGCACGTACCTGCGGGAGATCGGTACTGTTCCCTTGCTCACACGCGAAGGTGAAGTGGTCCTAGCCAAACGCATCGAACGGGGCCGGTTCCTCGTCCTGAAAACCATCACACGTTCGCCCATCGTTATGAAGGAACTCCTGGGAATTGCGGACGATTTGCGAAACGGCGCGCGCTTGGTCAAGGAAATTTTGCGGTTCAGCGACGAGGAACTGACAGAAGAGAAAGTTGAGAACGAGGCGCGCCAAACCTTGAAGATTTGGACAAGATCGCCGTTCTCTACGACGTCGCGCTCAGACAGGCCGCGAGACTCGCGTGTACTCCGAAATCGAAGAAGCGTTCCTATCTGCATGCCCGGTACGCAGTTTCTCGGGCGCGTATCCAGATGTCGCAATTGGCACGTTCGATCGAACTTAATACGCGGGAGCGCAATCGCCTGATCGCCGTGCTCCAGCAGACGGTGGAGCGAGTGCACTCGCTGGAGCGCGAAGTGGGCAAGCTCGAACGCCGCGCCGGGATGTCCAAGGGCGACACGGCCGCCGAAGCCCGGCGCGAACTGCGCACGCGACGCAGTGACCTGAGCAAAATTTCCGAGGCGAGCGAAGTCGGGCTCACCAGCCTGAAGCGCACTCTCGCGCTGATCCAACGCGGTGAAGCGGAAGGCGAGGTGGCCAGGAAGGAGCTAACCGCGGCAAACCTCCGTTTGGTTGTGTTCATCGCCAAGAAGTACACCAATCGCGGATTGCAGTTCTTGGATCTGATTCAGGAGGGCAACATCGGCTTGATGAGGGCCACGGTGAAGTTCGAGTGGCGCCGCGGCTATAAGTTTTCGACCTACGCCACGTGGTGGATTCGCCAGGGTATCAGCCGCGGCATCGCCGACCAGGCTCGGACCATCAGGCTCCCGGTCCACACGTTCGAGGCTGTTAACAAACAGATCCGCATCAGCCGGCAGTTGCTGCAGGAGTTCGGCCGGGAGCCCACTGCAGAAGAGATCGCCCAGCGCATGGATATCCCCGTCGGCAAGGTGCGCAGGACCAAGGAGATCGCGCAGCAGCCCATCTCGCTCGAGGCGCCCATCGGCCAGGAGGAAGATTCGCGCTGGGGCGATTTCATCGAGGACAAGGCTGCCGTGTCACCTTCGGACGCGGCCATCAACCTCAACCTGAAGGAGCAGACGGCGTTCATGCTGAAGACACTCACCCCGCGTGAGGAGAGGATCATCAAGATGCGGTTTGGGCTGGAGGACGGTTCCGAGCACACTCTCGCGGAGGTGGGGCAGTCGTTTGCCCTCACCCGTGAACGCATCCGCCAGATCGAAGCCAAGGCGCTGTGCAAGCTGCGCCAGCCGTCTCGCTCGAGCCAGATCCACGTCTTCCTCGAAGAAGGCGTCTGGTAAGAATGAGTCTAGGTCAGCATCAAGGAGATGGAGAATGAAGAATCTGTTTGTTGGCAACATGAGTTTTCAGACGACGGAAAGCGACTTACGTGGGCTATTCGAGCCGTTTGGGCAGATCACACGCGTTCACGTAGTCATGGATCGAGAGACTGGGCGGCCCCGCGGCTTCGCTTTTGTAGAAGTGGCGGATGACAATGGGGCGTCCGAGGCCATCACCGCCCTCAACGGTAAAGAAGTTGGCGGACGTGCGCTGAGGGTGAATGAAGCAGTCCCCAAGTCGGAGCGGCGCGGACCTTCAGGTGGCTTTGGGCCGCCGCGCGGCAACAGCGGACGCGAACGGTTCTCGAATGAGGATTATCGCGAATCGGCGCGCCAGCCGCGCGAACCCCGCTGGTGACCCTGGTACGCGGCATCGATGACGTCCGACGTGGTCGTCGACAGCGCGATCAGCGCCCAACGAGCCGATCATCGGGTCGTAGCGGTAGCACACCAGTCGCCATTTGTTCTCTTTAGCCTCGATCGATCCATCTATCACTTCGACTTTGGTTTGCGACCTCTGCCTTTGCGGTAGTTTTCCTGCTTGAACTTCCGAACCCTCTCCACATCGGCATCCGTCCAGCGCCACAATTTCGCCCTGTTCATTGCGATCTTCTGCGACGGCCGAACCTTGCCGGCAGACAGCCATCGGTGAAGAGTGATCGAGTGGATTCCTGCCATCTTCGCCGCTTGCTTTGTGGAATAGGTCCGCATTCAAGCTAGCAATGAGGGTCTTGCCTGTGGCTTTACCATCTGTCGCATAGCGGCATCACGGCGCTCGGCGTCGCAGATCGTCTGTTCATCATGCTCGCTGACGATTTCATTTTTCCCGTGCATCAGCATCAGGTCCTTGACAATACGCCGGGCAACCCAGACATTAGTTTTCTCGTAGCGCTCTTGGTAAGTCATTTGGCATCTCCGTTTTTAAGCTAATACATATTAGCATATTTATCTTGCCCTGTCCATACCCTCGTCCGAGAATCTTGTCAAGTGTGGCTCAGCGAGGTGCCCTGCATGCCAAAGCGCAAGAAGAAGGCAACAAGACCGCGCTGTGGAAGTCGTCGGAGTTCTTACGACGCGAGCCGTCGCTTCAAGGCGGTAACGGTGCCGGGATGCGCCTCAATCTTGAGACAAACACCCTTTTCCCCGTACGACTCGCTGAGCACGTGGATGTTCTTGCGGATGTCGGCGAGCACGCCTTCCTTGCCGTAGGGAACGACGAGCTCCACCTGAGCCATGTTATCGAGAAAGAAACTGACGAGACGGGAGTGAAGTGCCTCGATGTCCTCGGGGCTCAGCGCGGACATCGCAATGGCCTCGGGGAACTCTTTTTTCAGCAATGCCTTTTGCGAAGTATCGACGGCGTCGATCTTGTTTAGAACCAGAAGAGCAGGAAGCTTTCCCGCCCCAATGCCTTCGAGCACTTCCTTCGTCACCTGAATGTGGGAGCGCAACGC
>QHYQ01000377.1 GCA_003224175.1 Acidobacteriota bacterium
TCCCGCTGCTGATCGGCGGCGCAACCACCAGCCGCGCCCACACAGCCGTGAGGATCGCGCCGGCCTATCGCCATCCCGTGGTTCATGTTCTGGACGCATCGCGCGCGGTGAGCGTGGTCTCGAAGCTGGGCAATAAGGAACACCGCCCCGTGTTTGCGCGTGAAAACTGCGAAGAGCAGGAAAAAATCCGGCAGCAATACAGCGGGCCGCGAATCGCGCCGCTTATTTCCCTGCAAGAGGCGCGCGCGAAGAGAGCGCCGATGGATTGGAAGAACTACCGGCCTCCCGCACCGTCATTCACGGGAACCCGCGTTTGGAATCCTGTGCCGCTCGAAAAACTCGTGCCGCTGATCGACTGGACGCCGTTTTTCCACGCCTGGGAACTGAAGGGAATCTATCCGCGAATTTTTCAGGGCGCCGTTGTGGGGCCGCGCGCGAAGGAACTATTCGACGATGCCCAAAAACTGCTGGCAGAGATCGTGCAGCAAAAGCTGCTCACGGCACGCGCCGTGGCCGGATTTTTCGCTGCGAATAGCGTCGGCGACGATATCGAGCTTTATGCAGACGAGGCGCGCACACGCCCCCTGGCAACGTTCTTCACTTTACGGCAGCAGATGGAGAAGCCCGGCGGCGAACCGGCCTACGCGCTGGGGGATTTCATCGCTCCAAAGGAGACCGGTCTGGCAGATTATCTGGGCGCCTTCGCAGTGACGGCAGGGATTGGCGGCGCGGAACTCGCGGCACGTTTTGAAAAAGCGCATGACGATTACAACGCCATCATGGCCAAGGCGCTGGCTGACCGGCTCGCCGAGGCGCTCGCCGAATGGATGCACAAAGAGGCGCGCATTGCCTGGGGCTTTGGGCGCGGCGAGGATCTGACGCCCGAAGACTTGCTGCGCGAGCGCTATCGCGGCATCCGGCCCGCGCCTGGCTATCCAGCCTCGCCCGATCACACCGAAAAGGCCGCTCTTTTCGCGTTGCTGGATGCGGAGCGCGCCGTAGGCATTACACTCACCGAAAATTTCGCCATGCTGCCGGCCGCATCGGTTTGTGGGTTATATTTCTCGCATCCTCAGGCGCGTTACTTTGCCGTAGGCAGGATCGGGCGCGATCAAGTGCTCGATTACCAGCGCCGCAAGGGCCTGGAATTGCGCGCCATCGAGCGCTGGCTCGGCCCATACCTTAACTACGAGCGCGCCGCGGATTAAGACGATCTACCTCGGTGCGCCCATTTCGCTTGGAAAAAACATGGACAGCCGTTTACCTGGATCGCGGCCGCCAGACATACTTCGGACGCATTCTGCGGTGTGCCAGTTTTGAGCATACCTCGGTCCCCGCGGGGTCAATTTCGGTCTCGAATGTTGATATACATCCGCGATGTGATCGAGCTGCCAGCTCACCATCTCCCCATTAGGGTTCAGGTACGGTCTAGCATATTCGTGCCACTGGTGTTTCAGGCGCTTCTTTGTGTCCTCCGCGGAGGAAGCACGAACTAGAACGAAACGGTCCTCGATGTTCTGCATACCCGATGTTGCGTATTCAACGCGAATTACGACCAAGGCGCGAACGCAGTACCAAGACAAAGGCGATTTGCGGGCGGGGCGGCGATCATGCCCCGCAACTTTCGTCACATGTATAGAACTGACCGCACGTGCATCAAGCAAGTGTAAGACTTCGCGTGCGGGGCCCGCACGATGAACGTGGAAGGCAGTTGCGACCAACGTTGGATCTTTCTGAAGGACCGTTTGTCGGCCTTAACCTCAAAAGATAATCTCGGATGAAGGCCAGGGAGCGTTTTGATCCACCGCTCCACGCGGGCGGCCAAATAGGCGAACCGCCTTGTGATTGGGAGTCTTCGCACATCTGGTGTCACGTCGTAGGTACGCAGGTAGGCGTAAGCTTCGACGCTACGATTATCGAGGCGGCGAAATAATGCTTCATTAAGTCCAAACCGCTCCAGCCCGGTGACCACCATTTTCTTTTCCTGCGCTCCAAGGGTATTTATCAGAAGTTACATGGTATCTCACAACTCCGCGTGGCTTGACGCACTCTGACGATTCGCTTAGAGTCACTGATTCCCATGCGGGCGCGATTTTCAACTATGTTAGCCGCGGATGGTTCGCTGCAATCCGAGCCGGGCCCGCCGAGCGGTGCCACAGGAAACTGAGATTCGCCGATGGTGCGGACCCTATCCACCTATCTTTTCGTAAAGCGAAGGCTGACTCCGGGTTTGCTCGCCGACATCGCGCGCCATGGCATCAAGGCGGTAGAAATATTCTGCGCGCGGGCGCACTTCAACTATCAGTCGCCCGACGCCGTGCGCGAAATCGCCGGCACGCTGCGAGATCACAACCTTACGCTGCACGCGTTGCATGCTCCGGCCGAGCGCGACTTCAATCCCGTGCACGAAAGCAGCGCGCCGCTTTCGATTTGCGATCCGGAACGGGTGCGGCGCCTGGAAGCCGTGGATGAAATCAAGCGAGCGCTGGACGTCGCGGAACACATGCCTTTCCGTTACCTGGTGCAGCACATCGGCTCTTCGCGGGACGCGGCGGACGACGGGCGTCGTTTCGACGCGGCTTTCAGCTCGCTCGAGCACCTGCATATTTTCGCCAAGGAACGCGGCGTCACGCTGGCGCTGGAAAATACGCCGGGAGAACTGGCCACACCGGCGCACCTGCGCCAATTCATCGTCGATACGCGGCTGACGGACCTGCGGCTGTGCTTCGACATCGGACATGCGCACCTGGGCGATGGCGTGCTGGCCAGCCTCGAAGCGATGCGCGAATTTCTGGCGACTTCGCACATTCACGACAATCACGGCCTAAAGGACGAACACCTGCTGCCTTATGAAGGCACCATCGAATGGAAATCGGCACTCCCCGCTTTGCCCCCAGAACTCCCGCTGGTTTTTGAACTAAAAGAACAGCCGGCGTATGCCGACCCTGCTCCCACCTCTTTGGCGCTCAGCGCCGCGCGCGCCGCGTTTGACCGTGTCGAGCGCGCCCTCTCCTCCTCCGAACAGGAAAGCTAAGAGCAAAACTGTAAACGCGATGGGCATCATCACCATTGAAAAAGCAGGAGAGCACGAAGACCAGGAGGTCACCCTGCGCGGCTGGCTCTACAACCTGCGCGAATCCGGCAAGCTTTTGTTTCCCATTTTTCGAGATGGGACCGGGTTGATTCAGGGCGTGGTTTCGCAGAAGGAGCAGCCGGACGCATTTGCCGCGCTGCGCGGGCTTACACAGGAATCGAGCGTCGAAATCACCGGCAAGATACGCCGCGAGCCACGTGCGCCTGGCGGATACGAAATCGGCGTCAGCCGGGTTCAGGTGCTGCAGCGCGTGCCGGAATCGGAGCCTTACCCCATACAACTAAAAGAGCACGGCGTGGACTTTCTTCTCGACCGCCGCCACTTGTGGGTGCGCACTCCGCGTCAAGCGTCGATCTTGCGCATTCGCGCCGAAACTAGCCGCGCCGCGCGGGAATTCATGGATAGCCAAGGTTACACGCTCACGGATGCGCCGATATTCACGCCCGCTGCATGCGAAGGCACGACAACGCTGTTTGAGGTGCAGTACGTCGATGATGAGAAGGCTTACCTCACGCAGTCAGGGCAACTCTATGTCGAGGCTCTGGCCGCGGCCTTAGGCAAGGTCTATTGCTTCGGGCCAACGTTTCGCGCCGAAAAATCGAAGACGCGTCGCCACCTGACGGAATTTTGGATGTTGGAGCCCGAGGCCGCTTACGCGCACCTGGAAGACATGATGACGCTCGGCGAAGGGCTGGTCAGTCACATCGTGCAATCGGTGTTGCGCAATCGCGCGCGCGAGATCGAAACGTTGAAGCGCGACGCTTCCAAGCTCGAACCGGTGAAACCTCCCTTCCCGCGCATTACTTACGAGCAGGCGCTCGAAATTCTGCGGCAGCACGGCCATGACGTAAAGTGGGGCGACGACTTCGGCGGAGACGAGGAAACCACGCTTTCGCAGCAATTCGACCGGCCGGTGATGATCCATCGTTACCCTGCTTCGATCAAGGCCTTCTACATGGAACCCGATAGCGCGCGGCCGGACCTGGCGCTTGGATTCGACGTGCTGGCCTCGGAAGGCTACGGCGAGATCATCGGCGGCGGAGAACGCATCTCCAGTTACGAACTGCTGCTCAAGCGCTTGCGAGAGCAAAAGCTGCCGGAGCAGGCCTTCCAGTGGTATCTGGACCTGCGCCGCTACGGCAGCGTGCCCCATGCGGGTTTCGGCATGGGCCTCGAGCGCGTGGTGGCGTGGATTTGCGGAACAGAGCACGTCCGCGAGGTAATCCCCTTCCCGCGCATGATTTATCGCGTGTATCCTTAGCCGCTGTTCGCTGGCCCTCCGCCCGCCGGTTTGGGCGAACAGAATATCCGTCATGGCGCAGAAAATTCGTATCATCGGCGTGCCGATGGACCTCGGCCAGAGCCGCCGCGGGGTGGACATGGGTCCTTCGGCCCTGCGCGTCGCCGGCCTGCAATCTCGCCTCAAACAGCTTGGGCATACGGTTGACGATATCGGTAATATGCCCGTAAAGCAGCCCGAAGAGCAGCCCTACGGCGAAAAGCGCGCCAAATATTTACATGAGATTGCGGAAACCTGCCGCGGCTTGGCGGAGATGACGGAAAAGACGCTGGCCGAAGGATTTTTCCCTCTCGTACTCGGCGGCGATCACTCCATCGCTATCGGGACGTGCTCGGGTGTGTCGGATTTTTTTCGCAAGCAATCAAAGAAGATCGGTTGTTTGTGGCTCGACGCGCACGGGGATATGAACACTCCGGAGTCCTCGCCTTCCGGAAACGTGCACGGCATGCCGCTTGCCTCATTAATCGGTTACGGCGCGCCGGAACTGGTGGAGTTGCTGGGCTTCAAGCCGAAAGTCGAGCCGCGCAACGTGGCCATCGTGGGTGTGCGCGATCTCGATGCCAAAGAGCGGCGCCTGGTGAAAGATTCCGGCGTGCACGCATTCACCATGCGGGACATCGATGAGCGCGGCATGCGCGAGGTTATGAGCGAGGCGCTACGGTTTGCCAGGGACGATGCCGAGGGCATCGCCGTCAGTGTGGACATGGACCTCATCGATCCCGCGGACGCGCCGGGAGTGGGCACGCCGGTGCGCGGCGGAATCACGTATCGCGAAGCGCACCTGGCTATGGAAATGATCGCGGATAGCGAAGCCATGGCTTCGTTCGAAGTCGTGGAGATCAATCCTGTGATCGATCTGCACAATAAGACGGCTTTGCTGGGAGTCGAGATGGTGCTTTCGGCGCTGGGAAAGAAAATTCTCTAGGAGATGGGCCGAATTTCATGGCAGAGAACAAGCGGCTTCGCGTGGGCGTAATTTTTGGCGGGCGTTCGGGGGAGCACGAAGTATCGCTCGCTTCGGCGGCATCGGTGATTCGCGCTCTGGACCCAGAAAAATACGAAGCGGTGCCGATCGGCATCGGAAAGGATGGGCGATGGTTCATCGGTACACCCGTGCACAAGATGCTGCCGGATGTGCTGCGCCAGGGTCAGCGAGTCATGCTGAGCGCCGATCCCAACGTCGCCGCGCTGATGCCGCTCGAGGAACGCGGGTCAGGAACGCAACGCGTGGACGTGATCTTCCCTGTCTTGCACGGCACGTATGGGGAAGACGGCACCGTCCAAGGACTCCTCGATCTTGCCGGGCTCCCCTATGTGGGCTCGGGCGTTATTGGCTCAGCTGTGGGCATGGATAAAGACATGCAGAAACGGCTGTTTCTGCAGGCGAGGCTGCCCGTCGGTGAATTTCTCGCCATACTGCGTTCGGAATGGGAGAACGGCCGCCAGCGCATCTTGAAGGCCATTGCAAAGAAATTCCGTTTTCCGCTGTTCGTCAAGCCCGCCACGCTGGGCTCTTCGGTGGGCATGACCAAAGTGCATAAGCGCGAGGAATTGCCTGCGGCGCTCGATTTGGCCGCCGAATTCGCGCAAAAAATCCTGGTGGAACGCAACATGCGCGGCCGGGAGATCGAGGTGTCCGTGCTGGGAAACGACGAGCCGCGCGCTTCGGTGCCGGGCGAAATCATTCCTCACCGCGAATTTTACGATTACACGGCCAAATATCTGGAGGAGGGCACGCGCCTGGAAATTCCCGCCAAACTCACGAAAGCGCAGGTGCAGCGATTTCAGGAGTACGCCGTACGCGCTTTCCGCTGCTCAGAGTGCCGGGGAATGGCTCGCGTCGATTTCTTTCTCGAACGGCCGAGCGGGCGCATCTACCTGAACGAGCTCAACACCATCCCTGGATTTACTTCCATCAGCATGTACCCGAAAATGTGGGAGGCCTCGGGAATTCCCTATCGAGAATTGATCGATCGCTTGATTCAGCTCGCGCTGGCCGAACATCGCGAGAAGCAGCGCACGAAATACTCCATCGAATTGCCCGCCGGATCCGGCGGCGCCCTCGGCGCCTGACGCGCTATTTTTTCCGGCCGGGATCGTCGTTGGGATTGACGTAATTGAATTGCACGGGTGACATCCCGTGGATCTGCACGACCGCTTCGCCGCTGGCCATCGCGCAGTGGTGCATGTCCGGATCGAGATAGGGAAAGCTGCCCGGCGGGAAGCTGAGCATTTTGCCCGCCTCAAAGTGGTCCCCCATGCCGACCTTAAACGTACCTGAGATCACCGTCACGTTTTCGCGTTTCGATGCCAATGTGGCGCGATTCGGTATCCATCAGGCATCTTCAAACGGACAGTGACGCTGGCGTTTCATTGAAAGGGGATAAATTTCATATATCTTTCGTGTATCACGCCCCATCCGGTTACGGACAAGTTTCAGCAGGCTCCTCCGTGGGCACTCTGGAAGATAAGGGCACGTTGCAACAGCGGCCGTCACTTGCGGTTCTGCCACTGCTCTTCCTCGGGAATGCTCCGGACGACCATGGTCTGTCCCTGGGCTTTGCAGACGCACTGATTTCGCGCCTGGGCAATCTAGAGGGAATGAACGTATTGCCAATTTCAGCCGTACTGAATCTGCCTCTCGAAATGACGGCTTCGGAGATCGCCTCCCGTTTAGGAGTTCGCTTCGTCGTGCAAGGTGCCATTCGGATAACAAAAGGGCAATCCCGGCTCTCGGTAGAAATGCTTGACACGCATTTGCAACACGCTTGCTTTGCACGGAAATGTGATCTCAGTATCGAGCGCCTGTTTGATATTGAGGACGAGATCGCCAGACAGATCGCGAGTGCATTGAGCAGGCCTCTGCGTCCAAAGGTACTCGGGCCCCGGCCACGCTACAGTAAAGACCCGTTGGCTTATACGGAATTCACGCGCGGCTACCGTCTGAGTTCCTCCGGAGATCCGGCGCTTCTGGATGAAGCGGCCCAGCGCCTCATCAATGCGATCAGTCGCGATCCCTCTTTTTCCCTCGCCCATGCCACCCTGTCAGTTGTCTCTGCCACTCGCCACTTCGAGATTGACCCAACGAGCACATGGCTGGAGAAGGCTGAGTTCCACTGCGCGAAGGCGCTCGAATTAGATCCGGACTTGCCCGAGGCACACGTCGCCAGAGCCTACCTACTGTGGGGCCCATCGAAAAACTTTCAACATGCGGAAGCGATTACCGAACTCAGACCTTCACTCGCCCTGCAGAGCAATTTGCCTCACGCCTACAATCGCATGGGTACAATTCTGGCGCATATCGGACTGCTCGATCACGCTCGTGAAATGTACGAGAGAGGGCGCCAGTTCGATCCCCGAAAGGCCGTCAGTCACAGCATCGTCCAGGTTTATATCTGGGGCCGGGAATACGAACTGGCGAGGGAAGAAATTCACGCGTGGCGTGCCGAGAACCCCGGGAATAAGTATCCCGTATATTTTGCTCCGCTACCGGCCATGATGACTAGGGATTGGAAGGAGGCCAAAGCACTCTTAGATGAGGCGGTACAGCTCTTGCCCGAAGAACCGCTCATTATCAGTCTGCAGGGTCTGTTTTCTGCTTTGACGGGGAAAAAGGAACAGGCACTCGAATATCTGGCCCAGGCTTGCGCGAGCCCAAAGTCTTTTGGACATGCGCACCATACCTATTATCAGGTCGCTTGCATTCTTGCAGTTCTGGAGCGGCACAAAGCCGCGTTTGAATGGCTCGACCGAAGCGTCAGCACCGGATTCGCATGCTGGCCATTTTTCCTGCGAGACCCTTGTCTCCAGAATTTACGCAGTCTTCCTGAATTTGACGTACTGGTGAGTTCTTTGCAGGCCAAGTACCCTGACCACCTTGGCCTACTGTAGCCTGGCCACTGCACGGCAACATGTGTCCACTCGGAAAGCGCCATCTTCAGGCCGGGTTGAAGGTCAGATTCCAACCGCTATTCCGGCACAAGCAACCCGGCGCGCATCCGCGGTTTGCCTGCAGCTCTTTCATTGACCCACCGAATCGTTGAAGAATTCTCAGTCAGGTGTAGAATGCCCGCACGTCCGGTAATTGATGCCCACTAGCTAACCGAGTATCAGCAGGAGGAAATGACTATGGCTACGCTGAGAACCGCAATGTTACCCGACCCTACCTTCTATCCCTCGCCCAAACAGGCGATGCAGGCGACTCCCGAAAAGCTTGCGTTCGTTACGCTGCTGAATGCTGCTGAGGATGGCTCTGGCGATGCGCTCGCGCTCATCGACGTCGACCCTCTGTCCAAGGGCTATGGCGAAATTGTGAATGAAATCAGGATGCCTTTTACCGGTGACGAGCTCCATCATTTTGGCTGGAACGCGTGCAGTTCGTGCCTCTGTCCTTACTCTCCGCACCCGCACATGGAGCGCCGTTATCTCGTTATTCCGGGTTTGCGCTCATCGCGCATTCACATCATCGATACTAAACCCGATCCGCGCCAGGCTCGTCTGATAAAAGTCATCGAACCCGAGACTGTATTGCAGCGCAGTGGATACAGCCGGCCGCACACATCCCACTGCGGTCCGGATGGCATTTACATCAATGCAATCGGCTCGGTTGACGGCGGCGGCCCGGGAGGAATTTTTGTTATGGACCCCGAGACGTTCGAGATCAAGGGCCGCTGGGAAGAAGATCGCGGTTCGCAGTACTTTGCCTATGACTTCTGGTGGCACCTCGGGCACGACACCATGATCACCAGCGAATGGGGCACGCCCAACATGGTCGAGAATGGCGTCAACCCGGAACTATTGCTTGCCGGCAAGTACGGTCATGCGCTGCACATCTGGAATTTGCGTACTCGTCGTCATCAGCAGGTGCTGGACCTGGGGCCTGAATATCAAATGGTGCTGGAGCTGCGACCCGCGCACGATCCCAACAAGACATACGGCTTTGTGGGCGTTGTTACCTCGCTGAAGGATCTTTCCTCCTCGATATGGGCCTGGTATCGCGAGGAGACGAATGGCAGCGGTTCCTGGAAGGTGCGGAAAGTAATTGAAATCGCTGCCGAAGCGGCAGACCCAGATCAGTTGCCGCCACTGCTCAAGGGTTTCAAAGCAGTACCGCCTTTAGTCACGGACATAAATCTCTCCCTGGACGACCGCTTCTTGTACGTTTCGTGCTGGGGAACGGGCGAACTTCTGCAATATGACGTTTCGAACCCGTTTGAGCCCGTGCGGACCGGCTCGGTAAAGCTGGGCGGCATCGCTCGGCGTCGATCACATACGAACGATCCCGATGTGCCTCTGAATGGCGGACCTCAGATGGTGGAGATCAGCCGAGATGGACGTCGGGTTTACCTGACCAATTCCCTTTACCGTAGCTGGGACGAGCAGTTCTATCCGGATGGCGTTCGCGGTTGGTTAGCCAAGCTGGACATTGAGCCGGGCGGGGGCATGCGTCTCGACCCGAAGCTATTCCTCCAATTCGGCTCCATGCGCCCGCATCAGGTCCGCTTGGAAGGCGGCGATTCTTCCTCAGACTCTTTCTGCTTCTCGTGAGGACCGGTGACGGGTGTACACACGGAATCGTGGTTGGTGCTGGTAGCTCTCGGCGCCTTCCACGGCCTTAACCCGGCGAT
>QHYQ01000249.1 GCA_003224175.1 Acidobacteriota bacterium
CTGGGGTCGATAAAAAAGTGGACACGATTTACCTCGGCGGCGGCACGCCCAGCCTCTTCGATCCCGCCGATCTGTCGCGCATTCTCGAAGCGGTGCGCTCGCGATTCGCCTGCGCCGGCGCTGCCGCGCCTTCATCCGGAGCCCGTGCGGCCAGCACCTCTGGAGCCCGTGCGGCCGGCACCGAAGTCACCCTCGAAGCAGATCCTGAAACCATCACGCCGGAGAAAGCCGCCGAGTGGCTCGCCGCCGGCATCAACCGCGTCAGCCTGGGCGCGCAGTCGTTTCATGACGCGGAATTGAAGGCCGCCGGCCGCATGCACCGCCGCGACGACATCTTTTCCTCGATCGAGCGCCTTCGTTCCACCGGTTTCGCTAATATCAGCCTCGATCTCATCGCCGGGCTGCCGCATCAAACGGCGTCGAGCTGGCAGGACTCCCTCGAGGAAGCCCTGCGCCTGCGTCCCGAACACATTTCCATTTATCTCTTCGAGGTCGACGAGGGCAGCCGCCTCGGCCGCGAACTCCTCGCTGCCGGCACGCGCTACTCTGCGGCGGCCGTTCCCACCGACGACGCCATGGCTGATTCCTACGAATTTGCCTGCGAGCGCCTGAACCGCGCCGGCTACGACCACTACGAAATCTCCAATTGGGCGCTCCCTGGATTTCGTTCGCGGCACAATTTGAAATATTGGCGCCGCGATCCCTACCTCGGATTCGGCGCCGGCGCACACTCCTTCGATGGGCGCTGGCGCTGGGCCAACGCCCACGATCCCGCCGCCTATGCGGCCGCGATCGAGCAAGGGCGCCTTCCCGTCGAGCAACTCGAAGAAGTCACCGCCAGGCAGGCCCTCGACGAAGAGCTTTTCCTCGGGCTGCGCCAGCTCGAAGGTATCGACCTCGCGCGCATCCAGGCTCAGTATGGCGCGCAATTCAATGCGGAAATCGGCGCGCGCTTCGAGGAATTGCGCGCCCAGGGTCTCGTCGAGTGCTCTGGCAGCCGCGTGCGCCTTGCGCCCGCGCGGCTGGCTGTCTCCAACGAAGTCTTCGTCGCGTTACTGGAATAGATGTATATCTTGGTACCCAAGAGCCGAAGGGCTTGAGCCCATGCTCCCGAGCGCCTGTAGGTCTCCAGCCCAGGCTCTCGGCGATTGAGAAAGGAACATCGATTGGCAAAAAGAGCGAATAGTTTGAGGGGCTACTCACTGGCTTTGGTCCTTGCGCTGGAGCTTCCTTGCGCCGCGTTGGCGCAGAATCGCCCCGGCAGCGCCAATCCGCAGACAAAGAACCCGTCCGCCGCAATCGGTGGTGGGGTCTACAGCGCTCTGGGCCCAGGCCCCGCAAACTTCGACGCGCACGATCTCTCCGGCATTTGGAACATGAGCTTCCCCCAAAATGCCACGCAGGCGGAACTCGAAGTCTACGTTTCGCAATTCGGCAAGGGCGACCCGCCGATGACGCCGTGGTCCAAAGAGAGATTCGACAAGACCAAGCCGGCCTTCGGGCCGCGCGGTGTCCTGGTCGCACAGACCAACGATCCTGCCTTTCAGTGCTTTCCTCCGGGCGTGCCGCGCATCTATCTGCATCCATTTCCGATGCAGATCGTCGAGACGCCCAAAGAGCTCATCATGGTCTTTGAATACGATCACAGCGTTCGCCATATCTACACCGATGGCCGCCAGCATCCGCCAGATTTCACGCCTGCTTATATGGGCGATTCCATCGGCCATTGGGATGGCGACACGTTCGTGATCGACACCGTGGGATTCAACGACAAGACCTGGCTCGATCGTGCCGGGCATCCGCATTCGGATCGGCTCCACGTCACCGAGCGGTTGCGCCGCATCGCCGCGGACCGATTGCAGATCGATTTCACCATCGAAGATCCGGTCGCGTATGCGCGGCCGTTTACGTCGAGCATGTTCTTTCGCGGGCATCCGGATTGGAGCCTAATGGAGCAGGTTTGCGAAGACAACGCCGACTTCCTATCCTTCGAGCACTGAGTAGGACGTCAGCGACGTCACGCCAAAATGGCACTCCCACAGGTTTCGCTATAACTTGCCGGGTCGCATCCAGCCGCGACATAATGCGAGAACACCATAAAGGGAGCACGCGATGAATCCAACGTCGGCAACGCAAACCATCTCCGAGCCCGAAAAGCAGCCCGCCAGCACGCTGGCCATCGATCTCCGCAGCGACACCGTCACGCGGCCCTCGCCGGAGATGCGCCGCGCCATGGCCGAAGCCGTCGTCGGCGACGACGTCTACGGCGAAGATCCCACCATCAACAAGCTGCAGGCGCGCGCCGCCGAAATCTTCGCTCGCGAAGCGGCCATTTTTGTGCCCACCGGTTCCATGGGCAATCTGGTGGCCGTGAAAACCTGGACCCATCACGGCGACGAGCTGATCATCGAGGAGCGCGGGCACATCCATCAGTTCGAGATGGATTCCGTCACCGCCATCGCCGGCTGCATGCCGCGCACCACTTACGTCGAAGACGGCATCCTCACCTGGGACATCATCGAGCCGCTGATTCGTCCCAAGGTTTACTACCGCGCGCAGACCGCGCTCGTCAGCCTGGAAAGCTCGCACAACATGGCCGGCGGCACCGTGTATCCTCCCGAAGTGAGCGACGAAATCTGCGACCGCGCCCACGATGCCGGCCTGCGCGTGCATCTCGATGGCGCGCGCATCTTCAATGCTGCCGTCTATCTCGGCCGCAGCGTGGCCGAGATCACGCGCAAATTCGATTCCGTGATGTTTTGCCTGTCGAAAGGGCTGGGCGCGCCAGTGGGCTCGATGCTCGTCGGCTCGGGCGAATTCATCGAGAAGGCCCGCGTCTATCGCAAGCTTTTTGGCGGCGGGATGCGGCAAGTGGGCGTTCTCGGCGCGGCTGGCCTCGTCGCGCTCGAAAAATCGCCGTCGCGCTTGCACGAAGATCACGCCAACGCGCGCTATCTCGCCGAAGCGCTGGCGCAGCTTCCCGGCATCAAGGTTGATCTACACAAAGTGCAGACCAACATCATCATCTTCGATGTGCGCGGCACGGGCCGTACCGCCGCGGAAATGTCCGCGGCGCTGGCCAAGCGCAACGTGCTGGCGAATCCCACGGGCAAGTACGACATCCGCATGCTCACGCACTGCGACGTGGACCGCGCCGCCATCGACCGCGCCTTGGCGCAATTCCGCGAATTGCTCGCGGCTGCGTAATCCGCCGCGGCCGATGCGGCTGTCATTCTGAGGCCCGCCCTTTGGGCCGAAGAATCCCTCTTCGCATTAAACCTTTTTCGGAGAGATTCTTCGACTGCGTGGCGGCGCGGACCGAAAGACGGTCCGAGGAAATGGCGCGCGGCCACTTCGCTGGGAATGACGACTCTACCTTTCGGCGTTTACCCTCTCGTCCGCGCGTCTCGCTTAGCGCATCCAACCGTGTGAATATTAGATGTGCGTGCACAAAGGCTTCCCTGAGGCCAACCCGCGTGGACTTCGCCCTCACCGACGAACAGCAGCAACTCCAGCGCACCGTGCGCGATTTCGCGCAATCGGAAATCGCTCCGCACGTCATGGAATGGGACGAAGCCTCGCGCTTTCCCGCCGAACTGATTCCGAAGCTCGCCGAACTGGGCCTTCTGGGGATCCTCTTCCCGGAAAATTACGGCGGCGCCGGCCTCGGCTACATCGAATACGTCATTGCCATCGAGGAACTCGCGCGCGTGGATGGTTCGGTGGCGCTCATCGTGGCCGCGCACAATTCGCTTTGCACCAACCACATCTACAAATTTGGCAGCGAAGCGCAGCGCCAGAAATATGTGGTCCCGCTGGCGCAGGGCAAAAAACTCGGCTGCTGGTCGCTCACCGAACCCGAAGCCGGCTCCGACGCCGGCGGCACGCGCACCGTCGCCGCGCGCGCTCGCGGCGGCTGGCTGCTCAACGGCGCGAAAACCTTCACCACCAACGGCCACTACGCCGACGTCTGCGTGGCCATGGCCGTCACCGACCGCGAAAAGCGCTCGCACGGCATCTCCGCCTTCATCGTCGAAAAAGGCACGAAAGGCTTTCGCCCCGGCAAGAAAGAAAACAAGCTGGGCATGCGCGCGAGCGACACCTCGGAAGTCGTTTTCAGCGATTGCCTCGTGCCCGAGGAAAATCTGCTGGGCAAACAGGGCGACGGCTTCGTGAACAGCCTGCAGGTGCTCGATGGCGGACGCATTTCCATCGCCGCGCTGGCGCTGGGCATGGCCCAGGGCGCCTGCGGTGCGGCCACGAAATACGCGCAGGAACGCAAGCAGTTCGGCAAGCCCATCAGCGAATTCGAGGGCATTCAGTTCAAGCTGGCGGATATGGTGACGGAAATTTCGGCCGCGCAGATGCTCGTCTACCATGCCGCCTGGCTCGCCGATAAATCAAACGCCAATGGCGGCGGCATTCGCTTCACGCGCGAATCCAGCATGGCCAAGCTCTACGCCAGCGAAGCCGCCGTGCGCGTGGCCAACGAAGCCGTGCAGGTCTTCGGCGGCTACGGTTTCATCAAGGATTATCCGGCGGAGAAGTTTTATCGCGACGTCAAGCTCTGCACCATCGGCGAAGGCACCAGCGAAATCCAGCGCCTGGTGATCGCCCGCCACATCCTCGGCAAACAATAACCCTCTTTGCAACGCTCACGTTGCGCCTGGCTTGGTACTGACCGAGTCTCCGACAAGCCAACTTATCGGGCCCTAACCCAGGAGTCGATGGGCGATCCTCAGCCACACCGGCGAAGCCCCTAGATAGGTGTGCATGGCGACGATTTGGCCGAGCATCATTGCGGGAAGTCCGTAGAGATAGACTGAGTGGATGCGCTTCGTCACAATCAGATCACGCGTTACGCCGAACAGAATCAAAACATCAACGCCCGCGTAAAACCAGTTGTGCGGCACGAAGAAGGTGTGAAATCGGGCGAAAGCCGCACCCGCTAGCGAGCACGTAGCGATCAACATCAGGCGGCGATGGAATTCCGGTTTCGTCCGCCAATAAAAGGCGAGTCCGAAGGCGGTGGCGAAGGCGATCATGTCGAAAAGTAGAACGATGAGGAACTCCGCTTCATTCGGGCTACCGTGTTGGCGGTTGAATCTCGCCATGGCGATGGCGGTAGCGATGCCAAGAAACGGCATCGCAAGACCAAATGCCAGGCCGAACCAGCCGACTTGGCGGTGCAATCTCACATTGCTCGTGCGAATCAGCGCCGATTGGGCGAGGAAAAAAACGACCCAACCAGCGAATATTGGCGCGTGAAAATAAAGGATCAGGGGGCGTGGCGATGAGGGATGGATGAGTCCTTCGTTGATCGTTTGGCTGAACCCATAGACCACGACTCCTGCCACAAGCAGGGACATGAAGAAGTAGAAGGATTGGCCCAACGTGTCTATGCGATTCGCTGTTAAGGTCTTTCCCTCGATCATTCGCAACCGTTCCTGCCAGCAAGCCTGTGCCCACGGTCCGAGTTCGGGTACCCTACTCGCGCAAGCGGCAGAAGCGCCCGGCAAGAGTTCCACGAGCGATTCCGTCACAAATCGGCGCGAGACTGGGGCTTCTTTCTGTTGCTACTGGCTTTCGATGTTCACCGCGTAGTAGGCGACCGTCTTCGTCGGAATCTCCTTCCACCAATGCGGCGTCTTGGCCGGAATGGTGATCACGTCGCCTTTGCTGAGGTGGTGGATCTCGCCTCCGTCAATGGATGTCGCCACCATCTGATCCGGGTTGGTACGCTTGGCGCCGACCATGGTCCCGCCGGTCACCAAGGTGGCTTCCCCCTCGACCAGGATGAAGATGTGGTTGGTATGTTCGTGGTATTCCACTCCGCCAACTCCCCGGCGATTGGCGAGCACGACCAGGCCAGGGTCGTTCACAATTGGCCCTCCCTTGGCCATCACTTCCGCGACTTTGTCGTGGCCGATATAGTGAACAGCCGCCGGGACGCCACCCCCTGTCGGGGCCGCAGCGGCGGTCACGAAAACAGCCATGGTCAGCAATGTAGCCAGCGTCACCAAGGACTTCATCTCAGTTGTCTCCTCTCAAACCGAATTCTCATTGCAGTTCCGAGACTTCCGCCGTTACACCCGGAATTTCCGTTTGGCCCGGCAACCTCGGCAGTATGCTACACCCGTAAAAGCCTGGCTGTGGCAAAATTCTCATGGCATAACGGTCGTACCTCATGAAGCCCTCAGCGCCGGAGAGCATCGTCAACTGGGCCGCGCAGGTGCGCGCCGGCGATACGCGCGCGATTTCGCGCGCCATCACCGCCATAGAAAATTCCGACCCGCGCGCCGAGGAGTTGCTCCGCGAACTTTTTCCCTTCACCGGCCGCGCTTATCTCATCGGCGTCACCGGCGCGCCCGGCACGGGCAAGAGCACGCTCGTCGATAAACTCGCCGCTCGCTACCGCGCGCAGGACAAAACCGTCGGCATCATCGCCGTCGATCCTACCAGCCCTTACACCGGAGGCGCGGTCCTCGGCGACCGCATCCGCATGCAGGGCCACGCCACCGATTCCGGCATTTTCATTCGCTCCATGGCCACGCGCGGATTCTTTGGCGGGCTCGCACGCGCCACCGCCGACGCGGCGCTGGTGCTCGATTCAGCGGGCAAGCAGATCGTACTGATCGAAACCGTCGGCGTGGGACAGGACGAAATCGACGTCGTGCGCCTGGCCGAATGCACGCTCGTGCTGACGGTGCCCGGCTTGGGAGACGATGTGCAGAATATGAAGGCCGGCTTGATGGAAGTCGCGGATATTTTCGTGCTCAACAAAGCGGAACGCGAAGGCGCCGACCGCCTCGAGCAGCAGCTTCACGCCATGCTGGAGCTTGCTCCCAACCTTAAAGATGGCGGGCGCGGCTGGAAGCCGCCCGTCATCCGCACCACGGCCACCGAAGGCAAAGGCATCGGCGAACTCGCCGATGCCATCCAAGCATTCCGAGAGCAGCGCGAGCAAAGCGGCGCAGAGCGCGCCAAGATTCTCGAATATTGGAAGCAGCGCCTGCTTCTGCTGCTCGAAACGCAGCTTCTGGCTCGCGCGCTCGACGGCGATGGCCAGCGCGTGCTCGAGTCCTTGGCCTCCGAGGTCGCGGAGCGCAAGAAAAACCCGTACACTGCCGTGCGCGAGCTGATTGCCCGCGCCGGACTTTAGCCGGTGCAGCGAATGCCTAATATTGTCATTCTGAGCGAAGCGGAGAATCTCTCTTTGCGGAAATAAATACACAAGAGGGATTCTTCGTCGCTGCGCTCCTCAGAATGACACGACTGAAACGGCGCAACGACCCAATGAAACTCGGCTCCATCGAATTCCACATCCTCAACGACGGCACCTTCCGCCTCGACGGCGGCGCCATGTTCGGCGTCATCCCGAAGCCCATGTGGGAACGCGTCGTGCCGCACGACGACCGCAATCGCATCACGCTGACGATGAATTCGCTGCTCATCCGCGCGGCCGCGCAGTGGATTCTCGTGGAAACGGGCGCCGGCGATAAGTGGGATGACAAGCGCCGCGAGATCTACGCCTTTGAAGGCGCGCCGCGTCTGCCGGCGCAGCTTGCCGCGCGCGGACTCGAGCCCGAGCAGATCGATATCGTCGTGAACACGCATCTTCATTTCGACCATTGCGGATGGAATACGCGCATCGTCAACCGCCAAGCGGTGCCCACGTTTCCGAACGCGCGCTATTTCGTCCATCGCGGCGAACTCGAACACGCCCGCCATCCCAGCGAACGCGATCGCGTCAGCTATCTCGCCGATAATTTCGAGCCCATGGCCCAATCCGGCCAGTGGCAGCTCGTCGAAGACGAACACTGCGAGATCGTGCCGGGCGTGGAGCTCATCGTTCTCGCCGGCCACACGAACGACATGATGGGGGTGCGCCTTTCCTCCGGCGGCCACACGGCCATGTTTCTCTCCGATCTCGTGCCCATGACGGCGCACCTGCCCTTACCCTGGATCATGGGCTTCGATTCCTATCCGCTGACCACGCTCGCGAACAAGAAGAAGTGGCTGCCGCAGATCGTCCGTGAAGGCTGGCTCGCTCTTTTCTGCCATGATGGCAAAACTCCCGCGGCCCGGCTGCGCGAGCAAGACGGCAAGATCGTCGCCGAGCCAGTTGTAGTAGACTGACGCGCCGCCCGGGCGCGAAACCGGGGCCCCCGACGCATGTCGGTTTTGCATGCGTTGGGGTGGTGAAGCGCCACGAAAAAAAGACACATGACCCCTAAGACAAAGCCGAAAGCCTCGAAACGCAGCACCGCCAGCGCAGCCGAAATCGGCATCATCGGAGGCAGCGGACTCTACTCCATGCCCGGCCTCGAGAGCGCGCGCGAATGGCGCGTCAAGACGCCATTCGGCGAACCCTCCGACGCGCTCGTCCTGGGGACGCTCGAAGGCAAGCGCGTCGCGTTTCTCGCGCGGCACGCGCGCGGCCATCGCCTGCTGCCCTCCGAAATCAACTATCGCGCCAATCTTTATGCCATGAAGCTGGCCGGGGTCGAGCGCGTGATCTCCGTCAGCGCGGTGGGCTCGCTGCGCGAAGATCTGCGCCCGCTCGAATTCCTCATCCCCGATCAGTTTTACGACCGCACGCGCCTGCGCATCTCCACATTTTTTGGCGGCGGCATCGTCGCGCACGTGGGCTTCGATAAGCCCACCTGCCCGCAGCTTAGCGGCGTGCTCGGCTCCGCCTGCGACGCCGCGGGCGTGAAGGCGCATCGCGGCGGCACTTACGTCTGCATCGAAGGACCGCAATTCTCCACGCTGGCCGAAGCGCACGTGCACCGGCAGTTGCGCTTCGAGGTCATTGGCATGACCAACGTCACCGAAGCGAAGCTGGCCCGCGAAGCCGAACTCTGCTACGCCACGGTGGCCATGATCACCGATTACGATTGCTGGCATCCCGAGCACGCTTCGGTCACCCTGGCCGAAATCATCTCCAATCTGAACCGCAATGCCGAAAGCGCGTGCAACGTGATCCGGCACGCGGTGCGCGAAATGCCCGCCGCACGCGAGTGCAAATGCGGCCGGGCGCTGGCCCACGCCATCGTCACCGAGCCCGCGCTCGTCCCGGCGGCGACGCGCCGGCGCCTTGCCGCCATCATCGGCAAATACATTTCCTAAGCGATGTTGTACAAAACCAAAGCTGTCATTCCGAGGAGCCCCGCCAAAAGGCGTCGTTTGCGCTTCCAGGGCGGGACGACGAGGAATGTGCTTTTCCTTTTTTGCATTCGCTTTAGCGAAAAACAGATCCCTCGCTTCTCCACCCGAACATGCGCAAAAGCGGCGCGTGTTAGGGACCCCGGATACGCTCGGGATGACAGCCAACTTCTTACTAGGGGAGCTGCATGTCGCTTCTCGTTGTAGGTTCGGTCGCGTTCGATGCACTGGAAACGCCGTTCGGTAAGGTGGAACGCACCATTGGCGGCGCAGCAACTTATTTTTCCGTGGCGGCGAGCTATTTCACGCACGTGAATCTCGTCGGCGTCGTCGGCGACGATTTCACCGAGCACGACGCCGCTATCTTTCGCGGGCGCCGCATCGACGTCAGCGGCCTCGAGCGCGCCGCCGGCAAAACGTTTTTCTGGGCCGGGCGTTACGGTGCCGATCCCAACGAGCGCGTGACGCTGGCGACAGAGCTGAACGTCCTGGCCACGTTTCGGCCGAAGTTGCCGGAAGCCTATCGTTCCGCAAAGCACGTTTTTCTTGCCAACATCGATCCTACGCTGCAGCGCCTGGTCCTGGAACAGATCAAAGGGAAGCCGCGCATGGTCGCGCTCGACACCATGAATTACTGGATCGAGAAAACTCCCGCCGAACTGCGCGAAATCCTGGCGCACACGCAAATCCTGATGATCAACGACGCCGAGACGCGCATGCTCTCGAACGAACACAATCTGCTGCGCGCCGCGCGACATATCTTCAAGCTCGGCCCCAAGGCGCTCATCATCAAGCGCGGCGAATACGGCGCCATGATGGTGCACAACGCCGGCGTCTTTGCCGTCCCCGCGTTTCCCCTGGAGGAAGTGCACGACCCCACCGGCGCCGGCGATAGCTTCGCCGGCGGCTTCATGGGTTACCTTGCCAATGCTTCGCGTATGGACGACGCCGTGATGCGCCGGGCCATGGTCTATGGCTCGGTGATGGGCAGCTTCGCTGTGGAGCGATTTGGCCTGGAACGCATTCGCCACCTCACACGCCGCGAAATCGACGCCCGTGCCCGGCACTTCTACAAGCTCACCCATTTCCGCCTCTAGGCTTAGATTTTGATGTCATCCCGAGCGCAGCCGGGGTCCCCAGCACACGCCGGTGTTGCGTGCGCTGAGGTGGAGAAGCGAGGGATCTGCTTTTGAACTTTGCCCGCTCTTGTTTCGTCTACATCGTCGCCAGTCGGTCGCACAATCTATATATCGGCATAACAAACAATCTGGAACGGCGAATCCTTGAACACCGGGAAGGTCTGGTGCCCGGATTCACCAAGCGATATCGCATTCATCGCCTTGTCTATTACGAGGTCTTCGGCCATATTCGTGCCGCTATTGCGCGCGAGAAGCAGATCAAGGCGTGGACTCGGAAGAAGAAGATCGCCTTAATCGAGGCCAGCAATCCTACCTGGGTAGATTTAGAGGCATCGCTTTTCTCAATTCCAAAAAAGCAGATCCCTCGGCCCAAACCCCGGGCCTCGGGATGACAACATCGTTCTCTCTGTGCTCCGCGTACGAGTCGTACTCCGACCGCCGTTAACTCGCACTACGCAGGCGCGGCGCCGCGGCGGCTTGCCGTGGCGAGCGCCAGTGTATACTCGCGCCTTGCCTATCCCGCTCAAACCTCCCGCGCTGCTTTCCGGCGGTCTCGTTCGCGTGATCTCTCCCGCGAGCCCCGCGGAACGCGATGCCCTGGGGCGAGGCATTGCCGAGCTCGAACGCCTCGGTTATCGCGTGCGCATGGGTTCGGCGATGCATCCCGACGGCTACTTTGCCGGCTCGGCCTTGCGGCGCAAGGCCGAACTGGAATCGGCGCTCCGAGATTCCGACGCCGGCGCCGTGATCTGCGCGCGCGGCGGCTACGGCTCCGCCGCGCTGCTGGACCAAATCCGTCTGCCGCGCGGACTCAAGCCCAAGCTGCTCGTCGGCTATAGCGACGTCACCATGCTTCAGGCGTATCTTTGGACCCGATTGCGCTGGACCTCGCTGCAGGGACCGATGGTCGCCGCCAACTGGAATCATGGCGCCGGCAATCGCTCGGGGTACGATCTCGCGTCTTTTCTCAACGCTGCCGGAAGCCAGCACGACTCCTGGTCGCTCGCTCTCGATGCCGAAGCTCTCTCACACGGCGAAGCATCCGGTTTGCTGCTCGGCGGCTGCATCTCGCTCCTCGAGACGACCCTGGGCACGCCCTGGGAATTCGACACGCGCGGCTCAATCCTGTTTCTTGAAGATCGCGGCTTGAAGCCTTACCAGCTCGATCGCCTGCTGCTGCACTTGCTGCAAGCCGGCAAGTTTCGCGGCGTGCGCGGTATCGTGTTAGGGGACTTCCCGGATTGTGAGGCGCCCCAGGAAGGCAGTTTCTCCGTGCGCGACGTCTGCCGGCGAATCCTTGTGCCCCTGCGCGTGCCCATTGTCTTTGGTGCGCCCATCGGCCACACGCAACGGCCGCTGCTGACGTTGCCGATCGGCGTGCGCGCGCGGCTGCGCGCCGCCGGAGAAGGGAAGCTCGAGATTCTCGAGCCCGCTGTGGCTTTGCAAGAGTGACGGCCTGCGAAACTTCCGGGGTTGCTGTCATTCTGAGCGTAGCGAAGACTCTCTTCGCACGGACAATGACAAAATGAGAGATTCTTCGTCCTCCGCCCAAGGCGGACTCCTCAGAATGATACGACGGTGAGGCGCTCGAGTATTTGCAAATTGACGCCACATGAATGATCACAGCATCCACTCGATCTACCTGATCGGCATCGGCGGCGCGGCCATGGCGCCGCTCGCCGGCATGCTCGCCGAGCGCGGCTACAGTGTTACGGGCTCCGACATCGGCATCTATCCGCCCGCGTCGACTCTGCTCGAAAAACTCGGCATCACCTGGAAAAACGGATTCCGCGAGACGAATCTCACGCCGCGCCCCGACCTCGTGGTCATTGGCAACGCCGTCTCCCGCGGCAATCCCGAACTCGAATTTGTTCTCGACAACAAACTTCCGTACCGCTCGTTGCCGGAAATCATCAAGGAATTTTTCCTCCCCGGCCACGATTCGCTGGTCGTGACCGGCACGCACGGCAAAACCACGACGACTTCCATGCTGGCCTGGATTTTTCAGGTGGCTGGAGGCCGCCCCGATTTTCTCATCGGCGGCGTCGCGGAAAACTTCGGCAGGAGCTACGGACTGGGCGGGGGCAGGGAATTCATCGTGGAGGGCGACGAATACGATTCCGCCTTCTTCGACAAGGGCCCGAAATTCCTGCACTACCGTCCCGACGATCTGATCATCACCTCGCTCGAATTCGACCATGCCGATATTTACGCCGACCTCGCCGCCATCGAATTGCAATTCCGCCGCCTGGTCAATCTGGTTCCGCGCCGCGGCCGCATCGTCGCGTGGGGCGAAAGCCCGGCGGTGCGCGGCGTCGTCGAGCAGGCGTTTTGCCCCGTGGAGACTTACGGTTTCGGCGGCGAAAATCTGTGGATCGCGGGCGACCTCGAATTTCGCGACGGCGCCACACATTTTCGCGTCGCGCGCAAAACCGAAGAACGCGCGCGCGTGGCGCTTCCGCTCGTGGGACGCCACAATGTTTTGAACGCGCTGGCCACGATTGCACTCGCCGACGGCCGCGGCGTTCCGCGCGACGCCATCGAGGAAGCGCTGCGAAGCTTCCGCGGCGTGGCCCGGCGCATGCAAATCCGTGGCGAAGCCGCCGGCGTCACCGTGGTCGACGACTTCGCGCATCATCCCACCGCCATCCGCGCTACCATCGAAGGCGCACGCACGCGCTGGCCCCGGCGCCGCCTCTGGGTGGCGTTCGAGCCGCGCTCGAACACCATGCGCCGCCGGATTTTCGAGGACGACCTCGCCGCCGCGCTCGCCACGGCCGATGCTGCCGTCTTGGGCCCCGTCAATCGCGCGCAATCGATCTCCGTTGCGGAACGCCTTTCGCCGGAACGGGTCGTGAAAGCCATGCGCGCGGCCGGCCGGCGCGCGGAGGCATTGAATTCCGCCGGCGAGATTGCCGAATTTCTCGCCGGCGAGTTGCGCGAGGGCGATATCATGCTGGTGCTCTCGAACGGCAGTTTCGATGGATTATGCGACAAGTTGCTCGCGCTGCTGAATTCGCGCTCGCCCGCCTCGCGCGGCGTACGGTGATGGCGTGGCGCCCGATTCCTGCGCTTGTTCTGGGCCTGCTTGCGCTCGCCTCCGCCGCGCCGGCAGGCGCGACGATCCGCTACGACGTCTCGCTCGCGCATCCCGCGCAGCACCAGTTCCATGTGGCCATGACCATACCCGGCGTGAAGGGCAGCGTCGTGGTGCAGATGCCGGCATGGAACGCGCTCTACCAAATTCGCGATTTCGCCTATCGCGTCAGCGACTTCCGCGCCACCGACGCTGCTCGCAACGCCCTCGCCGTGCGCCGCCTCGACAAGCAAACCTGGCGTGTTGAGGTTCCAGTGGGAGCTCTCGCGGGGGGCCAGGGCGAAATCCGCATCGAGTACGCGAGCTTCTGGGACGATCCCGGCCCTTTCGGTACGCAACTGAGCGACGAGCATGCTTTCCTCAATCTGGCCATGGTGCTTTGCTACATTCCCGAACGTCGCGGCGAAGACACGCTCGTACACTTTGGCGACATCCCACGCGACTGGCGGGTTGCCATCGAATTGCCTCGAGGCGGGGCGGAATTGGGCGGCGACCCTGCCTACCAGGCTCCGAACTATGACGCGCTCGTCGACGCGCCCGTGGAGATCGGCCGCTTCGACGAGTGGAGCTTCGCGGCGGCCGGGCGCCAGATCCGCATCGTGCTTCACGGCGAAAGCGTCGATCATGCCGCGCTCACGCGCATGCTCTCGGAAATCGTGAGCTACGAAACGCGCCTGATGGGCGATGCGCCTTTTGCCGAATACATGTTCCTACTGCACGTCGGACCGAATTACGGTGGCGGGGGAATGGAGCACGCCAACGGTACGGCCATCTCCGTCGGTTCTTTTGCCACGCTGGCCGACGTCAGCGCGCACGAATTTTTCCACCTCTGGAACGTGAAGCGCATCCGGCCGCAATCGCTCGAACCGGTGGACTATACGCGCGAGATGTGGACGCCCGCGCTTTGGTTCGCCGAAGGCGTCACCAGCACCTACGCAGCTTACACGCTGGTGCGCACGGGCATCTGGAACCACACGCAATTTCTCGCCGACCTCGGCGCGCAAATCACGGAGCTCGAATCGCGCCCCGCGCGAGCCTGGCAGAGCGCGGAAGAGTCCAGCCTGGACACCTGGTTCGATAAATATCCGCTCTACGACCGCGGTGATTTCAGCGTCTCCTATTACAACAAGGGCCAGTTGCTGGGCCTCGCGCTCGACATTTTGATTCGCGACGCCACGGATAATCGCGCCAGCCTCGACGACGTCTTGCTCCGGATGAATCAGCAATATGCGCAGCGCGGGCGCTTTTACGCCGACAGCGCCGCAATCGAAGCGGCCGTCGAAGAAGTCGTTCGCGCGGCAAATCCCGGCGCGGCCGGCGATTTTGCCGGTTTTTTCAAACGTTACGTCAGCGGCACCGAGGAAATGCCTTTTACCGATCTGCTCTCCCACGCGGGCTTCGCCCTCAAAAGGGAGGGCGAAAAGCGCGCGGCGTTAGGATTTGCCGTCGAACGCGACTCCGCGGGAACCCCCCTCGTCGCCGATCTCGATCTTTCGAGCGCTCCCGCGCAGGTGGGCCTTCGCGAAGGCGACGCCATCGTCAGCCTCAATGGCGCGGAAATGCCGCGCAATCTCGAGCGCTGGGTACGCGGGCGCTCCCCCGGCGAAATGGTGCGCGTGCGCATCCGGCGCGACGGGCGCGAGAGCGAAATGGCCTTCGCGCTGGGCCAGGAAGCGGCTCAGATTTATGGCGTGGAAGAAATGCCGCGGCCCAGCGAGCGGCAGCTTCGCATCCGCAACAGTCTGTTTCAGGGCACCAACGGCGGGCCCGCCGCGCCGCGATGAGCGCAGTGGCGTTAAGGCAACGACCTTATTCTTCGCGCCGAAACCAAGTTGCTGTCATTCCGAGGAGGCCGCCTTGGACGCGGACGAGGGGCAATCTGCTTTTGGTTTCGCCTTTTTCAAAAAGCGGATGCCTCACCCGCCAGGTCAGCCTCCCGCGGACAATCGTTCACGGCGGGTCGGGATGATACCGTTATGAACGTGCCGCAGCGTGACCCCACGAAATGATTCGCACCGCTTTCGTGGCTGTTTCTCTGTTGATCATCGCCATTGTGGTGGGCCTGCCCCTTTTGCTTTATGTGGCCATCACCGGCAAGGTCGATCCGCTTTATCGCACGGGCCTTGGCGCTGTTCGGTTAATCGCCCGCGCGGCCGGAATGCGCACGCGCGTCGAAGGGCTCGAGAACATTCCCGCACGCACCTGCCTTTTCGCGGCCAATCACACCAGCAACGCTGACGGCGCCGCGATTGTCGGCGCGATCCCGCGCCGCATCGCCATTCTGGCCAAGAAATCGCTTTTCGCCATTCCCATCGTGGGCGCAGCGTTTCGCCTGGCGCAATTCGTTCCCGTAAATCGCGCCAATCCCGCACAAGCCGCGGCCAGCATCGATCGGGCTGCCGAGCACATGAAGAAAGGCCTCTCGTTTCTGGTCTATCCGGAAGGGACGCGCAGCCCCGACGGGCGCTTGCTGCCGTTTCGGCGAGGCGTTTTCGCGCTGGCCATACAAGCGGGCGTGCCGGTGGTGCCTGTGGCGTGCAGCGGGGCGCATCGCGTGGTGCCCAAAAATTCCTATCGCATCAGCCCCGGCGAAGTCGTTGTGCGCTTCTGCCCTGCGATTGACGCCGCGGAATACCCGCTCGACCGCCGCAACGAACTCAGCACGCGCGTCCACGCCGCCATCGCCGCGGCGCTGCCGGCGGATCAGCGGCCCTCCGTGACCGCCGAGTCGCGATCTTCCCTTTAGTTTTGCAGCAATGCGTGATCTTGTTTGGCTAAAATCTCGGCGCCGATGACCAACATCCTCTTCTTAGACGAATCTGGGGACCATAGCCTATCCATCATCGATCCTCAATTTTCCGTTTTTGTCCTGTGCGGTGTAATCATGGACGGGGAATACCATCAAAATATCGCCGCCGAACGGCTGAATGCATTCAAAATGCGCTGATCACACAAGCTACTATTTTGAATTCAAGTCCTCGGATCAGATCCTGAAGAGCCTTGAAGAAATCTGTTCTGAACTCATGTTTCGACATGGCTTCAAAACCAGATTTATTACGTGTGAAATCGGCCGTATGCAGAATGATCTCCCCAGTTCCAAACAAGAAGGAAGACCATTTGCAGAGGTATGGTCTGAATGCTATAGACCCCTATTTGCTGTCGCTGTCAGTCCTCGTTGAGCGATTTATCTTTGAGTGCGGTTCTGCCGGAGGCACCATCGTTGCCGAAGGGCGGAGTCCAACCCTGAACAATGCCCTTGAGCTCGCGTTCCTCGATTTGAAAATCCGCGGAACGGCGTCCGTTTCGGCAACGAAGGTTCAAAGGCGAATACACAATTTCGCCATCCGTGAGAAGAAGGACAATATTGCCGGATTGCAGATTGCAGACGTTAGTCGCAACTCCGATTGGCCGTCACGCGCTGGGAAAGACCACTTATCCCTACTACTGTGATGAGGGCGACTTTTTCTTCGTCGTGAAGCCCAAGTTTCGGCAGTCTTGGGATGGAAAGATCTAGGGAATGGGGCTCGTGGTACTCCCTAAATAAAACGAGCGTAGGACCCGCTACGCAGTTCCTACCCAACAAAGATATTTTAGAGATCGTAACCCCAAATCTCAACACGGACGCGGCCTTCTCGCAGGCTCCCAAACCTAGGCGCCGGCTTGGGCCTTGAGCTTGGCGATTTCGGCTTCGAGTTGGCGCACGGTTTTCGCCAACTCGGGAACGCGGCTGATGGCCGCGGCGTTTTTCAGCCACTGCCGATGCTCCACCACCGGCGAGCCCGAATAGAGCGCGCCCGGCGGCACGTTGTTGGGCACGCCGCTTTGCGGCGTGATCATGGCGCCATCGCCCACGGTGAGGTGGCCCGAGCAGCCGACTTGCCCGCCGAGGATGCAGTTGTTGCCGACCTTCGTGGTACCGGCGAGACCCACCTGCCCGCAGAGCAGCGTATTTTCGCCGACGCTGCCGCCATGGCCGACGAGCACGAGATCATCCAGCTTGGCGCCTGTGCCGATGCGCGTCTCGCCGACGGTGGCGCGGTCGACGCAGGAGTTGGCCTGGATTTCCACGTCGTCGCCGATCACGGTGATTCCCGCTTGCAGCATCTTGTACCAGCGGCCGTCGCGCTGTTTGGCGAAACCGAAGCCGTCTCCTCCGACGACCACGCCGTTTTGCAGCACCACGCGATCGCCGATGCGGCAGCCTTCGCGCACGACGGCATGCGCGTGCGCGAAGAAATCGTCGCCGACGCGCGCGCCGCGATAGATGGCGACGAAGCTGTGCAGGACGGCGTTGCGGCCGAGCGCGGCGCCTTCGTCGATGTAGCAGTAGGGGCCGATGTGCGCGCCTTCTCCGATCTTCGCGGACGCGGCGATGACGGCCGTGGCATGAATCGAGGGCGCGTAACGTGGCGGCGTATAGAAAAAACCGATGGCGCGGGCGAAATCGAGGTAGGGGTCGTCCGAGCGGAGAAGCGCGAGCGGCGGCAGGCCGGGCTCGCGCTCGACGGCCAAATCCGGCCCGACGAGCACGGCCGCGGCGCGCGTCGTACGGGCGGCCTGGCGGTAGCGGGGATTGGAGACAAACGTCAACTCCCCGGCCTTGGCCGACTCAATCCCGGCGACGCCGTGAATTTCGGCCTGGGCGTCGCCCTCCAGCTTGCAGTTTAGCTTCCGTGCGATCTCTCCCAGTTTCATCCCTTGCCCCCCTGACGAAGCAATCCCGCGTGCCTCAGACGCAAGGCGGCGGTGGGCCATCACTTTACACCATGCCCATGGGCCGCCCTGAGTGTTGTCCCCCGGACAACACTCAGGCGATTCGGCGTCCGTAGCCTGTTACTATCCCGGCGTGGGCAAAATGGTCGTGCCAGCTCGGCTTCGCCGGAGCACCAGGGAGATCGCGTCGCTCGCGTTGTTTTGTGCCATTGCGGGCGCCTGCCATGCTCAAGAGGGTGCGGTGGTCTGCCGAGATGGCACGGGCAATTTCGAAGCCGCGTTTCCCAGCGGCGTGAGCGCCCAAGCAGGAGCCGCAAGAAGGGAAGGCCTAGCGCGGCGAGCATGTGAGGGATCGCTGCTGTGGGACAGGGGAAAACTCGTTGTTGCCACCGGGGTTGCTCAGGTGGACGTCGATGCATTCGGCATCGATTTGGGCCTGGGGCCGCCTGTGGTTACCTTCCAGGTGAAAAGAACGAATGCCGAATGCTGCATGACGCTGCAGATCTATTCCCTTCGCAGACCGCCGAAATTGCTGCGCACCATTACCGGCGGAAGCTTCTTCAGCACCGCCGATACCGATCTCGATGGCCAAATCGAAATTTGGACGAACGATGCCGCTTCGCTGGAGGGCTTCGAGAGCGCCGAGGCCAGCAGGCCGGACTTTGCCCCCACCGTCGTCCTGCGCTTCGACCAGGGGCGCTTACTGGACGTGAGCTCTGAATTTCAGGGCTATTTTGACAACGAAATCGCAAGAGCACGAAGCGCGCTTGATCCCGGGGACCTTCGGGACTTCAAAAACAGCAGCGGCCGATTGCCCCCCACCGCGCATTTTTCGCCGGAGGATCTCCGTCAAAGCGACAAATTGGAGCGCACCAAGGCAAGAGTGCTGCAAATCATTCGGTCCTATCTTTACAGCGGGCGTGAACAAGAGGCCTGGGACTCCTTAGCGGAACTGTGGCCGCCGGAGGATCTGGATCGAATTCGCGCTGCGATCTTGGGCGCGCGCGCGCGGGGAATCCGCGCTCAAGTGGATAGCCTCTCAACGAAGGTTTCCTCGGGAGCTGAAAGACGCACGGAAGTCGTCGACGCAAGGACCCTGCGCGCCGTGCAGCCCGGAATCAAGTTCGCCGGGGAGCGCGTAGAAGAAAAGAGATCAGAAATCATTCTGCCTGCACCCATCTGGATAGGACGCCAGGTTCCCGAGGGGCAGCCGGAGGACACCCTGGCGGATTCAGAGATGTTGTTGGATCTGGTGATTGATTCCGCCGGAAAGGTTCGGTCGGCGGAGTCGGATAACCCATCATTTGACAGCTCGCTCAAGAGCGCGACCGCAAGATGGAAGTTCGTTCCCACGCTCCGGGCCGGTCGGGCCATCGCAAGCCGAATCTACTTCATCATTTCTCCGAAACGATAGCTTTGCCGGAATCCGCCTTGGTCCCGCTGAGCAACAGCTACCTGCTGAGGACTGTCTAATAGGCAGGGTACCGATATGAAACGAATGCTGAATTATATGGCTCCGCTCATTCTTGGATTCACCTTCGCTGCGGCGCTGGCCGCTACCGGATGCGCGGTTCGTTACTACGATGCGGACCACCGTGACTACCATCGCTGGGACGGCGATGAAGATCGCGCCTACCGCGATTATTGGAACGACAGGCACGCACGTGAGGAGTACCGCGAATACGCGAGATTGAATGCGGAGCAGCAGCGGGACTACTGGAACTGGCGCCACAACCGTCCGGATCGGGACCGAGATCGCGACAAGGATCGGGACGATCGGGATCGCGACAGGCGTTAGCTTCGGCTCTTCGCGGCGGATTAACGCCGCCTCGTTGCCGGTCGCCAAATTCGTGTGAAACGCCCTCAATCGACGACGGCATACTGTAAAAACGGGCGAGAGATGCTGCGGATTTTATCTCCGGGCATCTCTGTCGAGCGGTTGTCCGGGTTCCCGACAGGAATAAACTCGACATTTACCTTTATATACGGGCATCGCTTGTAAACGTAAGTTCGATGCAGACGGTTTGAGGCGCCTCCTTCGATTGTGAAAACCTTCAGCAGCTGCTCCCGTGTCATGCCGGGCTTTATGGTTTGAACTGAACGAAGGACGCTGGCGATCCATTGTGTATGTTCCCGTTCAACTTTGGAGGAGTCCTGAGCAAAACCAGGCGTGATGCTCAGAAGCAACAAAATCGCCCAACCCGTTCGCTGTAGCATCGGAAGGTCCTCCTGGGATAGTGAAAAGCTAAGAGCCGCGGACTGATGCGCCTCGATTACTCGAAGTAGCGGCGTTTGCCGGTTTGGATCAATTCATACAGATTCTGGATCTCGCTCTTCAGCCGTGAGTAGTTCCGCCAGTCCTTGTACTGCGGGAAGGTGAGCGTCTGCTGGGCCTGCGCGAGGGTCATGCCTTTGGCGACGGCGCCTTTCACGGTGGCGTATTCGTCGGCCAGCATGGACTGCAGTTCCTTGATGTCCTCGCGGTGCGCCACGTCGCCATGGGCCGGCAGGATGACGTCGTAACCATTCCGGGCACCAACCCTATCGAGCAGCTTGACCCAATTATCGACCGAAGTCGTGAAGGCCATGTTCGGCATGCTGTGCTTCGTAAACGCGCCCGGGGTGAAGAGCGCGCGATCCTGCGGAAAGAGCACGAAGGTGTCGCCGGGTTGCTGGCCGGGTCCAAAATACATGAGGCGAACTTCGCGCCCGCCAAGATAAATGCTCATCTGGTCATCGAAGGTGACATCGGCGAGAATCAGCTTCACTTCGTTCGGGTCGTAGTGGTTTTCCTTGAAATAATCCTGCCGCCGCGCCATCTCTTTCGGCTGCACCAACTTCATCAGGCGCGCGGTTTCCTGCTGGGCTACAAACGTCGCGCCCGCCGCCTGGAAGGCGGCATTTCCGTAGGTATGGTCGCCGTGAAAATGGCTGTTGATGACCCATCTGATGGGCTTGTCGGTGACTTTGCGGATGCGCTCGATCAGATTCTGGCCGGCGCGCGGATGCTCGCGGGTATCGATCACCAGCACGCCGCCATCAGTAACCAGAAAGACGGAGTTCGAGCCATCGTAGTCGTAGAAGAAGTAGAGGTCGCTGGCGACCTGCTTGACCACGGCGGGCTGCCCGGTATGCGGCTCATAGGACTGCGCAACAGCAACTGGCGCGGCGTTCGCGCGCGCGCCGACGGGCCGCGTGGTTCCCGGCGCTCCAACGGAAACGACGGCGAGGGCGGCGCCGGCGATCAGCACGGAGATCGCAACGAGGCGTTTGCGCGGCGCCACGCGCCCCTGGCTTCGCAGCATTGCCGAATCTTTTTCCATATTCACCGCCCTGAAAGTGTTAGAGCGCCCCGCATTGCGGAACACCGGTGCGATGTTCACACGAGGCGCCCTCACCGGGTCTTACACCGGCGGTATTGGCTTACCGAGCCGATGCTGAAGGGAGCCTTAACCTCGAATCCCATGAGTTTTGCCGCTGTCGGGCATTTGTTAAAGTACACCTTGCACGGCACGTTTGAAGAGATTCTTCGTCCTCGCAAAATACGCGATCCCTCAAAATGGCGCGTGGCGCTAGGCAAGTCTCCAGCGCTCCAAACATGGCCGGCGTTATTCCTGTGGACAGCGACGCCATCGCTTTATCTTTGACCTGCCAAGCCTGCAT
>QHYQ01000378.1 GCA_003224175.1 Acidobacteriota bacterium
TGCTGGGAGGTCGTTCAATCGGTAGGACATCAGACTCTGGATCTGATTATCCTGGTTCGAGTCCAGGCCTCCCAGCCAATCCTTTCTCATTCGTGAACCGGTGCGGTTCGGCGTGGCGGTAGCCCGGGCGCGGGGCAGGCGCTTGGGGCGCCCGCCGTCGCCGGTGGACGCCGACAAGGTTGCTGAGCTACGCGCCCAGGGCGCTTCCTGGCCCTCGATTGAACCTTTGCGGCACGCACTAAGATGCGAGTGCTATAAACTCTCGAAGGACAGATCAACTGTCGAACCAACCCCTACGACCAACCGTAACATCTACGAACCTGTCGGAGGAACGCCAGCAAAGAGGAATAAGATAACCGGAGAGATTTGGGAAAGAGACAAGTCCCGACACGGGGGAGAGCACTATGAGGTTTACAAGAACATGAGGGATTTCAAGAATCGAAAGAGAGATCGAGCCGTATGGCAAGATGGAAGACTTAAGGAGAAGTTCTGATGAAGCCTAGCCAGAGTCGGACCACAAATGACGTTTTTGAGATCTATGCGAATAGGCGGGCAAAACTTACAGTATCGAAACTGGACAGAGATACGATATTGATCGAAGGGGACCGAACCGGCTTGGAATTTCTCGGTCATCTCGTCCTGACCTACGCGCAGTCGAACGAACACGCGATCCAGTTTTCACCGAAAGGTGCTGGTATGGCACGATTTACGAAGCAATCTACCCTAGGTTTCTACTTGCACAGGCTTCCGTGTGCGGAAGGAGAGGGAAAGCTCGTCCGTCGAAAGCGCACTCCGAAGGCACGGTAGTGTGGCCCAGTTGGGTGGATGAATGGGAGGTTCACGAGAATCAGATGGACGCCCGCAAAACGGAATAAAATAACAGGCGAAATTTGGGTACCGGACAAATTGAGGCTCCGCGAGACGTTTCAGATCAATCAGTGGGGTAACCTGAACAAAATCCTGCCCTACCCGGGCAAGCCGCAGCCGGAGAATCTCAACCAGATGGCGGGCAACAACAACCGTTTTACGGGCATGTCGTACGACGCCGCGGGCAACCTGCTCAACGATGGTGCTTCGGCGTATTTCTACGATGCGGAAACCCGGATCCAGACCGGCGCAGGCGTAACGTACACGTACGACGGCGACGGCAAGCGGGTGCAGAAGAGCACGGGCAAGCTCTACTGGTATGGGATGGGCTCCGACCCGCTCGACGAGAGTGATGCTTCTGGGAACCTCACCGACGAATACGTCTTCTTCGGCGGCAAGCGAATGGCCCGCCGGGACGTGTCATCAGGAAACATCTTCTACTACTTTTCCGACCACCTCGGCACTTCCCGCGTGATTCTGCAAGCGGGCCAGATCATACCCTGCTACGACGCCGATTTCTATCCCTTCGGCGGCGAGCGCATCGTCACCAACACCTGCCCGCAGAACTACAAGTTCACCGGCAAAGAACGCGATACAGAGTCAGGACTAGATGATTTTGGAGCGCCGTACTACGCATCAAGCCTGGGTCGATTTGCGACTCCGGACCCCATTCAGCACCCAAATCAATCTAGTTGGGACGAAGAGACATTCCTAGCCACGCCGCAGCGGTGGAACGAGTACGCGTATGTCCTTAACAATCCTTTGAATCACACGGATCCGACTGGAAGCGAGATCCCCGTTTGGGAAAAGCGATTGGAAGGAACGCCGCCGAGAACTACGAAGGAGGCGCTCGGCGACATTGCCCTAGTTGCGGGGGCAGGAGCCGTAGCCGTTGGAGGTGAAGCGCTCGCAGGAGCAGGCGTCTTGGCGCGTGCTGCCACCTATGGAAGTGGACTAATAACCGCAGCAATCGGCTATCTCCTTACACCTCAAGGACAGCAAAATACCACAAACATCACACAAGCAATCGGTGACTATGTCACTGGGTCAGTAAGCCCAGGCCCTGCCGCGCTCGGTGAAGCCCGGGAAGCGGCTGTGGCCGCCAGTGTGGGCGGGCGCATCTCCGGCATGACTGTGACAGTCGCGAATGTTGGAAGGACAGACGTCGATGTCATCGGAAAAGCAGGAGAGTTGATTGCCGTTGGCGGCCCTGCAAAGGGGCTTGACCTAGCAAAACTTGGTAACAAACTGAGCATACTCAAGACAGCCGCCATGAATGTGGGAACCACAGCCAAAGCCTATTTTGAAGCCGGGACCGCTCAAACGGTAATTGATCTGGCGAAAAAGATCCTTGGCGAAAAGAACGTAGTCGTGTTCAAGATTGTGAAGAAGAAGCAGTAGGATGAGACACGGCGGAGCATTCCATTACGAAGCGGGGCCTGCTGACGCTCGCTTTCATGAACTGATCCAACAATTCGAGCTTTATCATGTCTCTTTGGCTCACCCTGTGACCGGAGAAGTCCAGCGACTTTCGCCCGAAGGAGAACGAATCCTTTCGTCTCGGCAGGGCATCACCTCAGAATTAACCGAGCGCGGACGAGTGGCCTTTCTTCTTTGGCTCGAACCTTCTACGTGCCTCTTCTGTTCTATGGTTCGGCTCAAGGATGACGTTTGGGCCGAGCGGTACGGCTTGGATGGGATAGGCACGGGGGGAGCAGAGCTCGTCGTCAATTGCCTGGTGGATCTATTCAAACAAAGGGCTGCGAAGACAGTCGGGCTCGCAATCGTCGTGGACGAGTTCGCGGAACTCTACCCGGACTTCCACTGGGATGATTTCGTCGTGGGTGACACCCATTCCCCTCCGGAATGGCCTATGCTCTTAGGGTTTTCAAAGAGTTTTGCCAAATTAAACGAAATCCCAAATCATTTGTACGTTCTTGAGACAGCAGACAATTACGTTCTGTTTAGTAGAATCGCCGCCAGCGTTAGTTAGTAATTCTACATACGTTTGGTGGTCTGTCTTCCTGGTCTTGGCATCTTTCCAGCGTCGTTTTGCACACGATTGCCAGCTACTTCGTTTATAGACTTTGCTGGGAGTTACTTGAGAACGCTATAGCGGCAAGTTGTGCAGCTTTGTTCTTCGCGATCCACCCGATTCACATCGAGTCGGTCTGTTGGATTTCTGCTAGCAACGAAATTCTGTACACAATCTTTTTCCTGTCTTCAGTTCTGATATTTGCTCATGGCATCCGAACGCCGCCCCCGCAGCGTCTGTGGCTTAGTGTCGGGTTATGGAGCGCGGCGCTCTTCTCCAAGGAGACAGCGATCGCTCTCCTGCCTATTTTCCCTCTTCTAGGCTTTTCCAGAGGACACTGGGACGGATGGCGAGCTCGTTTGCGGGTTGCACTGCACATGGGAACACCTTACCTCGTGCCCGCGGTAATTTATCTTGCTGTCCGCTGGCTAGTCCTACGAGGCGTGGGGGTAGAAATTGGCAAGCATAGCTGGCAGCAAGTGTTCTGCAGCAGCCCGTCACTACTGCTTTTCTATTTCAAGAAGCTTGCGTGGCCCGTCCGTCTGAGCGGCTTCTATCTGAATCCACTGGTGTCTCGTCCCAGCTCCGAGATGTGGTTGACTCTGCTTCCCATCCTGGCGGGTGTGGTTCTCCTCGCGTGGCTAGCAGTCAGGTATTCCCGATGTATTGGCCTGGCTGGATGTCTCATTCTGTTGCCGCTGATCCCTGCGCTGGCCGCCACGCGCGTTTACGATCAGGGGAACATGGCACACGATCGTTACCTCTACCTTCCTTCTGTGGGCTTCAGCCTCCTTTTTGGTTTGTCTGCGACCAAGTTGTGGTCAGGCTCTCTAGCCAGGAAGGCCCTTCTGACTGCTTTCGCCTCAGCCTTGCTTGTGGCTTGTGTTTATCTCACGATTACACAACAACGGTTCTACAGGACTGACGAATCGTTTTACAGCAGAGCGATTGAAATCGCTCCGGAAAACGTACTGGTGATCGATTATCTCGGAAACACATTTCTGCGGCAAGGGCAGCACGAGCGCGCGTTGGAGGAACTCACAAGAGCACACCAGCTCGCACCAGGCGACGCTAACGCAACCTTTTTCTTGGCCCGAGGCTTATTTGAGGACCGACAGTATGCTGCCGCGAAGCCCTATTTAGAAGATCTGTCTGGCTCCGGATCAATTTCGACAAGACGCAGACGTTTGATTTTGCTCTCGCTGGCAATTGCCGAATTCAGACTTGGTGACACAGACCGCGCGGAACACACCCTCTGGCAGCTTGAAGCTCTGGATCCTCAGTATCGGGGTTTGCATCGAACCCTTGCGATCATCTACCATTACAAAGGAGACATTCTCGAGGCGCAGAAACAATATGCTCGCGAGTTTCAAGTCTCTGGTGATCTAGAAGCCCGGAACAAGGCAATCGAGCTTGCTCGATTTCTTCGTTCGTCCCGTAAGGGACTAACGCTTCCTTTTTGAGAGCTCACCGAACCGTGTTCACCTCCATGCTTTCATCTGTTTCCGTTTGAACACGGGTTAGATGTTTCCTCGCCCCACGATTTTCTTTGATATGCTCTTGCGTTTTACTGTAGGTGCTAGCTGCTAGTGATGAGCACAGACCGGATGATTCCCGTGGCAGTCGATCTTAGCCTACGCGTGCTCAGGTTTAACCTCCTTTCGACGAGTCACTTGAGTTGATCCACGAACGCCTGATAGGCGTGCGAACCTGGGTACGTTAGCTCAATTGGTGAGACCAGCCTGGTAACACCGCTCACCTTTCTTCTGGCCTGGGCCATCGCTAGTCTGAACGCACGGCTGATCTTCTGAGCCGATCCAGCACCTTGAAAAGTGAAAAGGAGATAGCGATGACCCAGGAACAGTTTGGCTCTCGCAAGGAAAGAGCAGAACGAGACGTTTTTGTCATCACGGCGGCTGAGCAAGGCTGGCGCGTGCGCTCGGCCCGCAACCCGTCCAAGTATTACTTGGTTTCGGCGAACGGTACCGAGCTTCAGTGCGCGTGTCCAGACTTCCAAGCTCACGCTACCGAAGACCCGACCTGGCGCTGCAAGCACGTGCTTGCCGTCCAGGACCACCAGGCCAAGACCGGCGCCGCTGATCCGCAAACCGAGTGCGAGCTCGCTGAGGAACGTGCCGCAGTGCAGACAGAAGGCTCCGTTGAGGTTGTTCAACGTCCCAATGGTGAACCCTCTGCAGCCCAGATGCTCATCAAGCGCAGCATTAGCCCGGATGGGCGAATCGACTCCATTTCAATCGAGTTTACTCTGCCTCTGTCCGAGGCTACCGTCAGCCAGATCAGGGACCGCGCCGCGAAGACGCTCAAGCTTCAGACGGAGATCGTCAAGAGCTTTCTCAACGGCGCTGGCCGCAAAGTCAATTCCGACAAGCCAAGCCAGTCCCAGACCCACAAACCAAACGGCGCTACGTTTGCCCGGTTGCTCGACGTGGGCGTTACGAACGGGCAGTACGGCGAGCGGTTTTACTTGAACGTCGCAGTCAACGGTCGCCGGGCTCGCTTCTTTGGGACTGCCGATCAAATTGCCAAGGCAGTTTCGACGGCTGGTGAGCAGATTTACGCCACGGCTATCGAACCAGGAATGCGCTTTAACCTGCCTTGCCTGGTGCTCACGCAAGAAAGCCAGGACGGGCGCTACCTGAACGTCACACGAGTGCTGCCGTTGCCCAGGCAAGGGAACAGTGGAGCACGCCAATGACAGATACGCTTGTTCGAGAGAAAGAGGAACGTTTCGATGCGGAGAGAAAACCTCCGCATCTTTCTTACTCGCGGATTCACCGCTACCTGACCTGCCCGGAGCAGTACCGGCTCTATTACGTCGAAAAGCTGCGGGCCAGAGCTGAAAGCGCCAGCCTGGTTTTTGGCGCGGTCGTGCATCTGGCCTTGGCCCAACTCTTCCGGCACGGCGATGATCCGGTCGAGACTTTCAAGCGCGAGTGGATGGCGCTGCAGCAGGTCGAGCTTCGGTACTCTCGCAAGGAGACTTGGCAGAGCTTGAGCGAGAAAGGCGAAAAGCTTCTCCAGAAATTCTGTCATGAACAAGCGCAGAAGCTCGGCAGCGTGATCTCAGTCGAGAAAGTCTTCGAGCTTGGCCTGAGCAACCTGAACACACCGTTTGTCGGCATCATTGACCTGATCGCTGAGGTAGATGGCAAACGCACGCTCGTGGAGTTCAAGACTGCTGTGGCTGACTTCGAGGACTACGAGGTCGCTTTGCTCGACCAGCTTACCGCCTACGAATTGGCTGAACCGGACATCGAGCAGGTTGCAGTCTGCGTTTTAGTCAAATCGAAGAAGCCTAAGATCGAATGGCACATCACACGACGTACACCTGAGCAAGTGATGGAGTACTTGCAAAAGGCCGAACTGATCGCCGGCCAGATTGCCGAAGGCCGTTTCTACAAGCGGCCCGGGAAGTGGTGCCGACAGTGTGAGTTCCTGCCGGTGTGTTTGGGCGATAGAAAGCAAGCAGAACAAACGCTCGTCAGAATCGTTTGACCCCTCTTCAGAGGTAGCCCGACCGCTACCTCTTT
>QHYQ01000379.1 GCA_003224175.1 Acidobacteriota bacterium
AATCGAGTGATCGGACGTGCAGTAGACGGAGGCGCGGGTTTCAGATTCCACACGGTTACTGCCGCCACAGCAGCCACTATAAGGGCCGCCAGAGCTACGAAAAGCGGAGAGCGCCAACGACTGAGCGGAATTGCGACAACACTCCGTGTGTCCGTTGCGGCGGGCGCAGTTAACGCTTCCTGAATTTCGATGCGGGCATCGCCGGCGGCTTGCATGCGCAGCGCCTTGTCCTTTTGCAGGCATCGGCGCAGGAGCCCGCGAATCTGGGGAGGAGTTGCTCGTGGCAATGCCTGCCAATCGGGTTCGCCCTTGAGCACCGACGCGAGAATCTCCGTTACCGTCTCGCCTTCGAACGCCTGCTTGCCTGTGAGCAGTTCATATAGCACGCAGCCGAAGGCCCAGAGGTCAGTTCTCTTGTCTACCGCTTTCCCGCGTGCTTGTTCCGGACTCATGTACGCGGCCGTGCCCAAGACGACCCCTCGGGCTGTCGCGGCAACGGTTAGCGTGGGCGATTCTGCGGGATTGCTATCTGTAGCATCGCCCGCAAACGCCTTGGCCAAACCGAAATCGAGAACTTTGACCTTGTCTTCCGGCGTGACTTTCACGTTTGCGGGTTTCAGATCGCGATGAACCACGCCGTGGTCGTGCGCGTACTCCAGTGCCTCAGCCACTTGCTTCGCAATTGGCAGAGCTTCGTCCAGTGGAATCGGGCCCTTCGCAATTCGATCAGCCAATGTTTCTCCCGCCACCAGCTCCATCACTACTACGCGGCCCGAGCCAAATTCTTCTAGGCCATAGATCGTGGCAATGTTGGGATGGTTCAGTGCGCCGAGGACCCGTGCCTCGCGCTCGAAACGAGCCATGCGATCGGGATCGGCGGCAAAGATCTCGGGGAGGACTTTCAGCGCTATATCACGATTCAGACGCCCATCATGGGCGCGGTACACCTCGCCCATCCCACCTGCGCCAAGTGCAGAGAGGATTTCGTAAGGGCCCAAACGCTGGCCGGTGTGAATTACCAATGGCTACCCGCTAATTGCAGAGGTGGGCGAACTATATAACCTTTCTTTTGGGTTTGGAAGGTGCCGTTGTCCGCGAAGTCCGGAATGCAATCGCGCACGCTTGGACGCGTAGCTCGCGCACCCGAATGGAAGGCTTTGCTGCTAGCGAAATTGGTCCAAGGTGCTGAACGGACGACCACGGTCTCACGGCAGCAGGGAGGATGGACCTGACGGTTCATCCTCCAATCGACCAACCAAAGCTTGGTGCGCTCGGCGAACCTACTTTTTAGCAGTGAACACAGGCACGGTCTCCATTTGGCCTGGTTACGCTGGTCTCAAATTGCCCGCGATGCCAGTTCTATTTCTGTTCTTCGTCGCCCGCGACGGGGATGCTGATAATGTTCACATACGAGATCGCCTCCGATGGCACACAGATCTGTTCTTCGGATTCCTGGCTGGGAACCCAAACGAATTTGCTTGTCCCCAGCACAAAAGTTTTCGTATATATCTTTGGATCATCCACCGTCACGGTCATCTCCAAATGGTTGTGGTCCACGCGCTTGTAACGTTCTTCAAAGACACCTTGCGCGCTGTGCGGATACCCGCGAGGATCGAGCCATTCAGAATCGTCGCTGCCGGTTGTATCGATCACGAATGTGTTGTCCCCATCCCAGTGCCCCACTGAATATCCGTACCACGTCGGATCGGGCCCGCCCTTCATCCCCACGTTTTTGGGAAGCGCTCGGCCGTCCATCCAGACTTCGCGCCAGACCCTGTTGTACTGGTGCAAGACAACGATCTTATTGGGTAGCGGAGCGAACGAAATCCCCCTGATTTCATTGACCGCGCTGCGCGGAACACCAAAAGGATCGCAGGTTTTCCATGGATCGTTCGCGTTCGCCCAGCCGTCTTTCTTCTCGGGCGACGAGGAAGCCAGGACGCCCAAAAGCAAAGCGAAAAACGCTACTGGCTTGAGGTTCATTGGATACTCCTTATTTGGACGGAGCCACAAATTGGCCGTCAACCTGTTGTCGGCCGAAGGGACCGTAGAGCGTCGAGCCATCGGCGAGAACGATCTTAGTCAGAATCCCCACCTTCGCACTGGTTACTTTGGCTTTGTATAAGTAAACCGTGATCATGTCCCCAGGTGTGACTGAACTCCTGGACCAGCCAGCAAGGTAAAGCGCATTGAGACTGCCCGTTTCTCCAGCCCAATGTTCGACATCCCCTTTGTCATCCTTCACATCAAACTGGAGAAGAACGTGAGGATTAGCCCACAAGACTTTGGTCACCGTCGCCTGTTTCAAAACGACTTCTTTGGTCATGTCATACGCTGCATTCCCGTGATGTGCGAACAGCGGCATCCCTGCGGCGAGAACGGCCACAGCCAAGACGAAAGTTATTAGCCTGGTTTTCATGGGGTACTCCTCATTTGGACAAACCTTTGGTGAGCCCACTCACTGCTAAGACTCTGAGCTAGTTGTCAAGCCTTGTCTAGCGGTGACGAATGTGAAGGATCTAAACTTGAGCCTGGACTGTCCGCTTCTCCTCTCAAGGGTCTCACGCTGCTGTCTTCGCCGGTCCAACGGCCAGCCAAATTACTTCGCTGGCGACACGAACCCCGCCAGATCCAATTGGTTCTGAAGTTGCTATTCTGATGGCGTCGCGAGGGGGAAACTGGAAACTGAGGTAAACCTGCTAGCGTCGTTCGTGGGCCTGTCCATTTGGTAGGTTGCAATTCGGTCCGCGCGAAGACGATGTCGAAACGACCCGCGACCAAGTCCCCCTGGCACGCAGGCAGCCCGTTTTGACGAGTACTGGTGTGCGGGATTTGTGCGGGTACTCACGGACGAGGGGGCCTAAATGGGACTGCACCCGGATTGAATCGCGACTGATTCTGTTGTGGGTTACTGGCGTGACTTGTAGCCATTTGATGAATTTCAGGTCTTGAAAACCGTTGGACTCGAAAGGGTCTTGCCTCGTTTTCGCCGACCGAAGAAATGATTTAATTTTTTCGGACTGATCCCGCTGCCCCCTGCAAGAGGAACTGGCCGAGCTTGGCGATGTTCGGGGCGAATCGGGCGTGTGGCTGTGCAAACGTGAGTGTGCAGTTGGCACGGTTTTGGGCTTTGGGAACAAAGTTGGGAGCAACAAGGCGGCCTTTTTGGCACCGTTTTCTGTTGTAAGTGACGCCGGATCAGTTGGTTTCCGGATTGGTGTCAAGGTAGCGCTCTAACCAACTGAGCTACGGGCCTAGAGAAACTATTCTACAGAAAAATGAGGCGCTAAGCGGCGTTACTCTCTTTTCCATTTTCCGTAGAATTGGGAACATTTCAGCACGAACAAGGCCAAGCTGGAAGCCATTTTTTGCCGGAAGTCCTTGGTGAAGTGCGTGTAATTGGAGGTCACGCGAGATTTGAATTACCGATCCATTCCATGATGAGATCGTCAGGCACGCGATTCGCCCGAAGGAAAGACACGCGCCCGTGCCCGAATGCGTGGAGGTCGCCTTTCGGCAGTTGCGGCTTTTTTAGGATCGATTGCAGCTTCCTTCGCGCGTTGTCCTTTGAAGCGCTCAGGGTGCCCAACTGAAAGGCACCTAGCCCGAGCCCCGCTGCGCGCCGGCCTACGAAATGCTCAAGTTGGGAGTCGCCCGAAGGCATCATATGTATCGCCTCCACGACCTAACGAACCGGCCCTTTTTCTTCCTGCTGACTCGCGACATCTCGCCCTTTGCGCTTATATTAGCCCCAGGGCGCCTATCGCTGCTCGAAGCAGTGTAGGATAGGGGCAGCTAACGGCCAAAGTTATGGAGTCCGTCCTGGAAGTGCGGAATCTTCGCGTCGCGTATGTTTCGCGCGCAGGTGTGGCCTCTTCCGCTCTTGTGGACGTCAGTTTTGACGTTAGGCCCGGCGAAATCCTGGGGGTGCTCGGAGAATCGGGATCCGGGAAGAGCACCCTTGCCGCATCTCTTCTGTGCCTTCTTCCGGCGAACGGGAAAATCCAGCAAGGCAGCATCCTATTTGAGGGGCGGGACGTTCTTCAGGCCGAACCGCGAGACCTTGAGAGCATTCGCGGTAGACGCATCGCTCTGATCAATCAGGAGCCTTTAGTCGCGCTCCATCCGACGATGCGCGTCGGCGATCAAGTGAGCGAGGTCTTGGCCGCCCATGAGTACCTGGATAAGAAGGGCCGGCGTGAAAGGTTGCAGCAGGTGCTCGCTGGCCTGTTTCCTGCAGAAACCGAAAGGATTGCATCCTCCTATCCCCATCAATTGAGTGGGGGCCAGCGGCAGCGCGTTCTGATCGCACAAGCGATCGCCTGTGATCCGTGCCTTGTGATTGCGGATGAACCCACGGCATCGCTCGACCCCACAACGCAGCGAGAGATTCTTTCGGTGTTTGAAAATCTTAGGCGGAGGTTCGGGGTCGCAATCGTTTTGATCACGCACAATCCCTCGCTCCTGGCGGGTCTGGCTGATCGGGTTCTCGTTCTCTATGCGGGAAGTGTCGCAGAAATTGGCCCCACTGAGAGAGTGCTCTCCCATTCTCTGCATCCGTACACGTGAGCCGTTGTGTCATGCGAATGTATGCAACCCCTTATCCGGGTCGAATCTCTTAGGAAACATTACAGAGACGGAAGGGTCCTGGGCTCCGGACACATTGTGTCCGCCGCTCTCAACGAAGTTTCATTCTCCATCGCCCCGGGGAGCACGCTTGCACTGGTGGGCGAATCGGGCTCGGGGAAGAGCACTCTGGCACTGTGCCTGGCCTGTCTCGAACGGCCAACTTCGGGAAGAATCTGGTTTGGAGGACGCAATATTGCAGCGCTCGACGAGAAGCAACTGCGCGCGGTGCGTCCACAAATCCAACTCGTTTTTCAAGACCCCGCGAGTTCGCTCAATCCGCGGTTGACCGCGCTCGAGATAATCACGGAGCCACTGCTTCTGCAGCAAAGCTGGAACCGGCGCGAAACGCAGGAACGGGGATTCGCGCTGCTGGAGCGCGTGGGCCTCTCACCGGAGATGGCCAGCCGCAGAGCTGGCGAGGTCAGCGGTGGACAGAGGCAAAGGCTGGCCATTGCGCGTGCATTGTCGCTCGAGCCGAAACTCTTGATTCTGGATGAGGCATTGTCAGCCCTCGATTGCTCCGTGCAGGCTCAGATCGCCAATCTGCTGCTCGAGTTGCAATCGTCCTTCGCACTGACATACTTTTTTATCACGCACGATCTGGCGATGGCCGCGCACCTCGCCGAAGAAATCGCGGTCATAAATCGCGGCCGAATCGTGGAACAGGGCATTCCAGAGAAGCTCTTGGGCTCGCCCGAACATGAAGCCACACGCTGCCTGGTCGCAGCGATGCCGCAATCGATCGTGACATCGCACACACCCGGAGCTTGCTGATGCGCTTTCTGCTGCGCCGACTCGCGCACACGGCCCTCCTTATGTTTGGAGTGTCGATCCTTACCTACCTCTTCGCCTCACTCGCGCCTGGGGATTACTTCGACGAGATGCGCTTGAATCCCCAGATCGCCCCCGAAACGGTCTTAGCTCTGCGTGCGCAATATCAGCTCGATCGGCCGCTCCCGTTGCGTTACGTGCGATGGCTCGATTCCGTTGTCCATGGGATCTCGGTTACTCGTTTTCCTATAACAGTCCTGTTGGCCCGCTCCTTTGGGTTCGTGCCCGGAATACGCTCTTTCTGACGCTAACGGCTACTTTGTTAGCCTGGGGTCTTGCCTTGCCCCTTGGAGTCCGAAGCGCGGAGTACCTCGGACGCCTCCCGGACTCCTTGGTCTCCTGGATGATGGCGGCGCTGCTTGTGGTCCCTGACCTTGCGCTGGCACTTGGCTTGCTTTTATTCGCAGCGCGCAGCGGATGGTTCCCAACGGGGGGGATGGTCTCTGTTGATTTTAACAGCCTCTCGCCGATGAATAAGCTGCGAGACCTTGCACTGCACATGACGTTACCGCTTCTCGCGCTGGTTCTGACGGCTTTGCCGCTGCTCGTTAGGCATGTGCGAGCCGCCATAGCTGACGTACTAGATGCACCGTTTCTGCTAGCTGCTCGGGGGCACGGCATCCCGCGTCACAGGCTTCTCTATCGATACGCGTTGCCCGCGGCGGCTAATCCGCTGATCTCTTTGTTTGGCTTCAGCATTGGCGCTTTGTTAAGCGGCTCATTGCTCGTCGAAGTTGTAATGAGTTGGCCGGGTCTCGGTCCGCTTCTGGTGGAAGCCATCCTCTCGCGTGACGTGTACGTTGTAATCGGTGGCGTTCTGCTGTCCACGCTCTTTCTAGTAATCGGAAATCTCATCGCGGATCTGCTTCTTTATTGGGCCGATCCGCGGATTCGTGCAGAGCCAGGCGCAAAATGACCGAACGCGGCAAGCTTGCCAAATGGCTCGTTGTGCTAGGCGCCCTTCATGGCGTCATTGCCTGCGCGGGCTTTTTTGCGCCTTACGATCCGCTGGAACAGGATCGCGAGCGCCCCTATGCACCGCCCATGAAGCTGCACTTTAGGGATGCGCAGGGTCGTTTCCATACGCGTCCGTTCTTCTACCCGCTCCGCATGCGGGAAGGATCGTTCGATCAGTATGACGAAGACATTGTGCGTGCGATGCCCCTGAAGTTTTTCGCCGATGGCTCCAATTACAAATTGTTGGGCTTGGTACCGAGCCACCTCCATCTGTTTGGGGCCTCCCGCGCCCGCATCTGTCTGTTGGGCACCGATGGCTATGGCCGCGATCAGTTCTCAAGGATTCTCTATGGTGGACAGGTTTCCCTCTTGGCCGGTTTGCTCGGGGCCGGAGTCACACTGTTGTTCGGCTTAGGCATCGGTACGGCAGCGGGTTATTACGGCGGCTGGAGAGATGAAGTTTTGATGCGCCTCACGGAACTCTTCCTGGCATTGCCGTGGCTCTACATGTTACTCGGTCTGCGCGCGTTCTTGCCCCTCTCACTTAGCCCGCTGGAAGCGTTTCTTCTGATCGTTATTGTCATTGGGCTAGTCGGGTGGGCGCGTCCGGCACGGCTCATTCGAGGCGTGGTGTTAAGTGCCAAGGAACGCGACTTTGTGCGCGCGGCGCGTGGCTTCGGCGCTCCCGATGGATACCTGTTGCTACGGCATGTCCTGCCGGAAACTTCGAGCGTGCTATTAACGCAGGCGGCGATTCTCATCCCGCAGTACGTACTGGCAGAGATGACTCTGTCGTTCCTGGGACTCGGCGTGCCGGAGCCCCAGGCGAGTTGGGGGAACCTCCTGGCCAATCTCCAGCAATACAGCGTGCTGATGTCGTACTGGTGGATGTACTTGCCCGCCGTGGCAATGGTGCCGTTCTTTCTGGGCTATCTCGGCCTGGCGAGCGCGTTGCAAGAATGGGCCAACCCGCACAAGTGGAAGTAAGACGCGAAAGGAGCGTCGCATGCGAAACTTCAAAGCAGGTTCAATACACAATTGGCGGCTTTTGAGCTTGCTTCTCGTCGTGGCCTGTGGCGCGGCCCCGACCATGATTGCTGTACCCCAATTGGGAGCTCCAAAAGAGGATCTGCTGGCGCTTTCCGGCGAGATTGGACGCCCCGGCGGGCGCCTTGTAGTTTCCCTGCGAGCGGAGCCCAAAACCCTGGACCCTGTGCTCGCCACGGACGCTCCTTCGCGTGAAGTTATCGCCGCAATGCAGGCCGACCTTGTTCACATCAACCGTGCGACCCAACTTACCGAACCTGCGCTGGCAAAGTCCGTGAAGGTTTCTTCGGACGGGCTTCAGTATACGGTGACCTTGCGACAGGGGTTGCGCTTCTCTGACGGGAAGCCGTTAGACGCAGATGATGTTTTGTTCACCTTTCGCGTTTACCTCGATGAGAGCGTGCACTCGCCCCAGCGCGACCTCTTGATTGTCGGTGGCAAGCCCATTAACGTCCGCAAGCTAGATGCGCGGACACTGGTCTTTGAGTTTGCCAAGCCCTATGGCGTGGGAGACAGAGTATTCGACGGCTTGGCCATTTTGCCGCGGCACTTGCTTGAGAAGCCCTACCAAGAGGGGAAGATGGAACAGATCGGGATGCTATCCACGCCGGCGAATCAGTGGGCCGGACTCGGCCCATTTCGCCTTAAGGAATACGTGGCCGGGCAGCGATTAATTCTTGAACGTAATCCCTACTATTGGAAGACGGATACGAAAGGGTCTCGCCTGCCGTATCTGGACGAGCTTGTCTTTCTATTCGTGCCCAGCGCTGATGCTCAAGTTCTACGCTTCCAATCGGGGGACACCGACGTGATCAGCGGGTTGGGTGCAGAGAATTTTTCCGTGTTGTCCCGCCAAAAGACGGGTTACACCCTAGCGGATGCGGGGCCCGGCCTCGAATATAATTTTCTATTCTTCAATTTGAACGACCTCAGCGGAAAAGCCGCATCCGAATTGGCCAAGAAGCAGAGGTGGTTCCGCGAAGTGAGGTTCCGGCAGGCGGTGTCGGCTGCCGTGGACCGCGAGGCGCTCGTGCGCTTAGTTTATCAAGGGCGCGGTGCAGCGCTTTGGGGTCCGGTCACTCCCGGGAATCGGCGCTGGGTCGATGCGAAGATCGCGCATCAGCCACGCTCGCTTGACCAGGCTCGCCAACTCCTCCGCGAAGCAGGCTTCAAGTGGACCAGCGGCGCTAGCGGTGATTCGGCGCTTCTCGACGCGGAAGGAAACCCCGTGGAGTTTTCGATCTTAACGAGTTCCTCCAACGCGGACCGAATGAAGATGTCGACCTTGATTCAAGACGATCTGAAACAGTTGGGCATGCGGGTTCAAGTGGTGCCGCTCGAATTTCGGTCTTTGGTAGACCGAGTTATGCAGACGAAGGAATACGATGCCTGCGTGCTCGGGTTGGTGAGCTTCGATGCAGACCCGAACAGTGATATGACCGTTTGGTTGTCGAGCGGCGGCACGCACCTCTGGAATCCTTCGCAGGCGCATCCGGCTACGCCATGGGAAAGTGAGATCGACCGCTTAATGGAAGAGCAACTGACCGTGACGAGCTACGAACAGCGGAAGAGGCTCTATGACCGTGTGCAAGAGATTCTGGCGGAGTTCCAACCCATGATTTTTCTAGCGAGTCCGAACATTCTGGTGGCAGCAAGGAATACAATTGGCAACTTTCATCCCGCTGTGGTGGAATCATATGTGCTCTGGAATGTCGAGCAGCTATATGTGCGTAGTGGAGCGGGGAGGAGTGGTCGGTGAATTGGTGATCGACTTCTGCGGCTCCGTTTGTGCTTGTCTGGGCCCCGTTTATACTTGTTGGCAAAACCGCCACAGACATTACGTTAACGGGCCAACTGCCTATATTTTTCCAGACCCTAGATTCCCTTATCTTATGGGCTAGATCTAGGACGACCACCCGCAGAGGAGTAGGCGGCCCCGCAGGGTTGAGAAGAAAACAATGAACCACTTTACAGTGGAAGACGAGATCGATTTCGTGAACGATGCGGTTCCCGCGACCCGAAAGATAGCGATGGAAGAGCACTTGAAAAACTGCAGGCGCTGTGCGAAAGCGGTGTCCCAGTGGCAGCGAGTACGGGAGTGTGCGGCCGCAGAAGCGAATTACCGGCCGCCGCAGGAGGCAGTTCGAATCGCAAAGGCGGCGTTTGCTGGATTGCAATTGGCCCTACGGGGCGAGTCTACAGGCAGGTCAATCGAGGTGGTCTTCGATAGTTTTCTGCAGGCACCCTTGGAGGGTTTTCGGTCTGCTGGCGGTGGAACAAGACATGTGCTCTATCGCGCGGATCCTTTTCAGATTGATTTGCAGATCGAAGTCCAGCCCGGGGATAAGCGCGTCGTCGTTACAGGACAATTGATTGGTTTACGCGACCCGCAGGTCGTAGGAGGGAACGTGGGACTCATTCTTGCCAACCTGTGTGGTCGCATCGTCCGGACAGTCACAAATCAATTTGGAGAATTCCGCGCGGAGATTGAAAACAGCGGTGACCTCGCGTTAGTGTTCTTCGGAGCTGATCAAAAGCCCGTCGTGATCCCTCTGCAGGATGCCCTTAGCCAGTCATCTGTCGAGGGGCGAAGACGCCCCGGCAGATGAAATCCATGGCTTCCGGATAGAAGCTTTCCGCTTCGGCTCGCTGCTTCGCAAGCCTTTCTTGATCATTCCCTTAGACGTCTTTCCGCCGCGCGTTTCCGGAATGCTCGGCCTCAGCAGTCGGCAGCCAGTGGTCACAAATCAAGGGCAGCAAAGGGCGGTTCGGCAACGTAACCGCTGCATAGGCAAGCCCGGCACTTCAACGCTCGCAAAACACTTTCCCTTCACGTCGCCCGTGCTGGCTGTCCAGAGACCAACGCATTGCGAGGTACGAGTGCGCCTAGTTCACAGTGAGACTTGCAGTCGTGTTGTGGTTGAGATTGCTCGATGTTCCCGTGATCGTGAGTGTGTAAGTACCCGCAGGAGTCCCCGCAGGCGGCGGGGGCATCACGGTTAGTGAGCTAGTTTGCGTGACGCCTGCATAGGACGCGGCGACGGTAACTGTTGTGGACGTGGTCACGCTGCTGGTGGTTGCTGTAATGGACGCATTCGTGGCTCCCGCAGGAATGGTCACGCTGGGGGGCACGGCGGCCACGCCCGGCTTGCTGCTGGAGAGGGAAACGAGAACCCCGCCGTTAGGGGCGGGACCGCTCAGCGTCACAGTACCTATAGAAGGCGTCGGGCCCACTAAGGTGCTGGGATTGAGCGTGAGCGAAGTGAGGGTCGGCCCGGACGGAGGCTGCGGAGTGACGGTCAGGGAAGCCGTCTGCGTCACCCCGGAGTTGGCCGCGGAAATAGTTACCGTGGCCGAGTT
>QHYQ01000380.1 GCA_003224175.1 Acidobacteriota bacterium
GTCCAAGACGCCGCCATCGGCTTTTTGGATTTGCCTTTAGGCGGGACGGACGCTGGCTTTCAAGATATTACAGGCACTCGGTTCCGAACCAGTACGGTTAGCTTCCGCGTCGAGAATGGGCAGATTCGCGTCGATCCCTGGTTACTCTCGGGCCGTCAGAGACAGTTGGATATCGTTGGCGATATTGATTTCAGCCGCCGTCTTGACTTGCAAGTTCGGTCCATTTCCCAGTCGGAGCGGTTGGGTGTGACTTCGGACTCCCCGGCTGGCGACGGCCTCTGGGTGATCGGCGGCACATTGGACTCGCCGCAGATCGTTCGCGAGGAGCGCGTCTCGGCCGGTAATCAAACCATTGTGCGCACTGGCCGGCGCTGAACCGGACGGCACCGTCTCGCCTTTTCGCATCGAACTCTCATGCTTCCTCTTGCGACGTGAAGATGCGCGCACCTTCGTTGCTGGCTGCTCGTTTGCGCCGCTTCGTTTACCCATGTCTGCTCGTGGCGGCGATACTCGCCTGTTCCGCGCATTTCGTCTTGCGGGCGCAGTCTCGCTCGAAAGCTTCGCCTTCGGCGCCGCGCATTGACCTTCATCCCAAGCTCGCAGCTGGCGAAGTGCTGCGCTATCAGGTTCAGCTTCAGACCGTCACGGACACAAAACGTAGCGGCGCCGTTTCCGATCCACAGGGTCCTTCGCGATTGACCGTCACCTGGGACGCCACCGTCAAACTGCAAGTGCTTGGCCAGGCCAGCCCTCCGGCTGCCAGTTCGACGGCTCCCAAAACAAGTGGTGGTCGGACGGCCGGCGCGGAGTCGAATGCCGTCGGGGAGCCCATGCTCATCCGCACGACCTATGAGCATTCCACCGCCAGCGTCAAAAGCGATAGCCCCGATCCGCAGGCCGAAGAGATCGAGCAAAGGTACAACCGGCTCGAAGGTCAAGTTATCGAATTCACGGTGGGAACGGATGGCCACATTTCCAATGTGCACGGGCTAGAAACCTTGCTCGACAATGATCAAGTTCGGCAGGCCGCCGAGCAGTGGATGGCGCAAGTTTCTGGACCAGCCATCGCCTCACAAGGCGTCGCCCTCGGCCAAAGCTGGAATTCCGCGCAACCGGCCAATTCCATGCCGCTCGCCGGCATGATCTGGCGCAGCAACTCCAGCTACTTGCGAAACGAGCCTTGCCGGCCTGCTGAAGCCAATGCGGCCGAATTCCCCGGGGAACTCTGCGCAGTCATCCTGACCCGTCAATCCGTTCTTCCTCTAAAACAGCTGCGCGATCCCACCCCCGAGGACTATCGCCGCAATGGATTGCGCACCTCGGGCCGCTGGAGCGGCTCGGGGGAAAGCCTCAGCTTTATCTCCCTGCAAACGCATTCGGCCGTGAGCGTTACGCAAGACAGCTCCCAGCAAATCGATTTCACGGTAACGAATTCCTCCGGCCGGTCCATTCGCTACGCCGGAACTGTCGAAACGCATTCCCGTGTCACACTCCTCCCTCCGGTTGCGGGTGATTCTCGGTAACGCGGCCTCGACGCCGCTCTTCATCGCGCTGCGCTATAATTCTTGTTTTGAGCGCCAGCGTGATTTCTGCGCTGTGGTTACCGACAATGATGGATTTCCAAAGGTTTGCTCTCGCCAGCGATTACCAGCCTTGCGGCGACCAGCCCGAAGCCATTCGGGAACTGGTCCGCGGCGTCGAAATCGGCGAAAAGCATCAGGTGTTGTTGGGGGTCACCGGCTCCGGCAAGACTTTCACCATGGCCAAGATCATCGAGCAGGTGGGCAGGCCGGCCCTGGTGCTCGCGCACAACAAAACGCTGGCCGCCCAGCTCTTCCATGAATTTCGCAATTTCTTTCCCAAGAATGCGGTCGAATATTTCGTCAGCTACTACGATTACTACCAGCCCGAAGCCTACATACCGGCTTCCGACACCTACATCGAAAAGGAATCCACCATCAACGACGAATTGGACAAGCTGCGCATGAGCGCCACGCGCTCGCTTTTCGAGCGCCGCGACGTCGTCATCGTGGCCTCGGTCTCCTGCATTTACGGTTTGGGTTCGCCGGAAGCCTACTACGGAATGCTGGTGATGCTGGAAGCGGGGCAGAGAATTTCCCGCGAGGCGATTCTGCGCCGCTTCGTGGAGATTCAGTACGAACGGGGCGAAGACCTCCGCCGCGGCACCTTCCGTGTTCGCGGAGACATGATCGAAATTCGCCCTCCCTACGAAGACCACGCCTTTCGCATCGAGATGTGGGGCGATCAAATCGATCGTTTGCGCGCCATCGATCCGCTGACGGGCGAAATCCGCGGCGAGCCGCTCACGCGTCTGCCCATATACCCGAAGTCGCACTATGTCTTGCCAGCCGAACAAAAAGAGCGCGCCATCCACGGCATCCTGGAAGAACTGGCTTGGTGGAAACCCGAACTGCAAAAGCAGGGCAAATATATCGAGTCGCAGCGCGTGTGGCAGCGCACCATGTTCGACGTGGAGATGATGCGCACCATCGGATACTGTCACGGCATCGAGAACTACTCGCGCCACATGTCGGGCCGCCTTCCCGGCGAAGCGCCGCCCACTTTGCTCGATTACGTGCCGCAGGACTTTCTGTTGTTCGTCGACGAATCGCATCAAACCATTCCGCAGGTGCGCGGCATGTATCATGGTGATCGCTCCCGGAAGCAGACTCTGGTCGACTTCGGTTTTCGCATGCCCTCGGCTCTGGATAATCGCCCTCTCAATTTCGAGGAGTTCGAGCATCGCACCAATCAGGTGGTTTATGTCTCCGCCACTCCCGGTCCTTACGAGCTGACGCGCTCGGCTGGCGTGGTGGTGGAACAGGTGATTCGTCCCACCGGCTTGATCGATCCCGAAGTCGAAGTGCGCCCCGTGAAAGGTCAGGTGGACGATCTGCTCGAGGAGATTCGCGCTCGCGCCGAGAAGGGCGAGCGCGTTTTGGTCACTACGCTCACCAAACGCATGGCCGAGGACCTCGCCGAATATTTCGGCGAAGTGGGCGTGCGCTGCCGCTATCTGCATTCTGAAATCGAGACGCTCGAGCGCGTGCGCATTCTGCGCGACCTCCGCCGCGGCGTCTTCGATGTGCTGATTGGCATCAATCTCTTGCGCGAGGGCTTGGATTTGCCGGAAGTTTCCCTCGTTGCAGTTCTTGATGCGGATAAGGAAGGCTATCTGCGCAGCGCTACGGCATTGATTCAGACCATCGGCCGCTGCGCCCGCCACATCAGCGGACGGGCCATCCTGTACGCGGATGTTATGACCGGCTCCATGCGGCAGGCCATCGATGAGACCGATCGGCGTCGCGCCAAGCAGCTTGCTTACAACGAAGCCAATAACATCACGCCGCAAAGCATCGTCAAGAGCGTGGATATGAAACTCGCCGCCATCGTCGAAGCCGATTACGTGACTGTCCCCACCGACGATGTGCTTCCCGAAGAGATTCACAGCCAAGACGAATTGCGCCAGGTGATCGCGCAATTAGAAACGCAGATGCGTGAAGCAGCCAAGAAGTTCGAGTTTGAGCGCGCCGCCGGCCTGCGGGACAGAATTCGCGCCCTGCAGCAGCGCGAACTCGGCGGCCTCTTCGCGGCCGTGGATGACGCGGCGCAGCCGCAGGCTGGGGCAACGCCCTCAGGGCAGCCCGAGCCCGCTGCGCCTGCGGCGGTACAGCCGGCGCCCGCGAAATCGCAACGCGGCTAGCTGTGCAGACACTCTGATCCATGCGATCGCATCGCAGGCCGCCGTTGTGAGGCCCGTTGTGGCGATTGTCGGCGCGGGGCGGGTAGGATGCGCGCTGGGAAGGCGCTTGCGCGAAAAAGGCTGGCGCATCGGGCCGGTGATCACGCGCTCGATGCGAACCGCGCGTGCTGCGCGGCGTCGTATCGGGACCGGTCAACCGCAGGCAGGCTTGTCGGACGCCGTGCTTGCGGCCGATCTGATCCTGATCGCCACACCCGATCGCGCCATCGCCGAAACTGCGGAAACCTTGGCCCGAATCCTCCCTGCGCGGCGGAGTGCCGCGCAGGGCGACGATAAAGACAATCGTTCCGGTAGCGCGCGGCAGACGCGCGGACCAAGAAAGTCCGGCGGCAAGGCTTGGCGCGGGAAAATCGCCCTGCACACCAGCGGCGCACTGGGCAGCGACGTTCTCAGGCCACTGGCGCTTCGCGGCGCGGCCATCGGATCGCTGCACCCGTTGCAGACGTTCAGCGGGCGAAATACGCCTTCACTCGCGGGTTGCGCGTGCGCGATCGAAGGAAGCACCGCCGCGCTGCCCATGGCGCGGCGGATTTGCCGCGAATTGGGTGGCGTGCCCGTGGTACTCCCGCAGCGTCGTAAGGCCGCGTATCATGCTGCCGCGGCTTTGGCGGCGGGACACGTCCTCGCGGTGATCGAGGCGGCGGTGCACATCCTGGTGACTGTGGGCTTTCCTCGCAAGCGTGCCGTGCGTGCTTTGCTACCGCTCACGCGGCAAACGCTCGCGAATTATGAGCGCCTTGGTGCTCGCGCCGCGTGGACGGGCCCTTTGAACCGCGGCGATTTCTCCGTCATCGAGCGGCACCTTGAGGCTTTGCGGCGTTTTCCTCGAGAATATCGTGAAGCCTATGATGCTCTCTCGAGACTCGGCGTGAATGTCTTGGCAAATGGCAGCAGCTCCAAAAAGCGGCAGCTCGAGCAAGCGCTGACGCGAATCAGTACAGACTAGGGGGTTAATTCGAATCTCGGCAGGCAGATGCAAAACCGTTACGTCGCGGACATCGGAGACTATGTGAAGTTCGCGATCCTCCGCGCGCTCGCTGTTGGCCGGAGTCTCGGAGTGGTGTGGTGACGTTTCCCAGACGAACCTCACAAGGGAGATGGTGGTCATAGGGAATACCTGGATCGCCCGAATGACTGGAGACGTTTTGACCCCGATCTCTTTGAAGCTCTTTTGACGATTGATAAGGAGAAAAAACGGGAAGTGTGCGCCATAGAGAGGGCCGCGGTTCTTCCGAATGCGGTATTCGCATCTCAGGAGGTTCCTTGCAAAGAGCTGCCTTTTTCACGGCGGCCTGCGCAGCGGTGCAAATGGCTCGCGGAAATTAGAACGGAGCTCAAGCGTTGCAATCTCGTCTTCCTTGATCCCGATAATGGCATCGGAGCGGTTAAGGCTGACGTGGCGATGCGCGGGGAAGAGCGTGACGATTGAAGAGCTGAAGGAGCTACAAGAGGGCACCCGAGCGATGGTGGTCTATCATCACCAGACGCATCGTAAGGGCGGACATTTGTCTGAAATTTGCCATCTCGCTACACGACTAGGGGAGAATGGACTCCATGTCTCTGGCGCACTTCGAGCAAAGCCATGGTCTCCTCGCGTCTTTTTTATCCTCAATGGCGACGAGTTTCGCAACCGAGCGAAGAGCGTAGCGGAACGGTGGGGAAACAGGATCTCATGGCATCCTGATGTCGAAATCTTAAAGAGTTCAGCGTGACTACCGCCTGATTTTCCCCGGCGCGAAAAGCGACGGCATAAACGCCCGCACAAACGAAGGAGCGACATTGAACCAACTGCATATCCCCCTCGAATCCACCAAGCTTGAGAACGGACTGCGCGTCGTCATCTCCCCTGATCGCACGGCGCCGGTAGCGACCTTGGGCGTCTACTACAACATCGGATTTCGCCTCGAGCCGCGGGGCCGCAGCGGCTTCGCGCATCTTTTTGAACACATGATGTTCCAAGGCTCCGAGCATGCCGGAAAGATGATGCACATCAAGCTGATCAATTCCTCCGGCGGCGTTCTCAACGGCTCGACGCACTACGACGTCACCAACTATTACGAATCCGTTCCGTCCAACGCTCTCGAGCGCGTCCTCTGGCTCGAAGCCGACCGCATGCGCGCCCTGAAGGTGGACGACGACAATCTTCGCAATCAGCGCGACGTCGTGAAGGAGGAAGTCCGTGTCAACGTCCTGAATCAGCCCTACGGCGGCTTTCCCTGGCTCGACCTGCCGCCGGTAGCATTTCGCAATTGGCCCAACGCGCATAATTTTTACGGCGATTTCGCCGATCTCGATGCCGCCACGCTCGATGACGTGCAGCAGTTTTTCCGCACCTACTATTCGCCCGCCAATGCGGTCCTGCTCATGATTGGCGACGTCACGCCCGAAGAAGGCTTCGCGCTCGCGCGGCGTTATTTCGGAAGCATTCCTCCCGGCCCGCCGCAGCCGAAGGCCGACGTCAGCGAAGGCCCATTCGAGGGCGTGCGTCGCGGCGAAGTGGAGGAAAAATTCGGCACCCTGCCCGCTTTCGCGATCGGCTATCGCGCGCCCGAGCGCAGAACGTCCGACTGGTACGCCTTGGCCATGCTCGACCAGGCTCTCCACGGCGGCCGTGCCGGCCGCGTTTATCGCCGCCTTGTGTTGGAGCAGCAGATCGCCGTCGATACCGCCGGCGGGATCCATTATCCCGTGGGCGATTTGTTTGATTACAACGGCCCCACGCTGCTCGTCTCTCGCGTGCTCCATAAGCCCGAATACAGCTCCGAGCAGGCGCTCCAGGCGTACGACGCGGTTATTGACGCCGTGTGCCAGGACGGCATCGAACAGGACGAACTGGAACAGGTGAAAGTGAAGTTTCGCTCCGAATATGTCTCGTCACTGGAGGGCGGGCATGGTGCATCCATCCCACGCTACGGCTTGATGCATTATCTGGCCTGCTTCACCTTATTTGATGATGATCCGTCGCTCGTGAATTCCATTCTCGAAGGCTTCCTCCAGGTCACCCGAGAGCAGGTTCGCCAAGCGGCGCAGCGCTATCTCGATTCCAAGCGGCGCGCCATCGTCTTCCGGCAGCCGTCCAGAAAAGGAGCCGCATGATGGCTACCGTAGCGATATCCGATCCTTTCGCGCAGGTTCCGGCGCTCGGCCCCGAGCGTCCGGTGGTGTGGCCGGCTCGCATACACCGCAAGCTCGCCAACGGCCTCGAAGTCGTTCTCGTCGAATCTCACAACATTCCCAAATTCACGGGCGAGCTTTATTTCCGCAGCGGCAATGCATCGGCCGCCGCACAGGCGCCGGGACTCGCTGAAATCACGGCCATGGTGGTTCGCACGGGCACCGAGGCGCGATCCAGCCGCCGAATCGAAGAGGATTTGCGCCGCATCGGTGCCGATATCGGCACGAGCGCCGGCGCGGACACTAGTGCCATCGGCTTCAACGGCCTGGTGGAGTTCTCCTCGGATTTGCTGAAGTTGGTGGCCGAGCTTTCGCAGCAGGCTTCCTTCCCCGAAGAGGAGTTCGAGCGGGAACGCCGCCAGATGATCGAAGGGCTGCGCATCGCGCGGACCACCCCTTCGTTCCTGGCGAACGAACGCATGCGCCGCGTGCTGTTTGGCGGCCACCCCTACGCGATCGTCGCGCCGACGGAAGCGCAGGTGAAGGAGTATAGCCTCGCGCAACTCGCCGAGTTTTATCGCGTGCATTACCGCCCCGGAAACGCAGTACTCATCGCCGTCGATACCGCCGGCGGGATCCATTATCCCGTGGGCGATTTGTTTGATTACAACGGCCCCACGCTGCTCGTCTCTCGCGTGCTCCATAAGCCCGAATACAGCTCCGAGCAGGCGCTCCAGGCGTACGACGCGGTTATTGACGCCGTGTGCCAGGACGGCATCGAACAGGACGAACTGGAACAGGTGAAAGTGAGGACGCGCGCACTTACATGAGCGGCGTTTTCTCGCTTGGCTTGGCCACTCAGGAGGGCCTGGCCTCGCAGCTCTCGACGGTATATCTGCACGAGCTTCCCGAGGATGAACTGGAGACGTATCACCAGCGCATCCGTGCACTCACGGCTCCGGACGTGCTCGCCGCCGCGCGCGCCTATTTCGATTCTGCAAATGCGCAGGTGGTCGTCGTCGGAGATCGCGGGCAGATTGCCGATCAGGCGGGACTCTTCGGGCAGGTCGCCGAATATGACGCAGAACCCAAATGACCCAAGCGCGACCGACGAATCGCGCCGCGCGCAAAGGACGGCACGGTGAAGCTTAGCTTGCACGCAGGCGCGGTTCTCCTGCTTTGCTGCGCTTTGCTGGCCGCGCGCGTCGCCATCAGCAAGAAAATTCCGCCAAGCGTCCCGCTGGATCTGAATACGGCGACCGCCGCGCAGCTCGCGCAGGTGCCCGGAATCGGTGCCGCGACAGCCAAGGCCATCGTGCAGTTCCGGAAAAAAAGCGGACGCTTCGAGCGCGTGGAAGATTTGCTGGCGATTCGCGGCATAAGCGCGCGGAAGCCCGAGCAGATCCGTCCCTACGTAACTGTATCTAGGCCGTCAAGCAAGCGACAGTCGGAAACCGCTGACGATGATAAGCACCTATCCTGAGCTAGAGAAGCCAAGGCACTAGCGGAGCTAACACCCAAGGATTAACGTCTCGCACACCCACGAAGCAGGTGCATTCTGCTCCCAAGCGGCCCATCTGAGCTTCTGCTAAAATCGCTGCAGGCACCCAGCGAAAGACCAAAGGGGCGCTTTCGCAGTCAAGTCCCGTCCCCCGACGCGGAAAGCGTCGCTAGAAAATAGATGATTACGCTATTCGGAAATAACGAACCGCCGCCATCGCTCCTCGAGCGCCTCAAGAAATCCGTCGGCAAGACGCGCTCGGAGATTGCCGCGCGCGTGGAAGGAATTCTCGCTGGCGACCGGCGGCTCGATCCGGAGCAGCTTCGTCGCCTCGAAAACGCGCTCCTGGCCGCCGACCTCGGCGTGCGCACAACCAAGGAAATGCTCGACGCGGTTCGCCAAGCCGCCGATCAGCAGCCTCTCCACGATGCCGGCCAATTGCGCGCCGCGCTGAAAAAGCAATTGCTGGGAATCTTGAGCGCGGTCCCGGCGAAATCGAATGGCGCTCCCGGGGACGCCCGTCCGCGCGTGATTTTCGTCGTAGGCGTAAACGGCACCGGCAAAACCACGACCATCGGCAAACTGGCGCATCGCCTGCACGAAGAGGGCTCCACGGTCATGCTTTGCGCCGGAGATACCTTTCGCGCCGCCGCCGTCGAGCAGCTCGCGGTGTGGGCTGGCCGCACCGGTTCGGAACTGATCAAGCAGAAGCCGGGCGCCGATCCCGCCGCCGTAGTCTACGATGGACTCATGGCGGCTCGTGCGCGTGGCGTGGACGTCGTCATCGTGGATACCGCCGGGCGCCTGCACACCAAATCCAACCTGATGCAAGAGCTCGAAAAAATGAAGCGCACCGCGGCCAAGCTCGTTCCCGGTGCGCCTCACGACGTGCTTCTCGTGCTCGATGCCACTACGGGACAAAACGGTCTCTCGCAGGCGCGCGAATTCACCGCCACCGCAGGCGTCACGGGCATTGTCCTCACCAAGCTCGACGGCACGGCTCGCGGCGGCATCGTCATTCCCATCGTGCGCGAATTGGGCCTGCCGGTTAGTTTCGTCGGAACCGGCGAAACGGCCGACGACCTTGTGCCCTTCGACGCGCAAACGTTTGTCAATTCCCTCTTCGATTGAGCGCGCCATGCCTCCTGAAGCAACCGAGATGAAAGCTGCCTCCGGCGGAAGTGCGGGCGCGCACACGCGCGACCTGGCCCATGATCTAGAATACATGGCGCGAGTTTTGGACCTCGCCGCCAAAGGACGAGGGTTGGCGAGCCCCAATCCGATGGTCGGCGCCGTGCTCGTGCGCGACGGCCACGTTGTTGCGGAAGCCTTTCACACCTACGACGGCCTGCGCCACGCCGAGATCATCGCCCTCGAAGCCGCCGGCGAGAACGCTCGCGGCGCAACCCTGTACGTCAACCTTGAACCGT
>QHYQ01000617.1 GCA_003224175.1 Acidobacteriota bacterium
CCCCGCGTGACTGCCTTCGTTTCTTGATTCGTTCGACGCGCCACACTTTGAAACTCTCAACAAGCGGCTTGTTTATGTCCGCCAGCAGACTAATTTTCTGTTCGGTCAGGAAGGACTCAAATTCGCGCAGGGTTTGCCTGTAGCGATCTGTTGTGGAGTGCCGGAGTTTGCCGATCTTGATTTGCTGGCCCATGTGCCCCTGAAACGATTCGAGCAACTGACTCCATGTCGGCAGTTGTCGTTCCTTCACTCCAACAAAGTTTGCAAACGAACGAAGGTAGAGCGGGGAAGCAGCGTGCTGAGTTCAGGCCACAGTGTAGAGCCGGGGCCTTCGGAGAGCGCAATTTCGAGGCGATGAATAAGGCGGCGGGCTGCGTCGTGACTACGAGTTCCGAGCGAGCCACGGATGCGCGTATCCTCAATTAGCAGATCAGCGTGAAACGTTTGGCCGCGCTTGCGGACGGTCAACACAGACGCCTAGTCCTTTGGGACTCGATTTCAAGTACAACGCTGGCGGGCACGGCCTTCTTACCACGTTTGCCCGGTGCGGCAAAGTCTAGCACTTTCGCGCCCATGTTGCGAAGCCTGTTGTACACGGTGCCCCGGGAGCATCGCCAGCGGGTAGCAAGCTCTTGGATTGAGAAGAAGTCCTGGTCTACTTTGGTTGTGGTGGTCGGCACTCATACAGATTAAGGCTCCACTGGTCTGCTGAGTAGTTCCTGTGACGTTTGAGAAACCTGTTCTTTGGGACAGGGCGATGAACGCATCGTTGCGCCGACCCTTGGGTGTCGTGTTGAACAGGGCCCGCCCCAGAGTCGGGGAGCAACGTCAGTTGATCTCCGCCTGCTCCATCGAGACCCGCAGGTTGTCAATTACCTGCTTGGACGCGCTGAAAGGAACTGGCCGAAATCATCTTCGGAACTCACTCGCCTTTTCCTTCGAGCAGAAGAACATCGTGCTGCCCTGGGCAACCCAACTCGCCCGCGAAGTGCCGGAGGGCTTTCCCACCTACCCTCTCTTCCGAAAATGTGGGCTTTCCTCAAAATTCGGGACGCTGCTCGAAAACTTGAACCCCAGACCCTCTGCGTACATTGTAATGTTCACGAGATCGCCGGTGGGATAGGTATGCTCGGAGGAGCACAGCGCCGGCGAAGGCGTGCAAAAAATCTTCAGGTCTTAGCGGTGATCAAGAATTGCTCCTCCCGGGTTACCTACCCGGAGAAGTTGTAGCTTTTTAGCTTTTGTGCTGTCAACGCCCATTCCAGTCAAGAAGCAGACTTCTAATCCCGGACATGCTTTGCGGGTTATGTTCTCTTCGGAGATTCCTCAAGAGGCAAGGTTTCCTGCCCTATCCAGAAGACACTGCCTGTGTCTTGCGGCGACCTCGTCGCCATATAGCCAGGTCATTTATTTGTCCTTTGGGCATAGCCCATTGACAGTTAACATGAGTTAACGATATTAATTTGAATAGATTGATGTCGAGCGCGACAGCAATGACGGAACCGTGGGATGCAGCGTCAGGGCTGCGAGGAGCAGGCCGATGCGTCGCTGCGGCTGGTGCCGCACGACGATAAGCCGCTGGTTTGGCGTATTCGGAAAGTAGCGGACCTGGAGGGCCTGCAAGAGACGCCCAGATAAGCTGCCAACAGAACAGGAAGAGGCTCTCGCCCAGATTGAACAGCGAATCAACCCTAGCTGAGGCTAGAGCGGTACGAAATTCGGCTGGAGATCCTAGAAACAGTGAATCCGGCCCTATTGGCGGCCTGAACTGAGGCAGAAATCTCGCGAAGGAAGGGATCTGCGTCCTAGAGAAGTGCTATAGAGGTGGGTTTGTTCGAGAACGGAAGAAACCAATGACAGAGGTGTTGGGATGAGTCCTATAACACAAACTTTGGAAACAATTGACGAGACCAAATCTCGTGTCGCTAAGGCTCGAATCCTGATCGTCAGTGACGACGACTCCGACGCGGAACAACTGAAGACCATCTTCCGGGAAGCAGGGTTCATCTCGGAACGAGCAAGAAGTATGACGGTGGCTAGCGAGTCGGCAAAATCCGGCCGGTTTCAAGTGGTCGTTTCCACACCCCTCCTGAGTGACGGGTCGTGGAGGCGCCTGATCGACGTTGCAAGCCACTATAACTTAGCCTTTGTGGTCATTCTGTTGGCTCGCTCCTTTGACCTCCGTCAATGGGCGGAGGCGCTGATGGATGGGGCGTTTGACGTCCTGGACGCCTTGAATGAGCTACCCAAAGCCGCCGAGGTCGCGAAGCGCGCTTGGGAGGCAGCCGAGCTGAAGCGCTCTCGGCCGCATGCCAAAGCGGCTAGCTGCTAAAAAGCAGCGCCGTAGTTAGAGGCGAAGCGGGGTGGGAGCAGTCAGCTAAGCTGGGTCGCGTGCACGTGCAGTCAGTCTGACGTGGAATCGGCGGCG
>QHYQ01000381.1 GCA_003224175.1 Acidobacteriota bacterium
CAGCTTACCAAGAACTACACCGCGAATCCCGAAGCCTACCAGGATTACCTCAAGGGCCGCTACTGGTGGAACAAGAGAACCGAGTACGGATTTAGGAAGGGCATCGAATACTTTCAGCAGGCGATTGCAAAAGATCCCACTTACGCGCTGGCCTATTCCGGCTTAGCCGATTGCTATAGTTTACTCGCAGTCTACGATATTGTTCCCCCTAAAGAAGCTTATCCGAAAGCTAAGGAGGCCGCGCTAAAGGCGCTGGAAATAGACAACACGCTCGCCGAAGCTCATACCTCACTAGGATTTGTCAACGCAAACTATGACTGGGACTGGTCAGGCGGTGAGCGAGAGTACCAGCGAGCGATTGAACTCAATCCGAATTATGCGACTGCTCATCAATGGTTGGGTGAGACTTTAGAGTCCACTGGGCGGGCTGACGAGGGAATCGCCGAGCTCAAAAGAGCCATGGCACTTGACCCCCTCTCGCTGATCATGAATAGAAACCTGGGAGACGGACTGTATCTGGCACGGCAGTATGACCAAGCGATAGAGCAAGAGCGGAAGGCACTGGAGCTGGACCCAAACTTCCTACCGGCGCACTATGACCTCGGCATGGCCTACGTCCAAAAATCTATGTATAAGGAAAGCATGGCGGAGTTTGCAAAGGCCTTGGTGATCTCCCCCAACGACACTCTAGCGCTAGCGGACCTCGGATACACCTATGCGGTGGCGGGTAGAAGGGCAGAGGCGCAGAAGGTGCTCGACAAATTGGACGAGCTGTCGAAACAGAAATATGTTCCGGCGTGGCTAAGAGCCAAGATCTACGCCGGCCTGGGGGAGAAGGACAAGGCCTTCGTGTGGTTAGAAAAGGCTTATGAGGAACGCTCTAGCACCACAGGAGGCAGATTCGTACCTATTAAGATGGACCCAATCTACGATCCCCTGCGCTCCGACCCGCGCTTTGCCGACCTACTGCGCCGCATGAACCTGCAGCCGTAGTGCCGCGGTTTCTCTCAATCAGACGACGATTCCAATGGAATGAATCGGAGAGGTCTTAATCACCTTGTGACCCAGCAGAATTTCCTTTGCCCCCATCGTTGGGTCGTACTCCACCCTACTTACGGCAAATCGTCACTAGGCTCAGACAATGAAGGTCAATTCGAAACCGACATGAGGCCTCCCACATCGGCGTCACGGTCCACCAAGAAGCCGAGGTTGGGAGCCATCATTTCTTCCCAACTCTGAAACCCTTGATATACCCATCGGTTCGGATCGGGGTTGTACTTGTTGTTCACAGAATTGTCGTAGCGAAATTCGAAGCGCATGCGCGTGCCTTTCGGCACCTTTAGTGAGGTTCCGTAGGCAAGCTGCCAGTTGAAGTCGTAGTGCGGAACATTGAGCACGACTTCTTCCCGTTCGTCCGGATACGTCAGCTTATATTGGGCGCTCTTTCCACGCACATGCGCATGGGGCCGCAGCCGCACGATTTCGACATTCTTGAGGAAGGTGATGTCCATCGGAGGCGCCAGATAGTTAGCTTCATTCGGAGGGATGGCAAATTTTGGATCGTAAGCGGAAGCGAACACGGCCCTGGTACTGGCCGAAGTTGGGGCGATGACTGGCGTATCCTCGCCCGCGCCCTGAACAATGAACTGTTTGGCGGGCGGCGTCTTCGCCACAGTGAAGCCGATCTTGGTCCGGTCCACGACCTCCTTACCGTTCGTCGTGTAGTGAATGCTCACAACGATATCCGACCCGGCAGGCACCAGCTTTCCCGAATTCCAAACGCGGTAGTCATCGTAGCCTCCGCCCGGTACATAGCAAAAATCGAGACCTTGCCGCAGGGTCGGATGGCCATGCGTGAGCTTCACCTCCGTGCTGCCCACGTCACGAGTAGCGATAATCATTCCGGGCAACTCTCCAAAGCCGCTATTGCCGGGTGTGGGATTGCCCGTCTCGTCCCGCGGTACCTGTACCCACTCGTAGCGGTTGTACACCGTCGTCGGTTTATGCTTCTCGAAGCTGAAGCAAATGTGATGCACCACCGACGGCTCGCCCGGCAGAATTTCCATCGAGGTGACCCACGTATCTGTCTTGAAAGGGGCCGGCAGCGCAATCAACTCCCACTCCAGAACGCCCTTGGCCGGCACTTCATGAGGCGGCATATCCAGAACGACTTCCGGCTGGATACCCCAACCGCCTGTGGACCATTGAACCGGGGGCGGCGCGTCCTGGGGATCGCCCTCCGCGGCTCCGCTGTCCGCCCACTGCACGAGCGTGTCGATCTCGCTCTGTTTCAACGAACGATCATTCGTGAAATGCCCGTACTGCGGGTCCGCGAACCAGGGCGGCATCTTCCTCACTGTTACCGCGGCTTTGATCGCTTTCGCCCATGGACGTGCGTCCTTGTAAGTGACCAGCGACATCGGCGCGACCTGCCCTGGCCGATGACAGGTCTGACAGTTTTTCTGCAGAATAGGAAGTACGTCTTTGGAAAAAGTTGGCGGAGAGGACTGACCGGTTGCTCCAGCGGCCACTGCCACCACCGTCAGTCCAGCAAGGACGAAGCGCATCATAACCTTGCCTCCTGAAGCCAGGATTTCTATTCTCGCTTCCGGTCAACTATACATCCAACGACGGCGGTTTGATAGCCCGGAGAAGCCCGTTGCGCAGACCTTGATTAAAGTGGACCCACACTTCGATCCGCTGCGCTCGGACCCGCGCTTCGCCGACCTGCTGAGGCGCATGAATCTGGAGCCGTGAAAATCGTAAAGTTTGCGTGAGTCTTCCTTCACACAATCCCAACCAGTTGTGCGAGCGGTTTGGCCATGATGTGGATACTGGCGTCACCGGCAACCATCGGCATCCAGCTCGCGTCACATTTGTCGGAAATCTCCCCTATGGAGAGGAGGCTGGCCACGAAAAAGATCCTGCTCGTTTACACGATGTTGCTGCTGGCGGTCGCGGCGGGCATCGGGGCGGAACCCAAGCCGGTGAAACTCGTGTTGTCTCCCGCCTCCAGCGTTCCGCGTGCTGACATCATGAAGCATATTGTGGACAAGTGCCCGAACGTCTCCTTTGTTCTCGACTCGAGGAAGTCCGACTTCATGCTTGAGGCGTGGGGCTGGTCGGGCAACTACAAGTTCACTGTATTCCAGAAAGGCGGCCAAGCCGTCTACAGCACCTCCACCGTGCTCCTCAGCAACGCAGTCAAAGACGTGTGCAAATTTGTCAATTCGCAGAGCGCTCGCGACTGAGGGTACGAAGCTCCTCGCCAACTGCGTAGATTTTTTTGGACCTAGTGCGAAATTGCTTCGGTGTGCTCGGACCCGCGTTTCGCCGACCTGCTCCGCCGCATGAACCTCCAATAGGTCGCCGCCGGTGCGATTCGCTTTCCGAATTTGTCGCGCTGAAAAAATTATCTTTCTTGACTCGTCGATAGGCCGGGAGTAGAAGCAGCCTGAGGGGGCCTCGGCCGCCTCGATAAAAGTCCAGAGGGCGACCAGGTAGCTTACCGCCGCTTCAGTCCTCTGGGGACAGGCACGTTTTACGCACGGTTCTGGGACCCGAAAACGCAGTTGCCCTGTCAGCGACCGCCTTGGGCGGAGTTGATGGCGGTTAACGCGAATACTGGAGACATCGCTTGGCGGATTCCGCTCGGCACAAGTGATGCACTGGAAGCCAAGGGGGTTCACAACACAGGAGCGTTTGGCCAAGGTGGGCCGATCGCCACGGCAGGAGGACTCGTTTTTATCGCGGGAACTAATGACAATCGACTCCGCGCATTCGAGTCTAGGACAGGCAAGCTGCTGTGGGAAACGAAACTAGACACCCAGGGATGCACGAACCCGATGAGTTACATGGGGCGCGACGGTAAGCAATACGTCGTGATTGTCAGTTCTGGTGTTAATGGATTTGCGTTGCAATGAAATCGTGATGCGACCAACCAACTGTTGAGCCGCTCAGCTTCGAACCGTGCTTCGCTGACCTGCTGCGGCGCATGAATCTTCAGCCGTAATGCCATAGTCAGCCACTTGCAGCAGAGGCAAACGGTGACGGCACTTGATCGGAGGCGGGGGAAGCCCTGGAATTAGGAGTACAGGTAGAGTAAAACCACGTTCTAGAAATCGAAGGGAGGGAAGTAACTCTCTCCCTCGGAGGAAATCCTGAAGAAATTTCGGCGTTTCACCATGCAACTCGGTAAACGCGGTGTCGCCGGTGTCGTAATTCTCATTGCGACAACGGGCCTTGTACAGCCGCTGCGCTCACAGGCTCGATCGGATGTGGAAGAGGGACGCAAACTTTTCGCGGGGATGTGCGTCACCTGCCACGGCTTTGAAGGCAAAGGAGGAGATGCTCCCAGTCTGAACCGACCGAAACTGGTTCGCGCTCCTGACGATGCGGCCTTGCGTGCCCTAATCGCCGACGGGCTTCCAGAAAGAGGCATGCCCCGAGTGCGGCGGCTGACCGATAACGAAATCGGAGAGCTGGCAAGCTATGTGCGATCGCTCGGTCAAACGGCTGCGGTTACTGCGCCCGGAAACGTTCAACAAGGGAGGGAGACCTACACAAAGCTCGGATGCCAGTCGTGCCATATCATCAAAGGCGAGGGCAGCAGTCTGGGATCGGAACTAACGGAGATTGGTCGATTGCGGGGCCCTGAATATTTGCGTGAGGCCGTCGTCGATCCCGGCGCTCGGCTCCCCCGCGGGACGTTGCCGATCCCGGCGCGGGGATTCTCCGAATTTCTGCCGGTGGTCGTAGTGACCCGTGAAGGACGAGAAATCCGCGGCCTACGAATCAACGAAGATAGCTTTACCATTCAAGTGCGCGATACTGCCAACCAATTATATTCCTTCCGCAAAGCGGACCTGAGCCGTATTGAAAAGCAATCAGGCAAGAGCCTAATGCCGAGCTTCAGCGACCGGCTAAGCAAGCCTGAGCTGGACGATCTGATTGCCTATCTCTCGAGCCTGCGAGGTGCACAGTGAGAATCCGCCGATCAGGACCCGTCGTTTCGGCCATGCTGATATCGACGTTCATTCTTCACGGGCACTTGCTGGCGCAGGTGCCGTACCAGCGGATTCTCCGCGCCGATAGGGAGCCAGGGAATTGGCTGACCTACGGAGGCAGCTACCGCTCGCAGCGCTATTCGCAACTGAGTCAGATCAACCGCGACAACGTCAGCCAGTTGAAAGCTGCCTGGGTGTATCAGATTCGCCAGGCGGGAATCATCGAAACATCTCCCATCGTCGCGGACAGCGTAATGTACATGACGGAGCCGCCGAGCACGGTTACCGCGCTTGACGTGCGCACGGGCCGGCCGCTTTGGACCTATACGCCGGAGATCCCGAAGGACGTAATCGTGATCGGGTCGCCGCCGGTGAATCGAGGCGTGGCCATCCTGGACGACACGGTTTTTGCCGGGAACGTGAACGGCCACCTCACGGCGCTCGATGCGAAATCGGGCGCGGTCCGCTGGGATGTCACGGTCGAGGACAACAAGAAGGGCTATTACCTCACGCTCGCGCCGCTTGCGCTCGACGGCAAGATTATCGTGGGCGTGTCGGGCGCTGAGACCGGCATACGCGGCTTTGTGGACGCGTATGATCCGAAAACCGGGAGTCGGCTGTGGCGCACGTTCACAGTTCCGGCGCACGGAGAGGCTGGTTCGGAGACATGGGGCCAAGACAGTTGGAAGACTGGTGGCGGATCAACGTGGCTCACCGGATCATTCGATCCGGACCTGAATCTTTTGTATTGGGGCACGGGCAATCCTGCACCTGATTGGAATGGGGACGAGCGACAAGGCGACAATCTCTACACTTGCTCTGTTCTCGCGCTCAATCCCGACAACGGAAAGATGAAGTGGTATTTCCAATTCACGCCGCATGACGTTCACGATTGGGATGCCAACGAAACGCTGGTGCTCTTTGATGCGCAGCTCGGCGGCCGCGAACGCAAACTCCTGGCGCAGACCAATCGGAACGGGTTCTATTACGTGCTGGATCGGGAGACGGGCGAGTTTCTGACCGGAAGGCCGTACGCGAAACAAACATGGGCTGATGGCCTCGATGCCAAGGGGCGTCCGATTGTCCGTAAAGGAACCGATCCGAGCGTGGAAGGAAATCTCGTCTTTCCGAACATCCAGGGCGCATCCAACTGGCCGAGCGCAAGCTATAGTCCGCAGACAAAACTCTTCTATCAAGCGGCTCGCGAAATGGGCACGGTCTACTTCAAGGGCGAGGTGCCGTACAAAGCCGGCACAGCTTTCACCGGAGGGGGCGGACTGGCGGTCAATGGAGATCCGGCCTGGGGCGCGGTTCGGGCCCTCGAGGCAACCACCGGAAAAATAAAATGGGAGTTCAAACTGCTCTCGCCCGGATGGACCAGCCTGCTCTCCACGGCGGGCGGCCTGGTGTTCGCGGGCACCGAGGAAGGAAACTTCTTTGCTCTGGACGCCGAAAACGGCAAGCCGCTTTGGGATATTCAGCTTGGCGGTGCTGTACGGGGCATCCCAATTTCGTTTGCTATTGACGGTAAGCAGTACGTTGCCATTTCGGCCGGATACGCGCTCTTTGTGTTTGGTTTGTAGGCCGACGCCGAACAGAATACGACTCCTTGGGCTCCGATCCGCGCTTCGTTTCGCGAGCCGCACAGCCGCCATCTACGCGAGGCACGGAATCACGAACGTGGGGTACTGGATCCCACAGCAGAGCGACCCGGAACTGGGCATCAGCGGCGAGAATACGTTCATTTACATGCGGGGCTATCCGTCTAGAGAGGAGCGTGACAAACGCCTCAAGGCGGCCCACGATGACCCCGAGTTTGGTGAGGTTGTAACGAAGCAGGAGCAAAACCCAGCCACCAAGCTCATCATTAAAGCACATAATATCGACATGGTGCCGAACGGCACATACACGGCGATCACGATCATTAGGTAGAAGCCCAGACAGCAACGCCCACCTCTCAGGCGGCATCCGTTTGTCAGTCAGGATTGATATACTCTTTTCGATCTTGCAGAACTTCTCCTGGGCTGCGCGAACGACACTCGACCGCCTCGCAATACTAGCTACGCTAGCGGTTGCGTTACACTATCTTTGAAAGATGGATGGGACAATTACATGCCCTTCTTGCGGACACACTCGCAAGGAGCAGATGCCAACCACTACCTGCCTATTTTTCTACGAGTGCAGAGGATGCGGAATTATGCTCAAGCCAGAGCCTGGAGATTGCTGCATATTTTGCTCGTATGGGACCGTTTGGTGTCTGTCACGCCGGTCAGAAACTTCAAAATGAGTCATGCACCTTGCTGGTGCCCGTGACCGACTCCACTTTGGCTAATCGCGGAAATGACTCTGATTAGGAATCACCGGGCAAAATCCTGCTTAGCGACGGTCTGTAGGAACCGCGCTGTGGAAAAGTGCAGTTCTAAGGAACATTCCTAATAGCAAAAGTCTCAAACGGTGTTGTACTTTG